>NZ_SNWA01000003.1:0-364744 GCF_004361815.1 Paraburkholderia sp. BL10I2N1 | reverse complement strand
TTGGAGTTTTCTCCGGGCGAATCGACATCGAAGCAGATGTGATGAAGTCGGACACGTCGGCTGACCCTCGATGTACGGAGCGTGGGCGATGAGTCCGGCGACGATCGAGCCGAGCTGGCTTTCCTCGTATGCGACCGGAGAGAAACTAGGTTGGGCGCAGGCTGTCATGGCTTACGCCGACTATTACTGCGTTGACGGAAGCGCCGACGAAGATCCGGAAATAGAAGAGCGGCTGATCATGCATCGGCCGCCGATGGTGGGATACGCGAGCCGCACCGGCACGCGTCGCAATCTCGAAGCACTGGCCGGCGCGGAATGGCGCCTTCTGGTTTCGGCTAAGGGCGCACATCGCCCGGAAGGCATGCGGTATGCGCTAGATAATGGCGCGTGGACTGCATACCAACAGGGCGAGCCATTCGACGAGTTGGCGTTTATGAGCGTCGTCGAAAAGCTTGGCGAGGGTGCCGACTGGATTGTCCTGCCAGACATTGTGCAGGGCGGCCTTGCGTCGCTCGAGTACTCGCTGCGCTGGAAGGAACGTCGTCAGTGCAGGCAAGCCCTTTGGATTGCAACGGGTTTGCCAGGTGCTCGAATTCCCGCGTTCGACGATCTATGCCGTTCGTGCCAGAGCGAGCACCAACGTGACGCCGATGGTTCAGCGCAGACGTGGACCGAAGCCGAAGATGCCTGATGTCGAACTGCTGAAGGCCATCTGCGACGATCTGGCGGCTTCGCCCTTCATCGGCGAGGGGCACCGCAAGGTCTGGGCGCGGCTGCGCATCGTGCACGACATCCGCGTGTCCCGGACCCGCGTACTGCGGTTGATGGGCGAGCACGGGTTGCTCTCGCCGCACCGGCAGGCGCGAGGCGAACCCAACCTTCACGACGGCCGGATCACGACTGATCGCCCGAATGAGATGTGGGGTACCGACGGTGTGCGCATCGCGACCGTGGACGACGGCATGGTGTGGATCTTCTCGAGCGTTGATCACTGCGATGGCATGTGCACCGGCATCCATGCCGCGAAAACTGGTGACCGCTTCGCTGCTCTCGAGCCAATCTCCCAAGGGCTGCTGGGCGAGTTTGGCTCGGTAGTCGCCGACTCGGGCCGCGGGTTGTCGCTGCGTATGGATCACGGTTCGCAGTACACGTCGGACGACTTCCGTAACCAGATCAGGTTCTGGGGCATCGCGCCGAGCTATGCCTTCGTCGCCGAACCCCAGACCAACGGCGTCGCCGAGCGGTTCAACCGGACAATGAAGGAACAGGCTATTCATGGGCGCATCTTCAAAAACCTGGAGGAAGTTCGTGCTGCCGCCATCGCGTTCAAGGATCGATACAATCGCGACTGGCGTCTTGAAAAGCTGGGCTTCAAATCACCCCTCGAAGCCCGTCAGGAACGGCTGTTGAAGCTGGCCGCCTGAGCTGCAAAAGCGTGTCCAAACAACCGGAGCCGGTACATCGCCATCACCCGCATGATCTTTTCCGAGTCAATTTTTGGAAAGAGCGCGTTGGCACTGGGATTCGCGCTCGTCATGGCCAGACGTGCATGCGAACAACAGATCGCTCTTCGCAAATGCCATGATCGACCGCCCGGGTAGATCAAAGGCATGGGCCATCAGCAGATGCGCACCGTACCAGGCGACACTTACTCATCAGTCAGGAAGTTTGCCGACGAATATCCTATGCTTGGTTATCTTGGGACTCGTCGGAGCATTTCATGAAGAGAGATGGCCGGGCATTGGCTCATAACACGCTTGAGGAAATGCGCATACTCGCAGTGAAACGCATGGCTGAGGGTGAGCACCCCGATGATGTCGCGGCGTCGTTCGGGATGCATCGATCGTGGGCGTACAAGATTCGCGCTCAAGCGCGGGGACGAGGTCATGGCGTACGTGCACTGCTTTCGACCACCGCTACAGGCCGTCCGCGCAAACTGACCAAACAGCAGGAAACCACCGTACTTCGCTGGATTCACGGCAAGAATCCGCTGCAGTACGGGTTCGATTTCGCACTGTGGACGCGCGCTCTTGTAGCCGAGCTGATCCAACGCGAGTTTGATGTCAGACTGAGTCTGGCTTCGATCGGTACGCTGCTTGCCCGCCTGGGTGTGACGCCGCAAAAACCGCTCCAACGTGCCTATCAACGTGATCCAGTCGCCATCGAACGCTGGCAGCACGAGACCTTTCCCGCCATTGCGCAGCAAGCCAGCCGCGAGAATGCCGATGTTTTCTTCTGGGACGAGTCTGGCTTTCGGGCTGACTCGGTTCACGGCAGAACCTGGGCGCAGCGTGGCGAGACCCCGATCGTCGAGCGACCTGGCGAACGCCAAAGCATGAGCGCAGCCTCAGCCGTGAATTCCAAGGGAGCTTTCTGGTTCGACACTTACCCCGGCGCGCTCACGGGCGAGCTGTTTGTCGTTCTGCTCGAAAAGTTGATGTTCCGACGCCGTCGCGCCGTGCATCTTATTGTTGATAGCTTGCCCGCTCACAAAAAGGCGTGCGTCAAAGACTATGTGAGCAGCACCCAAGGGAAATTAACCCTGCACTTCCTGCCTGGTTACGCACCGGATCTGAATCCCGACGAGCTGGTCTGGAGCCATGCCAAGCGTACCGGCGTCGCCAGACGTCCTTTGATGAAGGGCGAAAAACTCGCCCAACGCGTCCGCAAACAGCTCGCCGATATCGGCAATAGCCCCGCTCTGGTTCGATCGTTCTTTCAATATCCATCTGTCCGCTATGTTACTGACTTGTGAGTAAGACCAGCACGCAGCGCAAAATATTCGCCATCCGCTTTTCCCTCACTCTGCGAATTCAAGACCCAGTTCGACAAATGCCTTCTGGATCTTCCGCCCTCGCTTGTTCGCCCAAGAACAGACAACCATTCCGGGCGTCGTTGCGACTCGCCCCGGCCTCGTGGATACGGCCGCCAGTGCCGCGTCGCCTTCCACGGTCATAACCTGCATCTTGCCTTGCTGCCGTACCTTGTCGCCGATTTTGAACTTTTGCATGGCCCTTTCACGTTGTGTCCGAACTACAGCCAGTTCTCAACTTTCAGCGCCGGCACACGCCGAAACTCCCGCTCGTTATTCGTGACCACGACAGCGCCGACGCAGCGTGCATGCGAAGCGATCAAGAGATCGTTCGCGCCGATCATCTGACCGCTTTTGTGTAGATGCGCGCGAATCTCCGCATAGTGCTCGGCTGCTTCTTCGGGCCACTCCATCACCGTCAAGTGTTTTACAAAGGCGTCTAGCGCCGGTCGATTGCGTTTTGCCTGCGACGACAACTTGATTCCAAACAGCAACTCCGCGAGAGTAATAACTGAAATGGCTTGTTCATCGATGGGCGTTGCGAGCAGCTTCCCGCGTAGGTTTTCGGACGGGCCACGCATTACAAACGCACACGTGTCAGTGTCCAGCATGTACAACGGCATCAGATCGGCTCCCGGTCCTGAACAGGCAAATCGACCACGCCGTCCATGAAGTCCGGCGTCGCACGCGGGCCCGACGCGAGATATTCGGCCCACGAATCCGGCTTCGGGGAAAGAACAATGCGTTCCCCATCACGACTGATAAAGACCTCTTTTCCCTCGAAACGAAATTCAGCGGGAAGCCGAACGGCCTGACTGCCGCCGCTAGTGAATAACTTTGCAATACGAGACATGGCTAACTCCCGGTCCACAAACCAACGTAGCTACAAGTATATATACGTCCGTAGCTATGTCAATATCTATGTCGGACCGGACCGCACCCAGTGTTTATCGGCTGGGTTGCAGAGTCACTTGAGTGCGTTCTTAAAGCCTATTACGAGGACGTTCGAGAGGATGCGGGGCAAAATCGCCACGCATCCCGCGCGAACGCTCAGCTCATTGGAAAACCCGGTGACCGCCTGGACCGGCCGACGCATGCGCGGGTAAGCGTTTTTACCGTAGACGCCGCACCGCTGGCACGGACAATGCACTCTGTGCCTGATAACCCGGGAGCAACCTCATGGAACGAGCATTTGAGCAGACGGTTTCCGACCTGCGCATGCTGCTGCGCGGCCAGCCGCAGTGGACTACCGCCGACGTGACCGAGTTTGCGGTCGTGTATCTGGCCGTCGACGAGCTGCGCGGCGCCTTTCTGGCCGTGGACGAGCCGGACGGCCTGGACGAGCCTTTTGCCGTTGACGCCTGGTTCATCGGCCAGGTTGGCGAAAACCTGCAGGAGTGGTTCGCGCACCCTCACTTTACGCACCGGCCCGCGCTGCGCACCTGGACGTTCGACCCACCGCCCGCGGACACTTGCGCGTAGCGCACGGCCCAGTTCTGATTGAGGAAAAAGCATGTGCTACGGCGACCCGGACCAGCTACTCGCGCAACTTCTCCATGCGGCTCCACCCGCGACCGGCTCCAACGGCCACACCGCCGAAGACGACTTCGCTCACTTCTGCGCGTACTCGGGCCTGAGCGAAGACATCGCCGGCCACTCCGCGTTTGCGTGGGCCAGATGCGCCTATATCAGCGCCTGGCGGCCACGCGGTACGCCTTGAAGCGCTACCACGTCTGCTGCCGGATCTGCCATGCCACGGGCCACCAAGGCAACGAACCGGACTGCCGGGAACGCCGCGCCCGCGAGTGGGCCCGGCGTACTGCTGCGACGGCCCATCGAGGCAGGCGACCTGATGCTGGCGACGCCGCGTCGCGCGCCGTTCTCGGACGAAGAATGGATTTACGAATTGAAGCTCGATGGTTTCAGGACTCTCGTGCGCAAGACCCGAGACCAGGTCGAGCTGATATCCCGTCCGGGCAACCCGCTTAACCTGTCTTTCCCGGATATTGTCGGGGCTGTCTCGCAGGTGCCCGGGGATTTCATCTGGGACGCCGAGCTGACGGTCGACAACCCGGACGGCCGTCCCTCATTCCATCGTTTGCAGACCCGCGCCAAAACATCGCGTCCTTCAAACGTGCGCGCAGCTGTTACTGCCCATCCCGCGCGGCTTTACGTTTTTGACATGCTGGCAACTGGCGATCGCGATCTGAGAGGCCTTCCGCTTGATGCGCGCAAGCGCCTGCTTCGCGACGCCTTCGGAGACACGGGCACGCTCGTCTATCTGTCCGGCATTGTCGCCGCCGGACACTGGGTGTTCGAACAGGTGCAGGCCCTCGGTCTGGAGGGTATGGTGGCCAAGCGCCTTAAGTCAACGTACCAGCGCGGCCGGTCGCCCGACTGGCAAAAGGTCAGGAACGCCCGATATAGCAGGCCCGCAGCCCCTGGGGTTCGTTCATAACCGGGACCATGGGACGCCGTGCCGGAAGTCGGAAAATTCGGAAGACGATGGGAGCCCGCTGCATTTGTCGACGATGCGCGGGGCGTGGGTCGTGGGTTCAGGGTGCTTTGCGCGGAACTCGTCGGCAGCTGCCGTTAGCCAATCAACGACGGCTGTGCATCGCCTGTGGCATCGCCGGCACTGCGCTTGGGGGGCTTGGGTGCGGGTTCCGCGAGCATCTCGTCAGCAGGCAGGTTCAGGAAAGAGCGCCCCCGTCAGCGCTTCGCGACAAACCGTAGGGGACTTGCACCCCTTGATCTATACCGATGTCGTTTCCCCGGGGAAACGAAAAACGCACATACGTTCGTTTTGTGCGTCGCGCCGACGCAAGCACGTTTTCGTCGTTCACTGGTCCCTCGACTTTGGTTGTCATATTCTTCGACACCGACAGCCGGCTCCGGCCCGAGCTAGTCATTGACAGAGAATTCAGCGACAGCGCCGTTCTCATCCCGATATGTAATGTGTGCGGTGCTCGCCAGCACGGCAAGTAGACCCTCGAAGTGAGATTGCACATCCCCCTCATGCGCATCCTTCTCTTCCCAGCGCAATATCATATCGGCTGCTGCCAAGGAGGGAGTTACGGTGAGGAGCCGGTCAACTCGATACGTATGCCATAGCCGTTTTAACTTTGCCGTGGCATCAGTTTGCCAATCGCCCGTCAGCACCGGATCGCCCGCGCGACGGCCGGAGTTCCCAGCCGCCGTCTGGAATCGTTGCATATCGTAGCGTGCGACAGCTTTGGCATGTGCGTCAGCCAGAGCTTGGGCTTGGGCTTGGGCTCGAGCTTCAGCCTGCGCCTCCATCATCAGCTGACCGGCGCGCGGGTTGAACAGCCACTTTCGTCCTTCGACTCGCTGACAAAGGATCGGATTTTGTTCCAATCCACCGTGCGGTCCAACCTCCATGCTTCAAGTTCGATCGCCGGCGTCTGCATGCAAGCAAGTTTCCGGAGCTTCGCGTCGGCCACCGGATGCTCAACTGCGACTTCAATAATTAACTGTCGGTCGTGCGTTGTGACGACAGCGTCGGCGACGATTTCGCTCAAACGGACCTCGAGTTGCGGCGCAACATATTGGACCGCGCGCCCCTCCAAACAACGTTTTGCGTGACCAACATGGGTGCCAACGCTCGCCCGCGCCTCGACAATCAGATCAGGAAGGCGGATCAAGTCTCCTTCGAGGATGACTTGTTTGACGGCCTTATGCAGTGCCGTCTCGGCCGCGTGCCGACAATCCGCTTTAGATAGATGCGCAAAGTGCCAAGCGGTTTGATTTCCCTTCTTGGCAATCACACGTGAACCGCAGGCAACGCAACAGCACTCACATGCTTTACCGCGTGCAACCTCCGAAACATGCACAAGCTCGGCCAATGCGTTCAGCGCGAACACCGCGTCTTTCGCTCGTCCATCCCGTGGACTCGGGCGAACGGACCCCGTTGAAGTGATGCGCATTAGTCAGGATCTCCGCGGAAATTGAGTGCGTAGCAGGCGGTTCCCATCGCTCCGACGAGACTTCACCGGGTGCGCACGCAACGGTGTGGATGTTGCTTCGCTGTAGCACATCGTTAGGAAATCGATGCGTTGATGTTGTCTGTGCTTGCTCAGAAACGGAACCTGCTGCGCTATCGTTTGATGACCCGTTGCGCCGCGCGCTGGATCGCCGCCATCTTTCGCTGAAGATCGCGCTCCCTCTTGTTAAGCGGCCGATCTCCTGCTGAATTCGGAAGGTCCTGACGCGCGGGCAGCTGCACTACAGAGTTATCGAGTTTGTCTATCGTAAGGGCATTCAGGACGCCCCTGGCCGCTGGTGACATCGGTAGCATCGCCATCAAGGCGAAGTTGGCCGGAGTAAAGAACACCCGTGCTGCCTCGCACTCTTCGAGGACGCGTCGTGCATCTTCTGGCAAATGGACTGATTCGTTGAATAGTTTCTGGAGCCCTGCGATGTCGACGGCTTGCGGATCAGCAGCGAGCAGCGCATCTGCGCGACGCCAGAGTGAGGTAATCCGTCGCTCCGAGAGTGATAGCGCAGCCGAGCCGCGGATAACGCCTTTCTCAACTTCCTTGTAGCGCGCGGCAGCACGGTTGCTTGCCAACCCAGACGCTATGAGATCGCGGACTTCCGATTCTGAGCGTTCCACTACGTCGACAACTGCCATACTGGCGCCACCGCTGATGCGGCGCCGAAGTTCCCAGTCCGCCTCTGGACAAACTGATGCGAACGCGGCGATGCGGCGGACCCAATTTTCCGCCTCGTGGTATGCGGCGCGTACTTCACGTTCCGTTCTTTCAAGCGCTGGTCGGTCAAGCAGGATCGGCAGCATTGCCTCCCGACGTCGCGACTCGGACAACTTGAGCATCTCCGCCGTGAACTTCGACGAGAACTTGTCCTTGTCGGCGCCACAAACGTGCCCAATGTTAGAGACTGTGCCGTCTTCGAGCTCGATGATCACCCCTGCCTTGTGCAGCGTGCCGCAGTTCGTCAAGGCACAGTGCGTTTCGGATGCAAAGCCATACGGCCAGATAACGCGCCGGAGCCCGACCTGCGCGGGGTTAACCTTCTCCACGTAGCCTGGCAAGTTTCGGAGATCGGCTGGCGTTCTGACTGTTTGGCAAAGTTGATCAATGTCGATTAACATACACTTGGTAGTAGAGTAGGAAGATCGATCATAGACGCCAATTCTCAAGAGTACCGCATCCGCTGGACCTCGAAAGGTCCGTCGTCGACAAGGGCCTGGCTCTCACTGATGAGACGCCACAGTCGGAAGTTTCCGGCTGCTCCTGTTTTACCGACCATATAAACGCGGCCGTACGTAACGTGGCGGGCCCCCGCCTTGGCCTTGTCATACTGCTGCAGCTGTGGGCCTTTCACTTCACTCAGTGCCACCCCGCCTCCTTCAGTACGCTCGGCAACGCCGACGACGAAATCTGGGAAGAAGCCAACACCTTCAGCCCAGCCGTATAAAGCGACCGAGAAGGGCTTTTTAACAGGGTTGCGGTGCCACCACAGCACTTGCTCCGAAGTGTCGAGCAGATCAGCAAATTGCCGCTCCTGAGGGCTCAGGTCGTCCGGGAAGATGCCGTAGACGTTCCGGACGGCTGGCTCCAGCGGCACCGTCGAGGAGACCGATACCGGCAAGTGTACGGTAGCTGTGCCAACTTGTTCGGCCCTCAGCCGCTTGTGAGCGTCGCGGATGAGTTTGTCGTTGCGAACAAGCACCAGTTCCAGTTGCTGGGTCAACTCCTCTTCATCCTCGGGCGGGTTATGTCCTTCGTTAAGCAAAATCTCGCGGAATCGCTCCTGCAGCGCCTTGAGCAGTTCACGCCGGTCGACATCCTCGAACTGGAAAGCAATCTGGCGGGCTCTCTGGGCTATGGCCGCTGGTGAGACTGTTGCCCAGACGTCCTTGTCCTCGGGCGTGGCGCCTGCCGTGAATACATCAGTCATGCGCTCCTTAACCTTGGAACGCACTTTCAAGCGGTCACCGAGCACACGGGCAAAGTCGATGTGCTGCGCAAGGCGTCGCTCGAAGTCTTCAGGCAAAGCGGGAAGCTTTTCGGTCAAGAACGACTGCGGTGCTGAATGCTTAAGCCCATAGCTGAATCCGGGCGACTGGGCTTCTAGCTGGAAGGCTTGCGCCAAGGACGATGTTTGCGCATATCCGTGAACCAACCCGGGATGAAGCGGGTCAACAGGAGTCTCGTGACCCTCGGTAAGGGAGGTGCCGGGTGAGGTGGCCAGTACGTCGAACAATGCCGCCTGCTCCCTGTAAACGGGCGCCATATATTGAGCTGGCGCTCCTTCTTCTAAGGGCGACGCCGCAGGGCCGGAGGTCGAAGAGCCCCCGGGATCGGCGGCATGCGCAGGCGTATCCGAGACCGGCCGATCTGGAAGAAGCGAGAACGATTTTCCCGGCTTGACAACCTGCACACTCGACTGACCGCCCATGATAGTCACGACAGTGGCAGGCGAAGCAGCCGCTAGCTGTCCGGGCAGCTGGTTGATTTGTGCAGCAGCGCTGAGCAACCCTTCCTGCGCCTCACCATTAGCGAGATATACATAGCCATAATGCAGCAGTGGCGGAAGCTCGTCGATCCTGCCTTGAAGGAGCCGGTGAACTCGCATGATGCGCCCGACCACCTGGATACCGAAACTAGCGTCGCGTGCACCGCGAAGCGCGGCGAGGGTGAAGGCGCGAGGCGCGTCGAAACCCGTTGCGATAGCCATCTTGAAAAGGATGACCTCAACCTGCGGGTCATCTGCCAGCGCGGACAGGTTTGGATCCGGTTCGTCCGAAGTGTGACTACGCACGGCGGTTTCAGGGAAGCGCAGTGTGCTGACTAGGTAGCGCTTAGCCCTTTCAAGCATCTCACCGCCGTTGGGCACCTGAACCAACATCAAGGGAACCAGCCCAGCTCCAGCCTCAGCCAAGGACTTCTTGATAAGCCGGTGCATTGCGGCGGCCTCGGACATCGCCACTTCTTCGAAGGCCAGCAACTGGGCATCGTCCTGGTTTTGCGCGATGAACCGGGCGGCTTTCACGCTCTTCTTGAGCAGCTGCGCTTCGACGCCCTCTGCACGAGTCACCGAAGCCCATTCCTCCGGGCCACCGATGCGATAGCCCGTCTGCTGGGCGAACTTCGCTGCGTCGGCGTCTCGTGGTGTCGCTGTCATGAGCAACACGTAGTCTGGTGCCAGCACATCGGCGAAGAAGCGCGCGGCTTCCGTGGCACGAACAAACCCGTGGTGAGCCTCATCGACGACCACACCGACGCGGAAGCCGGCGTCCCGTGCCTGGACAATCAAGTCATCGACGGCCAAACCGACGTCGCCAGTCTGTCGAACCACCCGAGATTCACGCGATCGGGCTGCTACCGTCTGCCAGCTAAGTACGAAGACGGCGCCAGGCGTTAGCTTCCCGACGTCACGGTCGGCGTCAATATCCAGTTGCACAAGGCTCGGAGCCTGTCGCCTGAGGGAACCCTTAGCCTGGGAGAGAACGCCGGTAAAAGGCGCGAACCAGAACCAAAGTACACGGTCCATCGGCGAGACCTTCGCCATGTACTCGCAGGCCATCAACGTCTTGCCAATGCCGGTAGGCGCCTGCAACAGCACGCAAGCACCGTCGTGGCGAAGCCGGGTGAGTTCCGCCATGTCAGGGCTCGGACCCAAGGCCTCATAGCTCGCTTTTAACACCATGAACCGGTCGACCATAACATTGACATGCCTGTCCTGGAACGGCATCGGAATGGTTCGACTCATGATGGTTCTCCCTCAAGCTGAGCAACTGACTGTTCTTCCCGGGCCTCCGTTTCAGCAGACTCAGACTCTCGGCCCTGTGCGTTGCCCTGCCTGAAGGCGCGCTGCAAATCCTGCGGGACGGCTACATAGCTGGCGCTGGCATCGACCCCGATAAGAGTTTCCTGCACTGCCTGTACAGCCCAACTGAGCACCACGGCAGGGCCTTTGTGCTGTTCCAGAACGGCGCGAAGTGCAAACAGGGTTGAGGGCCTGGTATTGGAGCAATATGCAACGAGGTGGTTGTCCTTGCGGGACGTGGAGAGCCCCGATTGCACGACGCTGCATGGGTGCCCGCAGGCTTGAAGTGCGAAGGTCCACACCATCGCGTCCGAGAGCTGTTCCTCCAGGCGATGCATGGGCACGGGAACGGCCTTGACGTAGGCAAACGCCCCCCCGAGCGGCTCAACCGGGCCGCTCTTTTCCGAGGTGTAGCCCTCGATTACTTTGCGCAGACGCACGGCGCAGACGTCGCGACACAGGTTCTTGTCCGGGTTCTCGATCGTCGCCTCGCGGCTGGACACCATCACGAACCGCCTTTGGCCGCCATCTGCCTTGTTCATCCGCAGCAGCGCATGGGCTGTCGTACCGGAGCCTGCGAAGAAATCCAGCACGAGCGCATCTTTGTCGGGCGCGCAAATTTCCAGGACGCGCTCCATGAGCCGGGTGGGCTTTGGCGTGTCAAAGGCCGTCTGCGTACTAAAGATGTCCTGTATTTCCTTGCGTGCTTCATCGGTGTGCCCTACTTCTTCGTGAGGCCACCATGTCCACGGGACAAGTCCCTCGACGTCGGAGAGATATCGCACCATACGGGGAACACCTGTTCCATCCTTGCCAAAGGTTATTCTGCCTTTTGCCTTGAGCTTGAGGTATTCCGACTCGATAGTTGACCAACAGCGCCCCTCTGGCGGATAGTGGACCTTACCATTCGGTGCTTCAATGGGGTACATCTGGTTTGGTCGATAACCTTGGGCAGTCATCGAGATTGACTGCCAGCGCTTCGTCGGGTCGGTTTCGTTCGGGTTTTCGGGATTCTTGTAGACCTTCGCCTTTTCTTCGGACAACGGAATGCGGCCACGACGCTGCTTGAACTTGTCGGGGTTCGGGGAGTAGACCAGGAGGTATTCGTGGCTGTCGCCGATGGCGCTTCGATTTTCACGGCTGTAGCGCTTTTGCCAGATGCAGTTTGCCACGAAGCTGCGCTCGCCGAATACCTGGTTCATAAGCAGTCCAAGGTTGAACAGTTCGTTGTCGTCGATGCTGACGACGATGGCTCCATCTTCCCTCAGCAGAGCCCTGGCCAGTGCCAAGCGTTGATAGATGAACTCGAGCCAGGTGCTATGCCGGTAGCGGTCTCTGGAGTCGAAGAAACTGTCGTTATAGACGAAATCCTTGTTTCCGGTGTTGTACGGAACATCAATGTAAATGAGGTGGAACTGCCCTCCATGGGTGGTCGCCAGATGCCTCAAGGCGTCGTAGTTGTCGCCTTCGATGACCAGATTTTCCCACGGGCCATTGCCGCAGGAGTGATCCGCAACAAGCTCGAATCCAACAAAGTCCCGGTTCAGCGCCTTATCTGGGTCGATGGCCCGGCGCTCCCAGTGCAGCCCGTAGTGGGCCTGTGAGTCGCGCCGCTTGAGCACCTCGATGAGTTGCTCTTTGGTCAAGGCGGAGTAGTCGATGCCGCTCAAGCTTTCCTCGGCTTTCTAGTTTTGGAGACGCCTACTGCGTCTGGGTTGATGCCGTGCAGTTCACAGTAGTCGCTGATGAGCTTCTCGACGAAGTTTGTCTGAGAACGCTGGTCATTCCGGGCAGCCATTTCAAGGCAGCGCTTGTGCCTGAGAGTCAGGCGAAAGCTAACCGGGGTTCGTTTATCGATCGCGTCCATGGTTTCGACAAGAATACTCTTCAAAGCCGTACAGCATAACGCATTACACCGCCGGGACGATAGCGAATTCAGGACGATTGTCACAGGCGTGGATAGCGACGCATGTGGCATGGATCACGCAAATCAGAGAAAACCCCCACGCGGTCATGCCGGAAAACGTGAGAAAACCGAGGGTGGGACGATGGGGACCTCACGACGATGTTTGCTCTCGCTAGCGCGGTCGGCGCCCTTCGCGAGATCTGCCGCCCTTTTCTTGGTTATCACGCGCCTTGCTTGAGCCAAATCTTCCTCATTCGGCTCTTGGCGAGTCGTGCTACGACGACCACTAACGCCAGAGCGGCCGGTCGTTTAAAGCATACCTGTATTTACAATAGGAGCGACGTTGGCCAATTACTGCCGTTCGACCAGCGCACCGCGACGCCATTCGAACGGCGGGTGCTCTACGGAATCTGCCGTTGCTCGATGCGGGCATCAGCCCAGAGCGGGATTGCCTCTCTCTCAAGAAATCAGAGTACGTTTCGTCCAGAATCTGCTGCATGTATTCGAGATGTTCGACACTCATGGCGGTCCAGCAGTGATGCGCGCGGTCTTCGCCGGCGATCACAGCCCTTACCTTCAAGTCGACCAGGATGCGATGCTTCATATACGGCTCGCTCGGCCAAAGCGACTCCCACACGCCCACCACGTATCGATGAAATACCGCTGTCATCTGAGCAACGCCGCGACTTTGGCCGCAACGGGTTTGGCACTGTCGTGATCCACATAGAAGGCGACCGAGCCGCCCGTGATGTCGTGCGACCGAATATGAAAGGGCTCGTCCCGGTTTCGCCCCGACTGCGGGACGCCCCTCTCCGGCTGCCTGAATTCCAGTGCATTGAACCTGATTGGATATACCAAGAAATCCGGCCCTGTCTGCACAACGAGTTGAATGCGATCCAATCTGATTCCGCCGAGATCGTCATCAACGATCCGATTCAGTACTACGTCGAGGACGGCAGTAAGGTCGGGTTGCTGCGGCTGCGACGGCTCACCGTGGATAAGGTGAACAACGGCGCGGACGGAAGATGAATTCCCCGCGAGCACTATCCGATAGCGTGCAAAGCGCGGCTCGCGGCTTGCCGCAGGGTCGATGATGTCTTTAAAGGAGCCTTTATAGACCATGCGTGACCTCCGGAGTGCGCGCCGAACCCAATGTACGGCGCACGACCCACGATACGGACACCTACGCAAAGTCAAGCGGGAGCGGATGTGTGCTGTCTCGCCGAGGCGTGAGTGGCCCTCTCGTCACCCTCACTGCAACAACGGCCGATTCGGCAACCGGCGCAGTGGGGAAAAGGCGAAAAATTGCTTCGATGCCTCCGCCAACGCCGGTGGCAGGTGGTATCGTCCATTACGCCGTGCTCCTGCGAGAGGTAGACATGCTGACGACGATCCGCTCGTTATCCTAGCGGTCGCCGTGTGGCCGTACTTTGCGGTCGCCGATCCTTACCTCTACCGGGAATCACCCGAACATGCGCGAGCAACCAAAATCAGGAAACAGGGGGAGGCGGCTTGCCAGAAGGATCGCTGCAGCAGGCCATCTGAAGAATCTCAGCAAGGCGTCACGTCGTGACTCTGCAACGACAAGTAACGATTGCGAGGCGAACCAAGATCAAGGCACTACCGTCGTTCAACCTAACGACGTCCCAGCTAGGCCGAGCGCTCGATAGACCCGGGCGCGGGATCCGGTTGCCAAAGCGTCTGACGCAAACGTGTAGCGGTCCTATGACTGGAAAGGCCCAGCAGTCCGCTCACCTGTTCGTTGCTCTTTCCTTCGCTCAGATGCCTCCGGCCGTATGTATTTCGCAGCAGTCGCGGACTTTCGTCTGCCGCCGCGGTGCCCACAGACCGCAGTGCCGCACGCACACACGATCCGAGCGTGTCCGCTTTCATCGGCTTCCCGCCTGCGGTTGCGACAAATAACCAGTTGGTGGGACACGGTATTTCCACGCGCGCACCGTGATACGTTCGCATCACGTCGACTGCAAAAAGGTCAACGGGCACCCGGCGAGCGATGCGCGGCCCGTGTTTTTTCACAATAACACTCACGCGAGCGCTGGTTACGTCGAGATCATCGACAGTCAGTTGCTGAAGTTCCGCTGCCGCGACGCCCGAACCGAGAAATAGGGCGACGATGGCCGTGTTGCGCAGATCCTTGAATGATTCGAATTGCCGGACACCACAGACGGTCTGGACACGCACGTCGTCGTCTCCCGAAAGGTAGACAGGTGTCGGCTCGTCCTCTGGCCAGCGCTCACTGGTGAGGAGTTGCGCAGCAGGGTTGTTGGTGCGAATCTCCTGCGCGACCAGATGCCGCGAGAGCCGATCGATCAATTTGAGATATCGCAGGCGTGTAGTAGTGCCGGGTTGGCAGTTGTACTCCAGATCCGAAAAGAAACCATCGATCTGGTCCGCACCGAACGTGGCCAACGTCGTTCGATGCGCAGTCAGATACTCGTTGAATCGGGAGAACATCGAACAGTGCTGGACGATTGACTGCTCAGCGAACGCACGGCGATCGGCGCCCGTGGCCTCGGCCCGTTGCCAAAGAAGGTATGCAGTTTCCGGGTTCGCTATCCAGAGTTCTTGGCTCATAAAAGTAGATATACTGAAGTGTGCGATTCCCATTCTAGTGGCGAAGCTAACGCTTCGCCAACCAGTCTGCAGAGAGGAGGGGCATCGCCTGACGGACGCCAACTTCATTGCGTCAAGAAACGCGCCAAGGCCACTTAGAACTTGCCCCACGACGCTCGCGATGACCGTGCCCTGAAGATACCAGGCGTCGATGTCGATCGTCTTTTTCATCGCGATCACGGACAGTTCGGCCTGCGTGCGCTTCGCATCCCGCACCGGGAACTTCTGAACGTCATGGACCGGTACGAAGGCGACTCTTCCACGCAGCCGTATCGATAGTCTCCGGTGTCCACGAAGACGAGCTCGAACTATTCAACCTCGAATCCTACAGCGACCTCGTCGGCGCCGGGGTTAGTGAGGACGAAGACCTGAGGGTGTTCGAGACCGCATGGAAGGGCGGTGACGTAACTGGCTGGACCACTCATAGAGCGCATTAAAGATGTCAACGTTGCGACAATAAAAACGTCTATTCGCTGAACCGCGGCGCCCGGATCGCCGCTGGGTATGGGTTTGTCGGACGCGAATTAAAGATGTCACTTCGGACGAAGAGCGCGAGGACACGTCACTCCCCTCGTTTCGAGATGCGAACTGACCTATGCTGCGAAAGGCAGCAACCGGCCACAAAGCGACGTTCACATGCGCCATCGGTCGGACGTTCACGCGTCGGCTCCGCTCCGTAACCGGCCACCCGATCATCAAATGCGAATGCTCCTTCATCGGCCATACCTGCCGTTCGCGGCACCGTGATATTGGCCCTGCCGCAATGACTGCTTCCGAACAAATCGAACTAGTGCTCTCGACCCCTTCGGCCGCTCGGATGAGATTGGTGAGCGTCCGTTTGCGGGCCGGCATCACCCGATCACCCATAACGTTGAACTGCGGCTCCCCGCCCTTTGGGGGGCCGCCCAAAAGCGCTGCCTAATGAATCGACGTCCTATGGCCCATCGAGGGGTGCTTTACCGCCCCCGCGCGATGCGATGCACATCCGCGTAGCCACATAAGAATTTCCCTGCACCGCAGTGCTGGCTGTTACGAAGCGGTAGGTTTGATGTTCTGGTTTTGACAAAAGAAATTGTGCGGATCGTAACGCGACTTGATCGCCACCAGCCGCTCCCAGTTGGGGCCATAGGCTGCACCGACCCGCTCGGTTTCATCCTGCGTCATGAAATTTACATACACGCTGCCCAGCGCAAAGGCCGCAGTTGATTCGAAGAATGCTCGAGCCCATGCGATGCATCGCTCGTCGTCGCTCGCATCGCGCCAGCGTCCGTGCACGTTCATGACAAATTTTGCGTCGCGGTTCGCGTAGGCAGTGGCATCGGTCGCGATACGCGTGGTCTCGCCAGCGATATGGCCGAAAAATATCTCGCATTCGGGCGACGGCAACTTGCCAATCGCATCGATCAGGTGGTCCAGCAGCCCGTCCGGCAGTTCAGCCAGATTGTGCGATTTCCAGTAATTGCGTGCGCCGGAGGTCAACAGCGGATCGAACGCTTTTTGCCACGCCGCATACGGCATTGGGCCAACATGCTCGCCCAGCGCGGTGCCGAAGTGCCGGATTTCATCGACCGCACGCGGCCCATTTTCGACCTCGCCGGTGTAGCAGATTGCAAAGACGATGACCGGCTTGCCGTGTATCTCCGGTGGCAGGAAAGGCAGAGGCGGCGCGAGCCGCAACACGCTCCAGACAGTCAGTTCCTCCGGCATGGCCCCCGCTGCTGCGTGATATTTCGTCAATGCGGTTTTTGCCTGCTCGAACGGCAGTACCACGAGCCCGCCAAAAACTTCTGGCCCGACCGGATGCAACTCGAACTCGAACATCGTGACGATGCCAAAATTGCCGCCACCGCCGCGAATTGCCCAAAACAGGTCTTCGTGCTCGTCGGCGCTCGCGTGCAGCAACTCCCCGTCAGCGGTAATGACGTCCGCCGAGATAAGATTGTCGACTGACAGTCCGTATTTGCGGCTGAGCCAGCCGAAGCCGCCACCTAGCGTCAAGCCCGACACCCCTGTGGTTGAATTGATGCCAAGCGGTGTCGCCAGGCCGAATGCCTGCGCCTCGTGATCGAAATCAGCTAATGTGTTGCCGGGTTCGACATAGGCGCGGCGTGCGGCGGGATCGATGCGCACCGATTTCATCTGCGACAGATCGATCACCAGACCGTCGTCGCAGATCGCAGTGCCTGCGATGTTGTGGCCGCCGCCACGTACCGCGAGCAGCAGATTGTTATCGCGCGCAAACGCCACTGCGCGACGAATGTCCGCGACTCCGGCACAAAAGACAATTAGCGCGGGGCGGCGGTCGATCATGCCGTTCCAGATACGCCGCGCTTCGTCGAATGCGGGATTGCCAGGCTGCAACACTTGTCCGCGAATTGCACCCGTCAGTTCCTCAACTGCCTTACTCGAGACATTGGCCACGACATCCCTCCGTCTGGGAACGAACCGACTCCAAGCGATGATTAAGTATGAAAAAATACATTTGAAAGCTTTTGCTTCCACGTAGTAAACGAGGTTGTTGTCTGAACACAAATGAACGTAAACCCTGCCTTTGGGAACGATATGGCAATGGCGCCATATGCAATGTTCGTTGCTATTACTTAATCGATCCCGCCGTACGCGCCCGCCATGCCCGGCGCCTAATCAAGCAATCATTGGAATGGGCGCGAAGGCGCATGGACAAGTAGCATTACCTCGCCGATCATAGTCTTGGACGGTACACCAGAGATCTGGCAATGAGCGACGATCTGACGACATGGTTGGTGCAGATTGGCCTCGGTGAGCACGCTGCGAAGTTCGCCTTGCAAGGGATCGACTGGGATGTGCTCGGCGACCTTTCCGAGGGCGACTTGAAGGAGCTCGGCCTGACGCTCGGCGACCGCAAGCGGCTGGCGAAAGGGCTTGCGGCACTGACCGAAAGCTGCACGCGATCGCTCGAACGGGCGAAGGAACGAGGAGACGCACCGGCGCCGCCTGCGTCCGGAACCGTCGAGGCCGAGAGGCGGCAGCTTACCGTGATGTTCATCGATCTGATCGATTCGACAGCGCTCGCGGAACGATTCGATCCCGAGGACATGCGGCGCCTGCTAGGGATTTACCATCAAGTCTGTGCAAGCGCGATCGAAGCTCATGAAGGTCACATCGCGCTTTATATCGGTGACGGACTGCTCGTTTACTTTGGCTACCCGAGTGCGCACGAAGACGATGCCGTGCGCGCGGTACTCTCCGCTCTCGCCACCATTTCGGCGCTTCACGAGGCCAACGATCGCATCGAAGTTGAGCACGGCGTACGCCTGCAGGTGCGTATCGGGATCGAGACGGGACTTGTCGTCGCCGGCGCGATTGGCGCTGGATCTACGCGGGATCACCAGGCGATCGTCGGAGAGGCGGCAAACGTCGCCGCAAGGCTGCAGTCGCTCGCTCCGCCCGACGCGATCGTCGTGGGCCCGGCCACCAAACGCCTGATCGAAGGATCGTTCCTGCTCGAAGACCTCGGTTGGCAAGAACTGAAAGGGGTCTCCGGTCCGGTTCGGGTCCAACGCGTGCTGGCGCAAACGGATGCGGTCGACCGCTTCGAAATCAGGGCGGTCCACGGCGTGACACCGCTCATCGGCCGGGCCGCGGAACTCGACATGGTCCGGCAACGCTGGAAGCAAAGCGTCGACGGCGAAATGCGCTGCGTGCTGTTGATCGGTGAGCCGGGAATCGGAAAATCTCGCGTGTTGCGGGCATTCGGAGATAGCATCAGTGAAGACACCCATGCGGTCGTTTCGCTCCACTGTTCCGCGTACTACCACAACAGCCCTTTTTGGCCGGTACTACGCTGGCTACAGCGCGCCTTTGGCCTCGGTCCCTACGCGCCCGACGCTTCGGATCTGGAACGGCTGGAGGCCGAATTCGCAAGGCTCGGAGTAGATGTCGACGAGACGCTTCTCGTGCTTACGACCTTGCTCGGAATTCCGGCCGGCGCGCGCCATCCGGCAATCGATGCCTCATCGCCTTCCTTCAAACGCCGGACGCTGGACGTGCTCGTCGCCATCATCGAAAAGTCGACGCGCGTTCAGCCGGTGCTCGTGGTCGTCGAGGACGCTCACTGGATCGATCCGTCATCCCTCGAGTTCGTTCGGCTCGTCCTCGAGCGGCTGGTGGCCGCCCCGCTGCTGGTACTGCTCACGGCGCGGCCCGAGTTCGAACCGGGATGGACTTACCCCCATCTCGTACAGGTCAACCTCGATCGGCTCTCGCGCCGCGATTGCATCGCGATGATCGAACGGCTGACCGATGGAAAGCGGCTTCCGCGTCTCATACTCGATCAGATCGTCTCCAAAACGGACGGCGTGCCGCTTTTCGTCGAGGAGCTTACGAAGACCGTCCTTCAGGGCGATTTGTTGCAGGATGCCGGCATCAGCTACGAGTTGAAAGGAGCGCCGCAGACAATTGCGATTCCGGACACGCTGCAGGGCTCGCTGCTATCGCAGCTCGACCGGCTGGAGCCAACCGTCAAGGAAACCGCCCAGATTGCGGCCACAGTGGGGCGGGAGTTCGGCCGGAGGTTGCTTGGCCTGATTGCGTCCAGGTCAGAGAACGAACTGCAGGAAACGCTCGACAGCCTGATTACAGCCGAAATCATCGTTCCTGCTTCGGGTACGCCCGCGGAGGGAGACGCGTATCTGTTTCGGCACGCGCTGATCCAGGAGATCGCGTACCAATCCCTGCTGCTTGCGCGCCGCCGTCAATACCATGCGCTGATCGCCACTGCTCTAGAGGACCATTTTCCGGAAGTCGCGGAGCGGCAACCCGAACTGATCGCCCAGAACTTCACTGCGGCCGACCTGCCGGATCGTGCAATCGGCTACTGGCAGCGTGCCGGAGAACGGGCGCTTTCGGGCGCGGCCTACGAGGAGGCTATCGCTCATACGCAGCGTGGGCTTGAACTGATGAACCGATGTTCTTACAGTGATCAGGATCGGGCCGCCCACCTGGTGCCTCTGCTGCTGACAAGAGGCGGAGCGGAGCTCAGGTTGGGCCGCCGCGAGGCGATAGCGACCTACCGGCAGGCGGCGCACATTGCCCGCGAGCAAGCGCTCCCGTCGTTTCTTGTGCAGGCGGCGTTGGGGTTCGACACTGCCGAGACGTTCCTCGAAGGCTCCGGCAAAGCATCGCTTTCCTTGCTCGAGGAGGCGCTCGCCTTGATCGGCACCGACGAGTCGGTCGAGCGCTGTCGCCTGTTGAGTCGCCTGGTCCGCACCGCTCACATGACCGGTGCACGTGGACAAGCTGACGAACTGGTTTTGGAGGCTGTCGCTCTGGCGAGACGCCTGAACGACTTGCCGAGCCTGTTCGACGCATTGGTGTGCGACATGATGCATATCGGAGCTCGCCCTTTGCCTGCGGACAAGTTTGCGGAGCGTGAAAGCGCGTTGCAGGAGTTGAGGCAGATTGCAGAAGCTCTCGGTGACGCACACACCATAGGTCACGCATGCGCTCGATGTCTCGCCGGTTACCTGGAGATCGGCGACGTGGAGCGCTTCGAGAGCGCGCTGGAAAGGTATCGGCAGATTGCCGCCAGTGGGCAGCACTTCGTCGACAAGTGGTGTGTGACGGGTGCGCAGGCGATGCGGGCCATACTCGTCGGGGACTTCGCCGTGGCGGAGCACAAGGCGCGAGAATCGTTGCAGATGGCGCAGACCGTCGACGCGACACTAGCATCGGGCGTCTATGGCATGCAGATGTTCACGATACGCCGCGAACAAGGTCGGCTCGCCGAAGTAGCGCCGCTCTTCAAGCGGTTCGTCGACGAGCATTCCGAGGACTCTACGTGGCGGCCCGGACTCATGCTGATCTGCAGCGATCTCGGCTTCGAAGCGCAGGCCCGCGACAGTCTCGATCGCCTTGCGGAATCGGAATCCAGCATTCCCGTGGACAGCAAGCGGCTTGTCACGTTGACGTATCTGGCGGAGGTTGCTGCACGGCTCCGGGACGTCGAGCATGCCAACCGGGTTTATGCCCTTCTCCTGCCGTTCCGGGATCAGGTCGTCACCGTTCCTGTTTTCACGCTGTGCTGCGGATCTGCGGCCCGGTATCTCGGCATGCTCGCCAATGCTCTGGGAGATTGGTCCGCCGCCGAAGAGCATTTCGAATACGCGCTGCGCATGGACGAGCGCTTGCGAGCGTGGCCCTGGCTTGCACATGGCCGGCACGAATTCGCGCTCATGCTGTCAGCGCGCAATCGCGTCGAAGACAGAGCACGAGCGCAAGACCTGCTCGCCACGGCGGCTGCAGCAGCCAAAGAACTGAAGATGTTCGCTCTCGTCGAACGCATCGGTGGCGCTCAGGCAAGCACAGGGCTCAGAAATTAGCAGACGACTATCGCGCGGTTCGAAGTGCAACGATGCAGCCGCTACTCAAGGAGAATCCCATGCCACGTTTTATGATTGAACGAAACTTCGCAGAACAGCTCGAGCTCACCGGCGAAAGTGCGGAAGCCGTGAAGCAGATCAACGACGAGGAGGGTGTCGAGTGGCTCTTTTCGTTTCTCAGCGCGGACAAGAAGAAGACTTATTGTCTGTATGAGGCGCCCAACGCCGAAGCCATCCGCGCCGCCGCACGCCGGGCGAACCTGCCGGCCGATGTGATCATCGAGGTGAGCGACTTACGGCCGGAAATGTTCAACTAGAGTACTGAGCAGAAGCTGCCGCTGAAGTGTCGCACGAACCGGTGACCGAAAAAGGTCGCGTGGAGGTGTTCGACTTTCTCCATTGCGGCCGTTCGCGACAACGTATCGCCACGCCCACACGAACGGCCGCTATGGCCGAAGTGCGGCAGCGGCCTGTGCGAAGACGGATGTCCGAAGCACTCCGGAAGCCGCCATTTATGTCCCGCCGGCCCGAAGGGCTGATGTGGGTCGCGTGCTGCCGCTCGTGGCACGCACGGGTCGATCGCACGACGATCGGCAAGGTACGGCCATCTCCAGCCGTTCGCCTGATACCGTGCGCTTTCCTCGGAAACCCAAGAGGAATCAGTTGCGCACACGGAATCGCGTTGTTCATCCTGTTCGGCACGCAACCGACCACGACCGATGACACCGGAAGTACGACGTAGTCGTGCGGGAAATGCCCCGAGATATACTTCCCGCATGGTACTCGACCCCCGCGACCTCGATAAAATCAGTGCCGTCACGTTGCAGCACTACGACGCGCACGCGGAAGATTTCCGCAGCGGCACGTACGACCACGACGTCACGCAGAACATCGCGGCGCTGCTGCACCATATCGAAGTCGAGCCGCCTCTTACGATCCTGGATTTCGGCTGCGGGCCGGGGCGAGATCTCAAGGCCTTCACTACACTCGGCCATTGCGCGGTCGGCCTCGATGGCGCCGAGCGCTTCGTTGCAATGGCGCGTGACGCGACTGGCTGCGACGTCTGGCAGCAGGATTTCCTGCATCTCGATTTGCCGGCCGCGCACTTTGACGGCATTTTCGCCAACGCCGCGCTGTTCCATGTCCCGAGTCAGGCGTTGCCGCGCGTGTTGCGGCAATTGCACGCGACACTGAAGCTCGGCGGCGTGCTGTTCAGCTCCAACCCGCGCGGCACGAATCAGGAAGGCTGGAGCCACGGCCGCTACGGCGTCTTCCATGATCTCGAAGCATGGCGCCGATATATGGCGGACGCGGGCTTCGTCGAAATTGAGCACTATTACCGGCCCGCCGGCTTGCCGCGTGAGCGGCAGCCGTGGCTAGCCAGCGTGTGGCGCAAGCCGGTTGCCTGAAACGCCAGGGGGCTGTCACCGTATGCCCGCGTTGGGCTTGGAAGATGCTTGCGTTCAAGCCGCTTTGATGCAGCGCAAAACAGCCGATTTTCAACAGTGTCCATCGCGCAGAGAAACGGCCAGTCGTGGATCTCGCACAATCGGCAGAAGCGGGGACGCCTGTCGTCGGCCGCGACAGGCAGAGTGCGTTTAGGGTTGGTCGATGCCTGCCATCGCCCGCAGGAATGTGAGTGCGCCACCGTGCGTCGCTGGCAGGCGTCGAACGAGCCTCGATGGAGGAAACCGCGGAGTGCTCCGATACGGTCGGAGTCCTGGATGCTATGGCGATTGATAGGCCGGAATGGCCAGCAATGTTGATGGATGCGTGGTGCGGTGGGATGCTGGATGCGCGCTGACGCAGTGATGAAGCGGTGCAGTGGCGCAGTTGTGGCGGCAAGGCGGACGTGCGAGGGACTGCGCGAGGCGACAGGCGCAGACGTCCGCTCGTGGGCCGCGTTGCCGCAAAGCCGACGGTCGGGTTGAAGGTGCAGGAAGCGTTACGCTCATGTCTCGCCTCGTGGCATGGGTGGTGCGCGAATGGGCGCCGTGCGTTCCAGTATCTCAATGACGATCATTGGCGCACCGCAGTGCCGGCAGACGAAGACCGGAGCGACGGCAACCTCCGGATCGGGCTGGATGGCGAGCTCGGGCATGACGTGCAGCAACTCGCGCACCTTGGCGAGGCTGGCGCGACGCACGGGGTTGGCGAGCAGGCCGTAGTGACGGATGCGATGGAAGCCGCTGGGCAGCACATGCAGCAGAAAGCGGCGCATGAACTCGCCGGCTTCGAGCGTCATGGTCTTGTAGCGGGTGCGTCCCGTTGCACGGTAGTCCTTCCAGCGGAAGGTGACGCCGCGTTCATCGAATGCGACCAGGCGCTGATTGGAGATCGCGACGCGGTGCGTATAGCGTGAGAGGTACTCGAGTACCGCTTGCGGTCCTGCAAAGGGACGCTTGGCGTAGACCACCCACTCGCAGGTGCGCAGCGGCGCAAGCCATCGCGCAAAGGCAGCCGCATTGGCAAGCCCCGTGTACTCGCCGAAGAACTGCAGCTGGCCGCGTCGATGTGCGTCTGCGAGTGCTTCGAGGAAGCGCCTGCGGAACAGGCGCGAGAGCACACGCACCGGCAGGAAGAAGCCGGGGCGGCAGGCGATCCACCGCTCACCATCGGGCGACAGGCCACCGCCGGGAACGATACCGTGCACGTGTGGATGATGCGTGAGCGCTGAGCCCCAGGTGTGCAGCACCAGGGTGGCGCCGATCTGTGCGCCCAGGTGTCGCGGATCTGCGGCGATGGTACGCAGGGTTTCGGCGGCGATGTCGAACAGGAGCCCGTAGATTACCGCCTTGTTGTACCAGGCGATCGCACTGATTGGCGCGGGCAACGTGAAGACCACGTGGTAATACTCGACGGGCAGCAGGTCGGCCTGGCGCGCCTCGAGCCAGCGGCGTGCGGCACTGGCCTGGCACTTCATGCAGTGCCGGTTGCGGCAGGAGTTGTACGCGACCTCAATGTGGTCGCAGCCGGAACAGCGCAGCACATGCCCACCCAGCGCCGCGGTGCGGCACTGTTCGATGGCTGACATGACCTTCAGCTGCCCCAGGCTCAGGTGTGCCGTTGCTCGCCACGCTGGCCCGTGACTGCGGAAGATGTCCGCAACCTCCAGCATGAGGCGCTACAGGGCGCGGGCTTACTCGGGGGGCAGGCGGTCCAGCGGACTGGTGACCTCGTGCAGCAGGTCGGTGGCCACCTGAACGTAGAGCGCGGTGTTCTCCAGCTTCGCGTGGCCGAGCAGCACCTGGATCACGCGGATGTCCACCTTCTGTTCGAGCAGGTGTGTCGCAAAACTGTGCCGCTTATATCGCTGGGTAGATAAGCGTCACTATGTACCCTTCCGGATTATGTCTTGTAGTCGCGTGATAGCGCGTATTCCCGGGCAAATGCGCAACGCCGGATAGAGATAATCTAGGCTCCTTCCACCCGCTCCCCAGGTCGGGGAAGGAGTTCGTCGTGAAGCACATCATTCATGATCAGGTCGTTCTCTCGCGAGAACCTGAAGGTCCACTCGCAGCCCATTTATCATCCTTTGCCAAGGCCATCAGCGCGCAGGGTTACAACGTATGGTCCCTGAAGCGGAAGGTCCGGATCGCCGCATGTTTCAGTCGATGGCTTAAACAGAGAGGTGTCGAAGTACGGGACATCGGCTTCGATCACGCAACACGATATTTACGCTATCGTGCCCTGCATTTCCAGCCTCGCAACGATGATCGGGCAGCGCTCAGACAGCTTATTGATTTTCTTCGTGGCGAAGGCGTGGTTCCGCCTGAGCAGATGGCAACAATTCGGATTTCGCCAGCTGAGGGGTGTGTACAGGAGTACGAGGAGTACTTGCGCAATATTCAAGCTCTCGCCAGAGCCACGATCATTCACTACGTGCCGTTCGCCCGCGAGTTTCTCAAACATCGTTTCGGCGACGGGAAGGTCATGCTATCGAAACTACGTGCGGCCGATGTCGTGCACTTTGTGCAGGTTCAGGCGCCACGACTGCATTTAAAACAGGCGAAGCTTATGACCACTGCCCTGCGATCCTTTCTGCGCTATTTGCGCTATCGCGGCGACATTACGCTGGACCTCGCTGCCGCCGTTCCCGTGGTCGCCAACTGGTCGATGCCGTCAATTCCCCGGGGAATCTCAGCAGACCAGACACGGAAGTTGCTGGCTAGCATCGATCGACGGACTGCAGTCGGTCGTCGCGACTACGCGATCCTGCTGTTGCTCGCGCGACTGGGGTTGCGCTCCAGTGAGGTGGTCTTCCTCGAGCTCGATGATATCGACTGGGACGCAGGTCAACTGAGCGTGCGCACCAAGGGTGGACAACGCATCGAGCTACCCTTACCCACGGACGTCGGCAAAGCCATCGCCGCCTACTTGCAACATGGGCGGCCGAAGAGCGCCAGTCGCCGCGTATTTTTACGTGCACGCGCGCACATCACCGGCTTTCGTGGGCCAAGTGGTCTCGGCTGCGTCGTTCGGCGTGCACTTAAGCGCGCCGGCATCGACGCGCCCACAACGGGTGCCCATCAGTTCCGCCACGGACTGGCTACCCAGATGCTGAACCATGGAGCTTCGCTCAGCGAGATTGGCGAGGTGTTGGGTCATCGTCACCCACAGAGCACGATGATCTACACTCGGGTCGACATCAAAGCGTTGCGTGAACTCGCGTTGCCCTGGCCCGGAGGTGTACGATGAACGCGCTTCGGCAGGCTGTTCAGGATTACCTCGATCTGAGGCGTAGCCTGGGATTCAAATTGAGGGAGGAGAGCACGGCGCTACCAGATTTCGTCGCGTTCATGGAAGAGCATCGAGCTTCTTACATTACGCAGACGTTGGCGCTCGCCTGGGCTCGGCAACCCGCAAATGTCCAGCCCGACCGCTGGGCGCAACGAATGAGCTGGTTGCGTGGGTTCGCGCGATATCGCAGTGCTACCGATCCCCGCACGGAAATACCAGCACCGGGATTATTGCCATTTCGACCGAAGCGGGCTCGACCGTACCTATACTCGGCCGCCGAGATCCGTAGCCTGCTACAGGCGGCGCTGCAGATGCCATACCACTATGAACGGGGTGCACTGCTGCCATGGACCTATCATTGCCTGTTCGGGCTGTTGAGCGTGACGGGCATGCGCCTGGGTGAAGTGCGCAATCTCGAGCTTCAGGATGTGGATCTGACGGAGGCGATATTGACGATCCGAGGCGCGAAGCTCGGAAAGACCAGACTCATTCCTTTGCATGCCTCCACATGCAAGGTGCTCGCGGACTACATCACGCGGCGTGAGCATCACTGGGCGGGTCGACCGGTATCCCCCTATCTCTTTGTTTCCAGTTGGGGTAACAGGATGGATGTCGGTGAGATTCATCGCACTTTCTATTCATTGTCGCGACAGATTGGTTTGCGCGGGGCATCCGACAGTCGCGGGCCGCGTCTGCACGACATGAGACACGTTTTCGCGACGAACGCACTTGTGCGCTGGTACAAGTCTGGAGATGACCCGGAGCGCCGTCTGCCCATCCTGTCAGCCTACCTCGGCCATGCTCACGTCGCGGATACCCAGTGGTATCTGAACGGCTCGCCTGAACTGATGCGCGAGGCGATGCGCCGGCTCGAACAACTCTGGGAGGACCGGCCATGAATAAAGCTGCCACCTTTGCTCCGTTACTGGAGCGGTTCTTCACGCAGCGCCTGATGCAAGAGCGTCAGGCGAGTCCTCACACCATCGGTGCCTATCGCGATTCCTATCGTCAATTCCTTAAGTTCGTGCAGCAGCGCCTGCATAAGTCACCGTCGCAGCTAAACCTCGAAGACATCGATACTCCTCTGATCGTCGCGTTCCTGGACGAAATTGAGAAGAACCAGGGCGTTAGTGTTCGCACCAGAAATTTGCGCCTCGCGGCGATTCACTCCTTCTTTCGCTACGCCGCTTACGAAGCACCAGACCATGCCGCCCAGATCCAACGGGTGCTTGCCATCCCCAGCAAGCGCTTCACCCGTACGCTGATTCACTTTCTGACGCATCCAGAAGTCGACGCCTTGCTTGCCGCGCCTGATCAAGGCACGTGGTCTGGCCGGCGCGACCACGCCTTTCTATTGGTCGCGGTACAGACCGGTCTGCGCCTGTCGGAGATGACGGGACTCAATCGCGAGGATGTGGTGCTTGGCACCGGCGCACACGTGAGGGTAATCGGAAAGGGTCGGAAAGAGCGCTGTACACCCATCGCGAGATCCACCCGCGCCGTACTGAAAGCGTGGCTGCGAGAACCACAACGCGGCGATGGCGCAGTACTTTTTCCCAGCGAGCGGGGTGAACGCCTCAGTGTCCATGGTGTGCAGTACCTGCTAAACAAGCACAGCAAAACCGCGTGTGAAGTTTGCCCGTCATTGAAGCAGAAGCGGGTCACTGTCCACTGTTTGAGACACACCATGGCCATGGACCTTCTGCAATCAGGCGTTCGTCGCTCGGTCATCGCGTTGTGGCTCGGGCATGAATCGGTGGAAACCACGGAGATCTATGTCGAAGCGACCCTTGCGATGAAGGAACAGGCCCTTGGGAAAGCAACTCCGCGACGCGGCACGCCAGGACGCTTCAAGCCGACAGACGAACTCCTCGGCTTCCTGAACAGTCTTTAAACTCTCCAAATTATGTCGGGTGATCGCTTGAGCGATCTGCTTGACGACCCCGCAATCTTCGGTCGATCGTCGAAGTTCAATTGTGTCACCCGACATAATCCGGAAGGGTACATAGTGCCTCAAGGTATGCATGGATACGCGCTTGTCGATGTGTGCGGCCTCCGCAGCGGCATGGATGGCGCGGTTCAACTGTCGCGTGCTCAGCGGGTCGACGGGATCGAGCCCGGGAAAGAGCCACCCACCATCAAGCATCCTGCCCTGGGCCCGGGCTACGTGCCACCAGACGCGCAGGCGCTCGAGCAGCACCGGCGAGAGCATGGCGTAGCGGTCCCGACGGCCCTTGCCCTGCTCAATGCGCAGCGTCATACGTTGGCTGTCGATGTCGCCGACCTTCAGGGACACGACTTCGCTTGCGCGCAGTCCTGCGCCGTAGGCGACTGACAGGGCGGTCTGGTGCTTGAGATTGCCGGCCGCCTCGATGAGGCGACGCACTTCATCGGGACTGAGTACGACGGGCAGTGTGCGGGGCACGCGCACAGGGTGCATCCTGACCATCAGGTCGGGCCGGTCAAGCGTAACTTCGAAGAAGAACTTCAGGCCGGTGATGGCGTGGTTCAGTGACACGGGCGATGTGCCGTGATCGACGAGATGCAGCTGGTAGCGCCGCAGGTCCTCGACGGTGGCCGTGTCAGGGGAGTGCCCGAGAAACCGGGCAAATTCGCGCACGATGTGCAGATATGTGTCCTGCGTCTTCGGCGCAAGCTGGCGCATACGCATGTCGTCGATCATGCGCTGGCGCAGTGGACTGGCGTTTGCCTGTGGAGAGGTCATGATTGGGCTCCTGCTGGAGAACGAGGCGGGTTGCCTCATTCGCCAACATACGGAGCCGCGCGGCGGCCCGCTCATTAACCGCACGCGCTAGCCGGAGCCCCCTACCGCGCGAGCGGTTTCGTTCTTCGGCCATGAACGGTCGGTCGCAGGTCGCGGCCATTTTCGGCCATTCGACATTGCGTCCCGGATTGCCGACAATATGCCTATGCTGGCGACGTCAGGCACTCAATTTGCTGTCCCTTAAGCGCGTGAGGGGATTGACATGAACCACAAGCGTCCGTCGATCAAGAAGGAAACGAGAGCGGCGGTTATAAAAGATTGTGATGCGATCATCAGGATATCGGCTGTCCTTGCGGTGCTCGGAACAGTCCTGTACTGGGGTTTACTCGAAACACTGTTTCCGATTGCTGCAAACGGACCAGATCGGATGGAGCTTGGTGCGTTCCTAATGGCGTTCGGACTTTTAGGTATTGTCGCTGCTGGTGCTGTTCGGAGCATCGCAGAAGATGGCTAAGCTTTTTGGTTCTACGAGTCCGGTAGCGATTTTTCGCTAATCGTTCAAATATTGCGCAACCAATGCCAAGGAGACCAGTGCCGCGAACAAATGTTATAGCCGATCGTCGACAGGCAGAAGGCGGCCATCACCGGTCGGTCGTCCGCGCGAACGGCCGGACGCTCAAGCGACCGTTCCACTTCGGAAGCTGCCGTTGATGACGTGAATGGGCGAACGTCAGAGAAGGGTCGCGCAGAGACGTTCGAGACGCCCAGCGTGGCGCGCTTAGCGTACGAAAAGTCCGTTTAGGTGATGAACCGCTGCCCCGCGATCGAAATCCCCCGCCTGGGGTTGCCGCCGATCCAGGTTGCGGGCGGGTGAGCTTAGGCTCAGAATGATCCGCCGAGGGTGCCCGTCGCCGGGCGACCCGGCAACCGTCAGGGAGGTAAGTCATGCGTGTTATGGTGAAGTTCTCGTTTTCCGCTGATGCCGGCAACTCCGCCATCCGCGCCGGCAAATTAGAAAAAGTCTTCCAACAGCTAACCGAGGATCTGAAGCCCGAAGCCGCTTATTTCCACGCCGAGAATGGCGACCGGGGCGGCTTCTTCATCGTGAACATGGCGGAATCATCGCAGATTGCCGATACCGCCGAGCGGCTCTTCTTTGGTTTGAACGCCAAGATCGAACTCGTGCCGGTCATGAATGCCGATGACCTGCGCAAAGGTCTGTCGGGCGTGCAGGAAACGATCCGCCGCTACGGCTGAGTCCCCCTGGACGATGACCTCGCCCTTGCCGGCCGCCGCGTCGTAGTCGCGCTCGAGCCATAAGCGGGCATAGCACCGGAACGGAGCCAGCTTCTGATGGTCGCCGCGCAAGATCGCGTCGGCCTCGACGATCTCGGGCACGACGTCGGGGTCGTAGTTGAGGTTCATGGCGAAGACGCAGCGCGAGCGGTTGTCGGCAGTGCCGAACCGCTCGCGCACGGCCTCCTTGGCGCGTTCTAGGCGCTTCTCGAGCTGGCCGAGGATCTGCCGGCCGCGCTCCACCATCCCCCGCACCACGGCGATGCCGTCATAGCCCGATGCCGTCATAGCCGCGCCGATCGGCAAAGGCGGCCGTTTCGTAATCGGGGTACCGTCAAGATTCGGACGTTTACGTACGTCAACGGCGAAACTGTCAGATTTGGTCCTGAGACTTTGCAGCGAGGGTGTCAATTTACATTGGAAATACCCTTAATCTGACGCGTTCCCCGCCGGGCTCTGACGTCCGGCTGAAGTACGCTTCAACTGGACGACACGCAGGCTTACGAGGCAGCAGCCGGCCATATCCGGACGTTGGCCCACGCTTTCACACGGACGTTCGAACGTCGGCATCGCCCAGGCAACGGACCTTCGTGCGCGGATCATCTCAGTCGGGTCGTCGGCCAAGCGCGACAGGTACATGACAGCAACGTTCCTGGGCGCTCCGGTTGAACAGTCGGCTAGACAAACGCAAGCTTGTCACTCTCTGTCGAAACAAATCGCTACCGAAACGTCCACGTCGTCAGCAATAAGAGTTTCATTCCACTTCTCATTCTTCTTCCCATTTTCCTTCACGGCGTCTTCAAGTGAAATCAATTCGCTAGGGAAGTCTTCGTTCTCGTCGATGAACGAACGAACTTGTTCCGCTACTTCCCGCTTGTCGGGTCTGAACAGCACGAACGCGCGGGTCCAGCGACCGGTCCGCTTGTATTCCGATAAAAAAAACGAACTACTGCAGTGCTTGCCATCCAATATCCTATACCCAAGGCAGTGTAGCGTGTATGCAAGGGAGTCGACCTTTTTATCCCAGATCCTGTCTCCTCGCTCAAGATTACTGATCGACAAAACGCTCACCAATACCTTCTTTCGACTCTCGAGCAGACTAGTCTCGACACCGCTTGTGGGCTCCGGTTGATATTCAGTTTGGCGCACATACAACGGTGTACCAACAACTATCTTCTCTATATAGGGGCGTCTCACCTCGCTAAATCCTCCTTCCACTTCTGAGGTTGTAGCAAAGACAGCTATCCCCTCTACACTCGGCAAATTTGCATGCGATCGTATTGCGTCAGACAGCAAAGAGATCCAAACGTAGGAAAGCGAGGAGGAAACAGATGGGTCAGTGACTTTCTTACTGGACTTTTTAAAAGCCTTTACGAAAGCCCCGACAGGATCTGCGCTCGTTGAGAATGACACAGGGTCCTTTATTTGCTCTCCCAATGTAAACGACGCCGAGCCTGCTAATAGTAATGCAACCTTTGGGTGGTCAACTGCTAACCAAAATTCCTTGTCTTGGACAGTGCGTACAGCACGACCTTTGAAGGAGATAAAGACAGGCGAGCTTTCTGCTGGTATCTCGTCAAAGTTTGGTATCGAGTATTTCTTCCTTAGAGTAGCTTCCAATCGACCCATTTTAGCGATGTTTTTACGTGTGTTTGTAGTGCCCGATAGGCCACCTGACACAAAGGGAATTTTAAAATCAATCTTGGCGGTTATATTCGTGAAGAAGCTCGACTCCTGGTCAAGCAATTGATCGAGTTTGGCCGTCGAGAGGTACAAATATACGTTCGGCATCTAGAGTTCTCCCGAAGGCGTCACAGCGGTACAGGCTTGCGCGTCTGCATATCTAGAATAGTTCTAGATCCGCCATTCTGTTGTTTTTTTTAGAATCTACGTCGACCAATACTTGCCCGCGTTGGTTCAAACAGAGCAGTCTGCCTGCCGGGCATTGGCCATTGTTTCGATCGGACACAGCGCAACCGTCCGGCTACGGAGAACACTCGCTTCCTCGCACGTCGATACGGATGACCGCTCTTTGCAGCAAACTACCACTGTCCGGTTCACGTCCCTGCGGCTGGAATGGGTCGAGGCTGCCAGCGGTCGTGGCACAGGAATGGTCGGCTATAACGTGCAGACTGCTGTAGATCTCAAGAACCACATGATCGTTGCGCATGAGGTCGTCAATGTCGGCCACGATCGTTCCCAGTTAGCCGCGATGGCCAAACTGGCGCGAGATGCGATTGGTGAAAATCAGCTAACTGCATTTGCTGATCGTGGATACTTCAAGAGTGAGGAAATTCTGCGATGCGAGCAGGACGGAATCAAGACGCTGGTCCCGAAGCCGCTTACCTCAAACAGCAAGGCTGAGGGTCGCTTTGATAAACGGGACTTCGTCTACATCGAGTCCGACGACGAGTATCGTTGCCCAGCTGGAGAGCGAGCCATCCGGCGCTTCACGACCGTTGAGGCCGGCCTGACGATTCATAAGTACTGGCCGTCAGCGTGTCCGAAATGCCAACTGAAACCGCAGTGCACGCCGAGTCCATACCGAAGAGTCACGCGGTGGGAGCACGAGAAGGTGCTTGAAAAAATGCAGCGCCGACTCGATCAGACGCCAGACGCCGCGAGACTGAGACGCCAGACCGTCGAGCATCCGTTCTTCGGAACGCTCAAGTTCTGGATGGGCTCTGTGCACTTTCTGACAAAGACGCTGCCACGTGTTCGAACCGAGATGAGCCTTCACGTACTAGCCTACAACCTCAAGCGAGCGATGAATATCCTGGGTACGAAGGCATTGATCGAGGCGATGAGGGCGTAAGAACGCCCGGTGCCGCGCCACCAATTAAAAAGCTGCGAAGTTGTTTCCTTCGATCGCGCTTTACCCCAGCTTCTCGCCGCTACACGCGGAACGTTTCCACACAGCCTCGGTCGCGTAGAGACACTCGAAACTTCTGATCGGGCGCCGTAAACCGTACTAAGAGTGGCGCCGTTGCGAAAATAATTGTGTCAACTCCCGAGCAGTGGTGTCTGCAGACCCGGCGAACCTTGCCGGGCAACGGTTTGGAAGACGCGAAGTAAAAGTGTCACCGCCGATGGCCGGTCGGAGTGGCGACTCGCGAGGTTCGGCCACTGGGGCGGCTGAGTGCAGCGACAACGCAGCATCGCTGCCCTCAGGCGACGTGCTTCCGCCCTCGGATTCCAGCTCCAGCCAAACGCGCAGACTCCATGAAAACCAACCTTTTCCGCTGGGTTTCTTGAGAGCAATCCAAACCCGTGCCGGGCCCGGCGTTCGCGGAGAAACTACGCGGCGCAGTTATCAAGTCTGCCGCCGTTATATCCATTTCACCGGGTTACGTCCCGATGAGCGTTTTGTTTCTCACGAGCATCTATGGATGGTCGTTTGAGGCGCTAGACCGGAGGCGCGAATCCCTCTGCCATCGCATAACGGTTGAGGAGATAGACCTTGTGTTTATCGCGCGAATAGGCTGCCGAGTTGCGAATAAGACCTACGGGCGCGGCTGGCGAGAAGCGACCTCGTACCAGCCATTTGGCAGCGCGACGAGTACTCCCCGCTGAGCTGCATCCTGAAGAATTTTCTTGGCTGCGCGACGCTTAATCTCTAGCTTGTCCGCCACGTGCTGCGGAGAGACTCGCCCCTGCGCGTCGCTCCAGCTTGCAAATAGGCTATCGACGGGCTTGCTTTCAATCATGTCCCCCGACGCTTTTGCCCGCCAACCTGCCTTTGGACGAGTTCGAAGGTACGCCTTGCCGTTTTCCTGCACTGCGGGTGGCAATTCACTCCCTGCTGGTTTCAACGATTTCGCCTGCGCCTCGCGCTCCGCCGCGCGCGCTTGTTCTAGCTTCGCCCGTGCTAGGTCCCGCGCGCCTTTCAAAAAGACGTCTCGGCGCTCCCGCTCGGACATCTTGCTGAGCCAGATACCGCGCACAGCACCATACTTGAGGAACATTGACTTCAGCGCCTGGGTCTCCGACTGCTTCGATTCGACCGAGTGCTGAAGCGCCGTAACTTCCCGCTCGAGCTCCTCCGCGCTTTCGTCCGCTTGCATGCCGGCTGTTACAGCGGCACATTGCTCAGCCAACTGCGCGTTCGCCCGTTCAAGCTCCTCAGTGCTCAAATTGCCTGCTTCGCTGGCTTGGGAGTCGGTCCGCAACGAGCTGTCGAGAAGGTCCAGCGGCACCGCCGGCTCTTGCCTGTCGCAAGCAACCCCGGCTGATTCCTCGGGAAGCTCCGTCCTCAGCAGTTCGGTCTGCTCTAATGCACTCAGGGTTCGATAGTAGCGGCCGTCCACCATCGCATAACGGTTGAGGAGATAGGCCATAAGCTCGGCCTCCGGCTCTAGCGCCCGTAATAACTCCCTCTGCTCAGAAATCTGGCGGCGCCAGGTTGCGAAGAGTGCGGCGTTTGCCTGATGTGTCGCCAATTCGGCCGTGAGGCGCCGGTAGGTCGCCAGCCCGTCGGAATGACGCTGATGCACCGTCGATTCCATAGCCCGCATCAGCGCGGTCGTTGCCGCTGTCTCTTGCGTACCGTGAACAGCTGCTTCACTCAATGGCTTGGGTGCCTCCGGCTCCGTTCGCGCATTCTTTAACAAGCGGGTCATCCAATTCACAGCCTATCCCTCGCGACGTTGAGCGAGACAATTTAGCACAGTCGACGCCGCTGAAAAGCCAGCCGCAGCACGGGGAAGTGGCTTCCACCATCGCCGGTGACCATGTCACACGCTCTCGCGCGAAATCGCCTCGCGGGCTTCGCCCCGATTACCGTGAGCTTCTCGCAGGCGACTGCCGTTGTTGCGCTATGACGAGCAACGTCCCGTTACGGTCGTCGGTTGCCCAAATCAAGCCTTTGTCGTCGACCTTGATGTCGGATGGTGCACCTTTGCGACCGGCGCCAGATGCGCCGCCTTGCCAACCGTAGAGCGCATTAAAGATGTCAACGTTGCGACAATAAAAACGTCAATTCGCTGAACCGCAGCGCCCGGATCGCCGTCAAGCCTTACTGGGTATTGGTTTGCCGGACGCGAATTAAAGATGTCACTTCGGACGAAGAGCGCGGGGACACGTCACTCCCCTCGTTTCGAGATGCTCTGACCTATGCTGCGAAAGGCAGCAACCGGCCAATACCTGCCCGTCGACTGCTTCAAATTGACGCCGCAAAGCGGACCTTCGAGAACAACTGAAAACGAGTCGTCTTCCGACACACCCATCAATGTCGGCAGAGCCTGCACTCGCATGCTGTCAGGATGAGCGGGATTCACGACTAAGAGGACAGACGCCCTGTCAAGCCATCGCGACGGACGCTGCGGCACACCGCGGTTGTTATGCTGGCGCGGATGAAAGGCATAGTCCTCTCCTCTGACCCAGCGCGCCGTGACGCCGGGGCACGTTTGATGAATCATGAGGTGGCGTGACGGTCGCCGTCATTTGGGCGAATCCAAATCCAGAACGCTCGCGAATGCTGTTTGGCGCTGCCACCGGTTTCTACCGGCGGTATGCGCGCGAGGGGCAGCGTTGTGGCCGAGCCATTCCCAAGATTCCGTTGCCCGCCTGTTGGTGTGCGCGAGAACGTGCAGAGCTCGCTGGCGATCTTCCAGCGTCCAGCAACCTTCACCAGTTGCAATACCTTCCAGCCCGCCGCAGATCCTCGCTTTCCGGAACCCTGTTCCGTCACGAAGTCGAGCGAGACCTGCGCCAACGCGCCGTGTTGTTCGATGCGAACGTTATAGAACCTTTGTCGAAACCGCTGGCCACTGGCGAAGACAGATTGCCGAAAGCCTTCGTATTGGCGCAGGTCGGGTGGATTGTTCGATGTCGCCGATTCTTCAACATCCGCGAAGGGGATTTTCTCGTCCAGCAGCAGAGCGCGGAAGCCAGCCTCATCGTGTTCCGTAACGAAACGCGTATAGCTTGCCAGTAGTGTCTCGATCGCCTGATAGTCGGTGGTACTGGCTTGTGGTATCGAAGCAGACGCCCTGGCTTGGCTTACGCCTATCAGGCTTACCATCAATAAGACGAAGCAGGCGTGGATTCGCTTCATGTGCCCTTGGCGCTCATTGCTGGAAAGGAGGGCTAATCAGCGTTATCGCGCGGGCCTGCATGCCGACGGCGGTGATCAGGAGCGGTGTTTCCGGGTTGGCGCCCGTGGCGATCACCGTGGCCCCTTCCGTCTGGAATCGCTTCGCGATCGCCGCCCCATCCCGGTTGTGCCTCCCGAGATGAGCGCAATCTTGCCTTCCAATCTGTTCATTCGTGACCTCTCGTATGCCTGACTACTAGTACAACATCCCGCAAATACGTTTAATAATTATCGGGCTGCAAATAAGGCTGCAGGAGCGTGACGACCACGTCGGCCATTTCGTCGAGCGAACCCGTGCCCGGCAGCGGTTCCCAACGCCCACTATGGCTGCGAAAGGCGGCGCCATATCGATTGCGGCCGAGCTCGGTGAGGCGCGCCACGACGGTTGGCTCCTCATCGTCCAGACGTTTGATCAGCAAGTGGCGCCCGTAGGCTTGCGTGACAATCTGCTCATGGCCGAGCAGGCTGCGCAGTTGACGCTGCAGTTCAGCAGCGTGGTGTTTGGCGGGTACAGCTGGCATCTGCGTTCCTCGATTACGATGCACCGCTTTGCAGCGGATAGCCCCGGAAACTCCATTTGAAGGGGCGTGCGGCCTGATTGTGCTCGCCGACGAACTGCCCGGTGCGCTCGCGCAGGTGCGCGGTGCTGGTGTGGCTGGCATGGCGCAGCACCCGGCGCGTATAACGGGCAAACCAGAGTTCGATCTGATTGACCCAGCTTGCGTGCAACGGCGTGAAGTGGAAATGAAACCGCTTGCCATGCCGCACATTGAACGCCTGCCAGACGGCCTGGGCGCGATGCGTGTTCAGATTGTCCCAAACCACGTGCACCTGTTTGTCCGGGTACGCGGCTGCCACGCGTTCCATGAAGGCTACCAGATCGTCCTGGGTGCGCCGCTCGCGGCACTCTGCCAGCACCTTTCCGGTATGCACATCGAGCGCAGCAATCAACGCCTGGGTGCCGTGACGGATATATTCGAATTCACGGCGCCGCAGCCGTCCTGGCGCGGGTGCCCGTCCTGGGTGCTTGCGCTCAATGGCCTGAATGCCGGTCTTCTCGTCGATGCTGAGCACTACCGCGTTTCGCGGCGCCTTGCGGTACAGCTTGCAAATCACGTTGACCTTCTCGCGAAAGGCCGGGTCTGGACTGTGCAGCCATTGCCGGACCCGGTGCGGGCGTACGTCGCCGGCCTGCAGAATGCGCTGCACATGACTGCGGCTGATCTGCTCGACGACGCCACGCTCCACGGCACGCGCCGCAATCTCGTCGAGGGTCGGCGTGACCCGTCCCTCAGGGTCCTGCGCTTCACACGCCAGCGCAATCAACTGCAGTCGCGCTTCGTGCGTGATGCGTGGCGGACGGCCACTGCGCTCGCCCTCGCGAATACCCTGGACACCTTGCCGGGCAATGCGCTTGCGCCACAGGCAAACCGTTTGCACCGAGACACCCAGTTCCCGCGCAATCACCGTATTGGAGTGACCCTCGTGGGCCCACAACGCGATACGCGCCCGCATCACATCTCGCTGCGCAGCCGTCTTCCGCTCAATCAGCGATAGCAGTTCCTGTCGTTCTTTATTCGCCAGCTTCACTGGCGTTGCATGGCGGCCTCGACTCATTCAGACATGATATCCGAGGCAGTTAATTATTCAACCTATTTACGGGATGTTGTACTAGGTGGTTGAAGAACGTGATCCACGAGACTCGTCCTCACCATAGGAGAACGGGGGTCCGCTTCAACCAGATGTTAGTCGCCAGTTGCTCCACAACGAACCGAGCGACATCGGTGCGTGCAATCTTCCCGCCGTTGAGCCCGGCGAGGTCAACGATGGCCCTGACGCTTCCGCGAGCTGGGTCGTTGGTGAGCATCGCGGGCCGGACTATGACCCAATCGAGTGAGCTGGCGCGGATCGCGGCTTCCTGACGCCCCTTGTCTTTGTAGGCATGGCGAAGCAGCAAGGGCTGGAATAGCCGGTCGAATACGAAGCCGCCGCGGCCACGGCTGTCTCCTACCCCCAGCGCGGAGATGCAGATTAGACGGCGCACGCCGCTGCGGGCCATCGCCGGGAGGAGCGCGCGTGTCGCTTCGGTCAGAACGCTGACTTCGCTGAAAGGGCTAACGCCCGTGCCCAGCGAGCTGACGACGGCATCGCAGCCTTTCAAGGCGCGCATCAGGGCGCCTTCGTCGCAGGCATCCCCCTCAATGAGGTCTGCGCCTGGGAAGTCGGGCGCGCGCGCCTTCGAGCGAACCAACGCGACTACGGAATGACCCTTCTCCAAGGCGTCGTGGACGATCAGCCGTCCGGTTCCGCCCGTTGCACCCAAAACAAGAACCTTCATAGTCGATCTCGATAGTTGTTGGTATGAACGCCGCATTTCATAAGGAAATGGGCTCTTTTGGTTGCTCTGCCAGAATCACGATGGGGTAAGAATTTCCGGAGTAGATTTCCAAAGTCGTATCCCATCGCTGATCCGCTGACCTATTCTGTAGCGGCCTTCAGGGCCGCCGCGAAGACATCGCGGGCAGACGTCGCGCCCGGGACGTGCTCCGTACCCTCGACGCCGAGGTCCATCCAGCCTGAGTTGACGGCGTCATACATCGCTTCGGCCGGTCCCGTCTGGCCCTTCGGAACGCCGAGCTGCTCGAACGCTGCCGGCCACCCGCCCCGCGGTACAGCAAAAGCGTTGACGTCGACCTTCAGGACTTCACCCAATTGCGTCGCTACTTCATCCGCACTGACCATCGAGCCGAGCTCGATGGCGCGATGCCCCGACCATGCCGGCCCGGTCAGAATCGCTGCGACTTCGGCGCCGATGTCGTTGGTCGCGACCATGGTCGATTTCCGATCGGTCGGGTTGTAGTAGACGGGGAGCGTGCCATCTTGGGCAACATGCAAGCCGTAGAGGAAGTTTTCGAAAAATCCGCCGGCGCGCACATAAGCGATCGGCAATGTCAGGTCGCGAAATCCTTGCTCCAGAAGCGACAGCGCCGTGATCATCCCCAGCCCGCTGGTTCTGTTCGCCCCCATCGACGAAAGCGCAACCACTCGCGGCGGCGATGCCCTGGTGAGCGCCTCGACATAGTTTGCAATCACGCCCCTGGCTTCTTTGAAATCGGGCGAGGGCGCCCAGACAGCCGGCAACATGACGAACGCGCCTTCGACGCCTTTGAGCGCGTGCTCGATGGCTGCCGAATCATTCCAATCGCCGTCTACCAGTTCCACACCCAGGTTCTCCCAGTGAGCCGCCTTCTCGCGATTGCGGACCAGCGCGCGTACTTTCTTGCCGTGCGCCAACAGATGTTCTGCCGTTGCGCCGCCCACTTTTCCCGTGATTCCCGTTACTAAAAACATATGCTTTCTCCGGATATTGAGGGACAGAGGACTGCCCCGGTTGGCTTAACGAATGAGCGGCAGAATGGCTCGGACACGGGAGTTGCGCGCGTAGAGGCCACCCCATGTCAACGCGCCCAGAACCAGCGAAATGATTTCTGGCGGCGATCCCAACTCACCAATGCGGACATGGGCGCAGATGGCACCTCCCAAATAGCCCGTCACCAGGATCGCGCCGAGGACGGCGGTAGCCGGGATGGCGTAAAGGATGGCGCAGGCAAGGACGATCGGACCCATGACACGGGTAACGTCCATCGCGAACCCGGTTTCCTGCAACATGCTCGCGATCTCCGCTGGCACAAAAAGCTGAATCATCCCGTCTGCCACCAGAGCGATAACGACAAACGCGCTTATTACCCGGCCGGCCCATAGGGCGCGATGCAAGGTCATAATTTCAATCACTTGTTGTTCTCCGATGTGGTCTCAATTTCGAAGCTTATTGTGTTTCTCGGTTATGATAAAGGCCGATAAAATGAACTAACTGTTATCTCTGTGGTGAACAATACCGAGGCGCGAAAATGCAGAATCTCGAACCCCTCCTCATATTCGTAACGGTCGCGGAAATGGGGAGCTTCACCCGCGCGGCCGACAGCTTGGGCATCCAAAAGGGGAGGGTCTCAACGGCTGTCCGGAAGCTGGAAGAAGATGTCGGTGTCAGACTCCTGCACCGGACGACGCGAAGCGTGCAGTTGACAGAGGACGGACGTGCGTTTCATGCGCGCGCCCGCGATCTGCTTGCTGAAGTCGATGACCTGCACTCGATGTTCGCAGGCGAGCACGTGGCACTTCGCGGGCGCCTAAGGGTGGATCTTCCGTCCGAAGTGGCGCGCACCACGATCGTGCCAGCCTTGCCGGAGTTCATGGCGACTCACCCCGAGTTGGAGCTGGAGATGTCGAGTACGGATCGGCAAGTCGATCTGGTTCAAGAGGGATTCGACTGTGTATTGCGGCTTGGACCGATACGGGACGAGACGCTGATTGCCCGCCCACTGGGCCTGCTGCGCATGGTTAACGCTGCCAGTCCCGCCTATCTGGCGCGCCATGGCGTCCCTCGATCACTAGAGGATCTCCAGCGTCAGGAACATCGGGCAATTCATTTTTCGACGATGCTCGGCTCAAGACCTTATGGATGGGAATATCCGAACGGCGACAGCTACGCGACGCTTCAGTTGCCGGGTACGCTACACGTCAACAACGCGCAGATCTACGAAGCCGCTGCACTCGCCGGCCTCGGCCTGATTCAGGCGCCACTCCTGGGGATTGGCCGGTACTTAGAAAGTGGGGCGCTTGTGGAGGTTATTCCCGACTCTCGTCGCCGGGCGCTCGCCGTGTCCCTCGTCGTAGCACATCGGAGCAATCTGTCGCGCCGAGTCGGCGCATTCATGAAATGGATCGAAGTTGTGCTGACGCCGTATCTGGAATGAGTGGTGGTGAATAAACGTTGATCGAGAGTGCCCTAAAATTGACTGCTCCGAAGCTGCCACTCGTCGGAGGCTGCAATGGGTCGATGACGGACCTTCGCTCGAGGACTGCGGCGAGCCGCAACATTTCCCGTAACTGCCCCCGATGGAATTCGCTCCGCTTCGACTCCGGTGCCTTCCGCTACCACGGCTTTCCCGCATCTGGCGATGCGAAGTGACACGTTTAATGCGGGCGAAGACGAATTGACGTTTTTATTTCGCTTGGACTGGAAATAATACTGTCAATTCAAACGAGCTAACCCTTCCGCGTCCGCGAATCTGTGTTGACAGATTTAATGCGCTCTACGCAACTCGGCCGCTGTTCCTCGCGGCTGATCCGACGCTGCTCGCGAAGTGGGCGATGCTACAGGCGGACCTGTCTGCCCAGCAGACACGGTCAGCCATCGCGCGCGCAAGTGGACGCGCGAGCTGAAACCGACGACTAGCGGCGCAACGCTACGAAACTGTCACCCCATGATTTGCCGGGCAGCCCTGAAGCGTCGCGCAAGGGATTGGCTAATGCGTGACCGTCCAGCCGTCCTTGGTCAACGTGACGATATTGTAGTTGTTGAACTGATCGTTGGTCGTTGAGAGGAGTTCGGGGAAAAATGGTCGCAACACCGCCTCGTCATCCCAGCCCGGACGATCGACCACTTTTCCGGTGTACCTGACCTCGATAGATGTACCGATCTCGACCTTGTCAGGCGCGATAGCAGAGGTGATTTCGACCACCTTCGACTTTCCGCCACACAGGCGGGAATTCTCGGCTGGGCTCATCGTTCTGTACGCCTTCCTGCCTTCGTCCGTCAGCGAATAGCGGGAACCCGACACAGTTTGGACTCCATCCTTTACGCGCGCTGGCTGTTTCGCAAGAAGTCCAACCTTCACGAGTGCGTCCGCCTGTTTCTGCGGATAGTTGTGGTAGTCAGGGAGATTCGAACGGGACGGCCCCGCTAACAACGCACGCGGCGTCAAATTTATCCAGGTACGTCTGCACCGCGATCGCGAAGTTTTCCTTCGTTGGGTCAGACTTGCTACTACAGCCGGCGATCACGACACCCATTAGGAGGGCCGCGCATGTCCGAGTGGTTTTCGACAACATTTTTCGGTTCCGGCGAGGTTTTCGTTTTGAACTTGCGCGTCGTGCGTTGTGTGCCTGTCAAATCCGCGGGCACGACGCTCTGATTTTACTTCTTTGCTTCTTGGGGAACCCAGCTCGCCGCAAGCCTGACCGCCGCGAGCGCAGCCGCATCAAGCTCATTGCCATTGCTGATCTGGACCGTTGCCGCTGCGTCTATCGGCCCATAGGCTGTGACGCTGTCAGTATCGCGACCGAACGAAATCTGCGTTGCAATGAGAAGCTTCAGCAGATCGTCCCGGTTGTTGATCGGATCGAACGCGTCCAGATTTTCCGGAAGCTCGCCTTCAGGATCGGAAAGGGTCACGATCGCTGCTAGGCGGTTTAATTCATTTGCGTCGATTTTGCACCATTCTTGTTTAAGGGAATTGGCAGTCAGTCTGCCGCCTAGAACGTTCGTGTCAATCGTTCGACAATTTTTGTACTCACGCTTCGTATGACAACGTCACAACGAGACGAGCTGCCGCCCCCCCCCCCCCGCAACATGCCTTCGATTTCGATCGTTGAGAGCGAAAAATCAGCGCCCGCGACGGAGAGCGTGACCTCGATTCCGTCTGATACAGTCATCAACTGGTAGCCCAGTGAACCCGCTATCTCACTGAATTGCCAGACATGCGATCCGAGCGACGGCAGCAGGTCTCGCAAATCGCCGAGGGACAGTGGTGCGTTTTCGACCAGTCTGAGAAGAGGCGAGCGCGCGGCATTGTCGGTGCCGGTCTCCTGCAGCGATATCCTGATCGAAGTGTCGACCACGGCCGCAGTGCGAAGGTGCCTTCGCGCATACGCCTCGATCGGGCCAAACGTAATGCCTGTCCGCTTTCGGTAGTCCACCTGCTCCAATTCCTGTCAGGACATCAAGGAGAGCGATAAGATCGGCCGGCGCTCAGTCCGCCTTCGGCAGCATCTGACGGAGTTCCCGCGCAGTGTTGGCAAACGCCTTTACGCCACGCTCCAGCGATTTGTGGCCGAGCCTCGCGATTCCGATCGATCTGACGTCGAAGCCGATCTCGCCCGCCGCCCGCACAGCAGCATCGAGCGTCCTGAACTGCCGGACTTTCGACCTGTCGACCTCACGCGCACCGCGCATCTGGACGAACATCTGGCGCCCTTCGCGACCGACGACCTTCAGAGTGAGCACCCAATACACGTCGTTGATGTTGGTGACGAAAAAGTCGTCCACCATCCCGGCACGAAAAAACGACTTCGCCTGCACCGGCGTCCATGTCTCGAACTCCTGTTCGAACAGATCACCCGATTTGCTCATGACACCCCTCACGGATTGACTGGCCAGTATCGTGACGTTTTTCAGATTCGTCAAATCGGTTTTCGATAACGTAAATCGGGCTTGGCCAACCGGCTTCGCGGGACGTCGCATCGTGAGGGCGGGGTTCCGGATGCCGCTCGCTTGGCGCGCAACCAAGCCGTACCTGTCCACGCTGTGCCGGATGCTCGGCGTGACGGCGCCGCGGTTCACCGCGCCGCGCGGGCAGGTGGCGAGTGTGACGGCCGAGCAGTCGCTGGCCACCATCCGGCAGATCCTGGCGTCACGCAGCGCCCAGCGGTCGCCGAAGTCCGTGGCGGTGCCGCGGGCGAAAAGTTCATCGTCGCCGGCGCCGTGACTATCATGTAGATGTGGTCCGTGTTCACGGCACGCGACCACAAACGGGGCAGAGGCGGGGCTGGCGGCAGGGCTGGCCGCCCGTCTGTGCCCCGCCAGAACCGGGTCCGCGGCACGCGGGCCGTTTTTTTGCGGCCTCCCAATCCTGATAAGTCGTAGTAGCAGCGTTACGTTTACTCGGTCGGTAAGGTTGGGGGCGCCTCGTCCAATGCAGGCCGTCGCCCGTTCGGCCTCATCAGAGATGGCAAACCAAGGTTCTATCACCTGAAGTTACGCTGCTACGGAACTGCGGCACATCATCGCGAGTATCACCACGGTTGCTGCCCGGGCGACACCGTGAGGTCCAACACCTCGCCCGATGTGTTCGTTCGCCATTCTCGAGAAACTTGCGCAGCGACCCGCCTGGGAAGAGTGCCGGCGGCACGCGAACCCGGCCGACCGGATGCGCCCGGTCTCAGCCGCCGTTCACCGCATCCTTGAATGCCTTGCCCGCAGTGAATTTGCCGTCTTCGCGGCGGGGATCTGGATCTCGGCGCCGGTCGCCGGGTTCCGGCCGACCCGCGCGGCGCGCGCGCCCGTCGAAAACGAACCAAATCCGATCAGCTGCACCGTCTTTCCCTTCGTCAGCTCACCGGTGATGCCACGATCACCGCGTCAATCGCCTCGCCCGTCGCGGCCTTGCTGTCGCCGGTCTTCGCGGCGACCGCATCCACCAGTTCCTGCTTGTTCATGGTTTGGTCCCTGTTCTGGTTGTGAAGATGTCGTCACCCTACCCGATCGGCGCGCCTTCGCGCAATCGGCACGCCGCTACCGCGCTTCGCGATACCTGCCGCCAATGTCGGCTCCGGTCTTCTGTAGACCCGATGTCCAGCGATTGGCGTCGCCAAAGAACTTTGCAGGCCTCGACGCTCATAGAAATGGACCCCCTTGTGCTCACCTGAGCGGACCCATCGGGTGCGCAGCGCTTCGTGAAGGAGCTTGAGCGTCGTGGGTAGACCGAGGTTTCCGGACAGGTGGGTGGGTTGGACTGGTTCCGGTGGCTTGCTTGACCGACGTAGCGCCGCCACGAAGGCGCAGGGTTATCCAACGACGGCATCAAGGCCTATCTGGAGAAGGGCCAGAAGCAGGACCGTGAGTTCGAGCGCGACGAGATGGATGAACGGGTGATTCTGGCGGGTGATCTGGCGTTGACCAACGACATCATCCAGTCGATGGACACGCAGGCGGAGCGCTACATCAACGTCACGCTGTCGTTCAAGGAGGACGAGGTCTCGCGCGAGGTGCTCACGGAGATCGTGCGTGAGTTTGAGGCGTTCGCGTTTGCTGCCTACCGGCCGGACGAATACAACTTCTATGCTGAGGCGCATGTCCCACGGCTCAAGAGCTACGCTGACCGCCGCAGTGGCGAGCTTGTCGAGCGCAAGGTCCATCTTCACGTGGTGATCCCCGAGGTGAACCTGTTCACGGGACGGCGGCTGGAGCCGTTTGGCAAGGTCGACCGGCATCACCGGTTCCTCGAAGCGTTTCAGGAGCACATCAACGCCAAATATGGGCTGGCGAGCCCGAAAGACAACCGGCGCGTGCAGTTCACCGATGCGTCGGAAATGATCAGCCGGTACAAGGGTGACGTGTTTGAGCCGATGAACCGCGAGCTGAAGGCCGCGATCCTCGAGGCACTGATTTCACGCGACGTCATCCGTTACGAGGATTTCAAGGCGCTGATTGCCGAATTCGGCGAGACCCGCACACGCAACGCTGGCCGCGACAGCGAATATGAAAACGTCAAGCCAGCAGGCGCGGCGAAGGGTGTGAACCTGAAGGAATTCGTGTTCTCGCGAGAATTCATCGAACTCGATGCCGACGGCAAGCGTGAGGCACTCGGTCGCAACGTCCATGCAGAGTACATCGAGACGGGTATCCCGCGCGCGACACCCCGGCATTATCTCGATGCGCTTTTCGAGTGGAACGATATGCGCGCGAGAGAGATCAAGTATCTCAATAGCGGTAGCAGCTTCTACAAGACATATCAGGCCGCGTCGCCGACTGAGCAGCGACGCATTCTCGACCACCGCGAACAGCGGTTCCATGACGCAGCAGGAGGACTTGATGAGCGAACACGACGAAGCAGTGGTGGACCAGGAGATTGGCGAGAGTGGCAACGACAGCGGTGGCTCGAGCCGCCGCTCGCGCAACACGAACGCCGGGGCCGGTGGCGACCCGGAGCGGATCACGACCTTGACACTCGCTTCAATCGATCCAGCCCGTCGTCCCGATCCCCACACCGTGTGCGAGGTGTGCCCGGCCGCGGTGTGGATGGCGACGCCGCGCGACGTCAAATGCTTCTGCCGGCTGATGCACTACTGGAGCTGGGAAACCACCAAGCCGACCGAATTGACCAGCTGCGATGGACTGGCGATCGCGAGCGAGCGGGAAGAGAACAGCTAGTGCAGTGTTCCGTTCTGTTTGGAACTTAAGCGCGAGTTGGCTCGAATGACCTTCTGCAGGATGTCGCGCGCGGTCTTGGTCCAGATGAATGGCTTGGGGTCGGTGTTGTGATGGGCGACGTATTCGCCGATGGCGGTCACGAGTTCGGGCACGCTGGTGAACACGCCGCGGCGCAACCGGTTCTCGGAGATGTCTCGGAAGAACCGCTCGACCATGTTCAGCCACGACGCCGAGGTCGGTGTGAAGTGCATGTTGAACCTCGGGTGCCTGGCCAGCCACTCCTGTACCGCCGGGTGCTTGTGCGTGGCGTAGTTGTCGGCAATCAGGTGCAGCGTCTTGCCCTTGGGCGTTTGGCGATCAATCTGGCGCAAGAACTTCAGCCACTCGGCATGAGTGTGTCGCTGCTGGCATTGGCCGATCACTTGCCCATCGAGCACGTTGAGCGCTGCAAACAGCGTGGTCGTGCCGTGGCGTTTGTAGTCGTGCGTCATCGTCTGCGCACGCCCCTTCTTCAGAGGTAAGCCAGGCTGCGTCCTGTCCAGCGCCTGTACCTGGCTCTTCTCGTCGCAGCACAGCACCAGGGCGTGCTCGGGCGGAGACATGTACAGGCCCACGATGTCTTCGAGCTTCTCAACGAATTTTGGGTCGCGCGATACCTTGAAGCCTCGAACGATGTGCGGTTTCAGCCCATTGGCTTGCCAATGCCGCATCACGGTGCTGGCGCTGACGCCCAGCTCGGCAGCCATCTTGCGCGTGCTCCAGTGCGTGGCTGCCATGGGCTTGCTTTGCGTGGTCAGTTCAACCAGCTTCTGAACGTCTACCTTCAATGGCGGGGCGCCGCGCGGCAAGTCGCGTTCGATGCCTTCAAGGCCAGACTCAACATAGCGCTCGCGCCAGCGCGAAACCTGCACGCGACCAATGCCCAGTTGCTCAGCGATGTCCTTGTTCTGCAGGCCCTGTGCGGCCAGTAGAACAATTCGTGCGCGCTGCGACAGACGCACGCTCGTCCGCTTGGAACGAACGAGCTTGGTCAACTCGGCTTCCTGCTCCTCGCTCAACACAACAACCGGCGCAACTCGCAATTGTTTTCTCCAATCCAAACCGAAGTAGAGCATTGGAGCGACACAATTCATTTAAGTTCCACCAAGAATCGAACGATACACTAGATCCTGGCAGTAACCCTCTGCTCAATGCAATCGCGGCACGCATGTATGGTTCATGGGACGCTGCGGACAGTGCGGAGCGGACGCGGCTTGCGGCGACAGCCGCGGACAAGTTCACGCGCGCCGGCGGACCGTTTGGCGGCCCGGCACAAACGAGCGAACCATTTGGTCTGAATCTGGCATTGGGCGGTGGCCGGCTGCCAGCGGATTTCGGTCCAAGAGATGAAATCCGCAGCCTGGCCGACGTCCAGTCGTTCGATGCGATCCGATCGCTTCCTTTCGAATCGTCCGACGCCGACGAAGAGACTCGGACAGACCCGTTCAATTCGCGCGCGCGGGCGGCAACCGGCCGGGAAGCGGATACGGTTCGAGACCAGTTCGCGCGTGATTTTGCGGAGTCACGCAGTGTCGGTCGCTCACGGGAGCGGACGGAGTTCGCTGAGATCCGCGCGACACTCGATGCCGGCCGCCTGCTCGCCGCACTGGCGTACTCACACGGGCTGATTGTCGGGAAGTACAGCATCGGCAAAGGTGCGGATGGCGGTGACCGGATCAGGGCGGGCTCGCGCAACCTGAACGTATCCGATTTTCTGACCAAAGAAATGAATCTGCCATGGGCGGAAGCCGCGCAACTGCTCTGCGAGACGTACCGTGCGCAGGTCGGACTGAGCCCTGGCCATGCGCCGCGCCACATGCCCGAACGGGATCTGTGGGTCGAGTTCCAGCAATGGCGCGCAGCGTATCGCGACGGGCTGCGCCGCGCCTGGGATGAACAGACGCGGCACGAGGAGGACCGGCGCGGCGCGATCAAGGAGGCGTTCTATCGTACACGGAGCGCCATCGCGGATCGAAAGGATCTGACTGCCACCGAGCGGCGCGAGCAACTGTCGGGAGCGCGTGTGGCGCGCCTCGAGGCAGAGGCCGCGCTACGCGATCGCACCACCACGGAGCGTGACGCCATCAAAGATGCAGGACGCCAGCCCATCACGGATCAGTACCGACGCTTTCTTCAGGAGCGTGCACAGGGCGGTGATGAGCGGGCACTGCGCGAATTACGACGCATGCAGCAACTCCATCTGAGGACGAAGGGCGCCGACGACGAGCGCGCTGTCAACATCAGTGGGCCATCTCAGGGCGCGAAGCGACCGGTTGGGCCTGGTCACAACGAGATCATCTACCGCGGGCCATCGATTACGTACGAGGTGCGCGCCAGCGGCGAGGTCGACTACCGCAAGGAAGGTGTGGCATTCCTCGTCGATGAAGGCCGCACGCTGCGGTTGTGGGACAGCGAGCGCGAAGCAATCGAGATCGCGCTGCGTTTCGCGCAGCAGAAGTTTGGCACGACGTTGTCGCTGTCCGGTCCCGAAGCATTCCAGGCCGCCGCCGCGCGCGTGGCGGCCGATACGCGCATGCGCATCGTGTTCGAGCAGCCGGAGCTGGAGCGCATCCGTCAGGTCCGGCTTGCCGAGCTCGACGCCGAGGCGCAGCAGCGGCGGACCGCGCAAGGTGAGCGTGACGCGTGGGAGCGAGATGAACTTCGCGACGCCATCCATAATACGCAACTAACCGTCCGCAACGGCGAACCCACTCGAAATCGGGACGCAGAACCGCCCACTGATCCAGAGATACCCGACGGCGACCCGCGTACTGAACGATGAACCACCAGCCTGGTCTGCGGGCATGTGGCAGTTGTAGCCGAGCGCCTGAAATGATGAATTGACGAGGGGTATCCAAGTCATATGTGACGAAGAGGGAAGGAGGAATGGAGCGCCATCGATCAAGCGGAAATACCCCCGGAGCGATAGACCTTGATAGGTATGCAGTACTTATCGATCACTTCCGTGCTGCGGCCCGGGCATAGATCACAGACTAATTCCGACACGGCCGCGGGCCAGGGTGACTGGCCTGAATTGCAACCGCCAAGTTACGTCAGCAAATCCGGCTATTAATGAAACAAACTTATCTTAACGGCATCGTTCTGCGATGCGTTTTTCGCCAACGTATCTTCACGGATTGGTGTGGGCACCCTTGTGAGGGATGGCGCGGTGTCCGTATCGACGGTAACTCAGTGAGGTAAGCCCCGGCTTTGCCGGGGGACTCACCAAGGTTTGACCTTTACGACGGTCAGCGCGAATTTCCTATCTCTGCCAAGAGAAGGAGATTCACGATGAAAGAGTATCAGAGCCTGAGCCATACGCGATGGGACTGCAAGTACCACGTGGTGTTTATCCCGAAGCGCCGGAAGAAGCGGATTTTCGGGGCGTTGCGGCGGCAGCTTGGGGAAATGTTTCATGAGCTGGCGTCCCGCAAGGAATCGAAGATTGTCGAAGGGCACCTGATGGGGGATCACGTTCACATGTGTCTGAGCATTCCGCCGAAGTATGCGGTATCGAATGTGGTCGGCAGATTGTCGAAGGGCACCTGATGGGGGATCACGTTCACATGTGTCTGAGCATTCCGCCGAAGTATGCGGTATCGAATGTGGTCGGCTACATCAAGGGCAAGAGCGCGATCCAGATAGCGCGAAATTTACCGTTTTTGGGCCCGAGGCTACTTCGTTTCCACTGTGGGGTTGGACGAGCACATGGTGCGAGCGTACATCCGCAATCAGGAAGAAGAGGACGAGCGGTATGACCAGATGAAGCTGGTCATGGAGTAAGCCGCCTCGGGCGGCTCACAGTTTTATGGGCGCCTTTGTGGCGCTCACCATCTCAAGCCACCGGCTTTGCCGGTGGTATTTGACTTCCTTACCCCCGCCCGACGCCGGATGGGCCAGGCGGCTTCTTCGATCCGGAAAAGCTCGGGTTCGCGCCGAGCAAGCCGGGCAGCACCATCATTACGGCTCGCGGGGGCATGTCCACCATGCCGCTGGCCGCTGCATGGCTGGTTCATCAGGTGCGAGAAACGCGGAACGGCTGCGAAATGCGCAGCCGCTTCATTACCAGCGATGTGCGCGTGCTCCCACGGCCCCCTCATTCGGTTAGCAGCACCGCTGGCAAATTCATGGCACTCCCTGGGATCAACAGTCTGGCGGGCCTGGTGATGAACCGCAGCAAGCCGTCGAAACTTTACGAAGGGGGCCCCGCCATGCTCTACCACTGCGCGCAGGAAATGAACCATCTGGCATCGTTTCTGCCGCGGCTCTACGAGGAGTTCGCCGCGGACAGCAGGGTGTAGCTGTAGCGACTTGCATTTGAAAAGGCTGGCCCTGCAATCCAAGGGGGGCTTCCTGCCCGGATCAACTGCAAAGTGACGGAACACGCGGGCTCGGATTGTCTGCAACTGTGCTTGCATTCCATCGTCGCGTGCTCACATTATCTGCAATTGACGGAACTCGGCTTGGCAGCCCGGCCGCGAGCATCTTGTCGCCCGACGCGGCCGGTGGTAGCACGATCAGGTGGTATCTCAGAATCCGACGCCTGCGCTGACGCGAGTACCGCGTGAAACGCGCAGTTCGATCGACTGCACTCCCACACGAGACGCTAACCTTGTTCATCCCCCGTCCAAAGGCAACATCTCGGTGAGGTCGAGATCATGGTCGAAAAGGCGTACGCAGGGCACGACTGAGGTACTCGCCGTTTTGCGGCGCTACTTGATCCCCGATTTTTACCCAGCTTAACGCTGCCAAACCGCGTTGAACCTATGGCACGTCTACGATGGCTGAAATCTCCGCGACACCATGGATTCCTTCTCGTCGCCCCCGTCCGGTTTCCGCCTTAATGTCGACCGTCGCCGGTGCGGTGCTTGCGGGTTGCGGCCGGCGCAGAGGAGTCTATCGTGCGCCTCCCGGCGCATTGTTTCGCTCCGAGGGCAGCAGACTGCGAGCAGGCTCTGCCAGCTGCCGTGTCATTCAGGAGGCGCATAGGACTGTTGGCCACGACTGCATAAGGAATCAATGAAAGACGTTGAATTTATAGATAACGTGCGTCCCTATCACCTCTTCGTCGTGGAGGACGAGGTCGTGCAAAGGGACATGCTTTGTAGCTACCTGGAGAAACATGGACTCGTTGTCACGCCGATGGCCACCGCAGACGAGATGCTTCGTCGCATTCACCGAGTGCGCCCCGACCTGATCGTGCTCGACGTGGGGTCACCGAAGATGTCGGGACTTCGTGCTTGTCGTAACTTACGGGCAGCGGGCGATCGAATTCCCATCATCTTGGTGATGGCGCGCTGCGAGGAGATTGAACGCGTGGTCGGGCTGGAGATGGGCGCAGACGACTGCTTGAGCACACCCTACCCGGCGCGAGAGCTTCTCGCACGAGTGCAAGCCGTTTTGCGGCGCTCCGCCTTCACTCCCGGAGCGCCACGCGAGTCAAGTGCTTCCATACCGATTGGCGAGTACGTTTTCGACGTTGCGGCGCGAAGTCTGCGCCAGGGCAACAACGTTCGTGTTCTCAATACAGTTGAATACGCGATGCTTGCTGAGCTAGCCACAAATGCGGGTATCTCGGTGTCACGGGAGCGTCTGATGGCTGTGTCCCACTCGCGCGAAGACACGGTCTCTTTGCGGGCCGTGGATGCCGCAGTGGTTCGCTTGCGCAAGCTGCTAGAACCCGATCCAGCCGTGCCGCGGTATATCCAGACCGTGCGCGGACATGGCTATGTTTTCGTGCCTGTGGAGACTAGGATGACCAGATAGCGAGCGGCGCGGCGCGTTCGCCAGCGGCCAGTCTTCGGATCTATCTTCGACGCGATCCAGAACAGGCCGAAAATGGCGACCGGCACAAAGACAAAGAAAGCGATCAGCACGAGACTTCCTACATTCGGTGGTTGAGGCGAACGGCCTCCAATTCATACTCGCTCGATCGCGGCCCGCTTACTGCTTGCTCACCGTCGAAGGCAGACGCACTCCCTTGATTTCCAGCACGGCTTCCTGAGCGTCTGACGGGACTTTCTGCTCGGTCAGATTCGCCTTGAGGGAGATAATCTGCGTTTGCTGACCCCCGCTGGATATCGGCATTGAGATCGCCAACGCGGCGGACGTACCAATTGTTCACGCATGCGTTGTCCGTGCAGTTGTGCTGTCGCCACGTCCATTGGCTGGAACGCGTGGATCCGTTAGCGCGTCTGCATTGCGCGTTCGAGGTCGAAGCCGAGCCGGTTCGGCGCGGGCAGCCATTCGACACGGTCCGGCGAGCCGTCCATGCTCGGTCTCGTCACATCGGGCGTCGGCCTGACGCTGGCCCGCGACGCAACCGCCATCGCCGTCTTCCGGCGACAGTTCGTCCATACCCAGAATCGCGAGGAGCGCGGCCACAAGGGCAAGATCTACCAGACGCATCGGGTCGGCCTCGAGCGCCTCGCGGTCCGGTGCGAGATCTTTGTCGCGGCTGCAGAGCGTCGCGAGCTTGTCGTCGAGCGAAGCCAGTTCGGGGTCTTCGCAGACGAACCTTTCCGAGCTGGACAGGCTATGGCGACACGGCAAACTGGCGGCTTGTGCGTATCCAGCGGCGGCGAACAGGGTGAACGCGGCGGCAGTCACGCCTGCCTCTCGCACGGCACGGCGAGCTACGTCGGTGCCTTGGTGAACGATTCCGAACGAGAACATGACAGATACCCAATTACGTGAAATGAAGTGATGTTCCTGCATCGGAACACATCAAATGCATGAGGGGAAGCTAGTGGCAGATCGACGTGCAGACGACTCTCACCAGCACCAATCGCTGTGCCCACAACCAGCCTGAAGAAAAGCTGACTGGCGCAAGCCGACCCGCTAAACATGATGATTGCCGCGAGCAATGCAAATAATCGTCGCCTCCTCAAGAACAGTCTCCCAGACGTCGTGCCCGCACGGTGTGCTGAATGGAGCGGGAACCGAAAGGCATTTTCAGGTCGAACGACTCCGACAGAGTCAACTGCTCAGGCGTAGCCGTCGCCTTGCCGGATCCGGACATCGTCGGACCTTCGCAGGCCAGCATCCATGAAGACTGCGCACCATCACGACGAACGTTGGAGTACTCGCACTTGGGGCGCGGCTTCGACACATCGTCAGTCGGCTGGGGCGCAGCATCCATCAGCGCTTTCTCCGGGATCGAGCCAAGTGCTGACTCCGAAATGCAGGCCGTTCGAACGCGCTCGTCCGAGCCGCCGAAGGGCAGGCCCTGGAACGCGCCTGTCAGTTCCCACTTCCCGGGTTTCACTGGTACCTGCGCGGATGCGCTCGCCTGTACCGCTATTGCCAGCCAGACGAGTGATCGCGTTCTGGGCAACGCCATGACGTTCCTCCGTGGTTGAAGAAGTAGCGAGTTTAGGCTTCAACGCGCTGCCGACCATGCACGAAACGTGACGGCATGTGATACATGCACGGTTGATGTCACATGCCGTCTCTCACGCAAGTGGCATAGCGACGGCGGCGAGATCACAGTGTGGGCTCGTGGCACACCTTCGTCGGCGCATCCATGCCGAGCAACCTCCTATACCAACGGTACCTTCATGAATTACCTCATTCGACTTTCGGCACTGGGTTCGATTTCAATCGCGTCGCTCCTGGCTGCGTGCACGACCGCAGGGCCAACGGCCTCAAAGGCTCTACCGAAGAGCGTGCCCGATATTTCCGTTCTGGTCGACTGCGGGAGCTGTCAGGTGCGCTCCATCGTTCCGGAGCTGATCCGTAGGGGCTATGTGGAGGCAGCGGCCAAGGCCGGTGTACAGGTCGTTGGGGACTCGCAAACGACGCTGACGATCAAGGACTACACGGAACGTGGTGTTGCGGTTCGATCCGCTTCCTTCGTCGTTTCCCTCCTCTTCCCACCGCTCGCGTATGCGCTGACGGATGTGAAGGATGAGATAAAGGCCGACGCATTGGTCGATGGAAAACACGTGTCGCTGGAATACGACTACCGCATTCCGTTCTTTGGTATCGAGACCGTTGCACAGAAGCTCGGCGAGCGGACCTTTTATGCAGTTGTCAAATAGCTTGACTACACGCTGCTCTCCAGGGCGCAACCCGGGTTCCGCGAACGCTCCCAACGTCGTGCGTCGGCATCGATCCGGGCAGCCAGCACTGCGATCGCGCGCTGTTGCGCTGTAACCATTCCGGAGTAGCTGACGTCAGCGGGCTCGTCGAAATGACCCGAGCACACTAAGCGGCTGTTTGCGGCGTCGCCTGCTAAACCCAGACTCCAGTTGGCGTCCAGCTGTACTCGCTGTCCGGGCCACGCATCGAACCGGCGAATCTGGACCTTGATCCTCATAACGGGCTTGCCGGAAGGTTGGGGAAGGCCCGCTATGTTCTGTGTTCCGAGCCGCTGAGTGAGTTCGGCAGATAGCGCACCATGCACCTCGTCACCGAGTGGACTTGCCCAGCGTTCGCCGTCAAGCACCGTCACGCCGTTCGTGCCTTGCCGCACGACCAGTTGCGCCTGATCGAGGTTGGACGGAATGCCCACTGACAGGACATCGATCAGAAAGTCGACAGGCTGCTGCGGTGACGTACCAGCCGACGGCGCAAGTAGCGTGTGGTAGTGGACCGGCTCGGAAGCGCAGGCAGCGAGACCGAGCAGCAGTGCAACCGAGCCCAGGCGGAAGAGAGCATTCATGTCAGTTTCCCGTTGACGCCGGATTGGCGTTCGAGGTGGGTTGCGAATCGCCCGGCATTCCGCGCAGTAGCGCTTCGGGATGACGGCCGAGCATGTCGGCGAGAGTGCGCAGTGAACCGGCGGTACGCTGCAGATCCTGCAATGACTGTAGAAGGCTCTGCTGCAATGGCGCGTCGGCAGCGAACGTGCTTTGCACCGATCCAAGCGCCTGATTCGTTTGCTGCAAGGTCTGCGCTGCGGCTGGCAGAATCTCTCCGTTGACCTGTTGTAGCGTCTTCTGCAACCCTGCCAGTGAAGCGTCGAGGCGGCGGCCGATGGAATCCAGCGGAATCTTGTCGATCTTGGTGACGATGCCGGCGATTTGTTCCTGCATGTGGTCGAAGCTTCCGCTTACGGTGGGAAGCGTCAATGGGCGAGCGTGAATGTCAAAGGCGGCCGCTGACGCGTTGGGCACAAATTCAAGTGAGATATAGAGCTGGCCGGTGAGCAGGTTTCCGGAGCGGGCCTGGGCGCGCAAGCCGTGTTGGACCATGCCGGCGAGAAACTGGGCCGCCTGCTGCTCGGAATCGCCGCCGTACTTCGGCAGTTGCTCGAGCACGCTCCCCACGCGGCTCGGATACACGACGATGCCGACGACCGAAGGGAAACGATGTTTGGCGGCGTCGTAATCGAGCCGCATCGACACCACCTGACCGATGTTCAGTCCCGAGAATTCCACGGGCGCCCCCACTGCGAGACCACGCAGGGATTGTTCGAAGCGCAACTGTATGGTCTGGCCCGCACCGTCTGGCGGCGCCATCGCGGTCTGTTCGTCCTTGGCCAGCTCGAAGGGGGGCGTGGCCGGAGCGGGATCCTGCCTGCCGTCGGGCGGTGTGGCAAAGGCGATGCCGCCCGCCATGACGGTAGCCATCGACTGAGTGTTGAGCTTCAGGCCGTCGGCGCCTAGCGAGACGTCGACACCGCTCGCGTTCCAGAAGCGCGTGCCTGTTGTGACGAAGCGGTCGTAGGGCGAATTGACGAAAACGTGGAGGTCGACACCGCGACCATCGGCTCCCAGCCGGTAGGACGCGACGCGGCCTACCTGGATACGGCGAAAATAGACCGGGGAGCCAATATCGAGGGAGCCGAGGTCGTCGGCATGGATCATGAAGCTTTTGCCGGGCATACTGTTAATGACCGTCGGTGGGGTCTCGAGCCCCGTGAAAATCCGGCCGGACTGCTGTGAGGTACCCTTGTCCACGCCAATGTAGGCACCAGACAGCAGCGTATCGATGCCTGATACGCCGCCGAGTCCGATGCGAGGGCGTACCACCCAGAAGCGCGTATCGGCGCGTACCAAGCTTTCAGCGCTCTTGTTCAGCGAGACGGCTGCGATCACGTGCGAGCCGTCCTCGTTCAAGGAGATGGAGGTCACTGTCCCCACCGTCACGTCTTTGTATTTCACCGGCGTCTTGCCGGCGTCCAGCCCGGTCGCGGTCTGGAAGGAGATGGAGATCGTCGGCCCCGTCGACAGCCACGTATGGAGCAGTAGCGAAAAGCCGATCAGCGTTGCGACCATCGGCACCAGCCAGACGAGGGAAACGCGTCGGCGACGCCGGATTACCACGGGGAGGCCCGGCTCGGGCTTTTGCTCACGGATGTCGCTCATGTTTTCGTACCGTCCCAGGTCAAACGGGGATCGAATTGCATGGCTGAAAGCATGGTCAGGATCACCATGCCGCCAAAAAAGAGAATGCCTGGGCGCGGCTCGACGTCGGCCAGCGCCTGAAACTTGACCAGCGCGGCGACGATCGCCACCACGAGCACGTCGAGCATCGACCAGTAGCCGATCAGCTCGACCATGCGATAAAGCCTGGCGCGCTCGTGGCGTGCCCAGTGGCTGCCTTGCCGGGCAGTGAGGAGCAGCAGGCCGAGGATCAGGAACTTCGCGCAGGGCACGGCCACGCTGGCGATGAAGATCACCAGTGCGATCCCATAGGAGCCGGACGTCCAGAACGCGAAGACGCCTTGCAGTATGGTGCTGTCGCTACCACGGCCCAGCGTGGTTGTGTACATCACCGGCATGGCGTTGGCGGGGAGGTAGAAAATGATTCCCGCCAGCAGGAACGCGAAGGCACGCTCGATGCTGTTGGGTCGCCGGCGATGCAGCCAGGCGCAGCAGCGCGGACACCGTGCTGCTTCGTTGCCATCGGCCGGTGCTTCGCAGACCAGGCCACATGCATGGCAACCGAGCACGCCTAGTTCATGTGCGCGAGGGTGTGGACTCATGCTCGCGCACCGCCTTCTGTCAGATCCCACAGCTGCTCGATGTCGCGATGAGTGACCAGCGTGATCAACGTCATCAGCGCCGCCATGGCCCATGCGCCGGCACCTGGCGTGACCTCCATAAAGCCCGAGAGCTTGACGACGGATACGAGAATGCCAAACAACGCAACCTCGACCATGCTCCACGGCCGTAACGCGACGAGCAGCCTCATCGCCGCGGCGAACCCCGGGGCGCGGCGGCCGGAACGCGCGTAGGCCAGCACCCATCCAAGCAGCGCGATCTGCAAAAACGGCACCCCGATCACCGACATCGCGGCCGGTACTGCGATGGGCGCTGCCGCACCGTGCTCCAGCGCCGCCACGGACTGCCAGATCGTCGCTTCGTTATGCTGGCTGCGCAGCCCGATTCGAATCACCGGACAAACATTGGCGATCACGTAGACGATGGCCGCGGCTACCGTAAGGGCCAGCCAGTGATCGACGTTAAAATGGCTTGCGCGATCTAACGTCGCGCGACATTCGTTGCAGCGCGCCGTCTCGCCCGGTGTCAGGGAGGGACGGCGGTAGACCGTATCGCATTCGTTGCAAACGATCAGGTGAGAATAGGTTTTCATCACGATGCCGTATCTTTGGTGAAGCTGGCATCTTCCGTTCTTGCGATGCGCCTGAACCGGCGGCGCAGCCACTGTTCGAAATCGTCCACATACGTATATCCGACCGGAATCACGATCAGGCTCAGAAAGGTGGAAGCGAGCAAGCCTCCAATCACAACGATTGCCATCGGCTGGCGGAAGCTGGGCTCCGCCCCCAGTCCAAGGGCGTTGGGCAGCATGCCGGCGCCCATCGCGATGGTCGTCATCAGAATGGGTCGGGCGCGCTTGTGGCAGGCGTCCATCAACGCCTGCAGCCGGCTCATGCCGCGCTCGCGCCGTGCAATCACGGCGTACTCGACCAGCAGGATCGAGTTCTTGGTCACGATGCCCATCAGCATCAGCAGGCCGATCAGCGCCGGCATGGAAAAACTCATGCGGGTAACCAGCAGCGAGAGCATCGCTCCGCCGATCGATAGCGGCAACGCGCACAGGATGGTGACCGGCTGCAGGAAATCGTGAAACAGGAGCACGAGTACCGCGTAGACGCAGAAGATGCCGATTGCCATGGCAAGGCCAAAGCTTCCGAACAGCTCGCCCATGTGCTCGACTTCACCTTCCTGCACCTGGTGGACGTTGGGTGGCATATGTTGAAGCGCCGGCAAATGCTGTGCTTCGTCGCTGACTTCGCCGAGCGTGCGTCCATTGAGTTCGACGGACAATGTGATGTTGCGATCCCGGTCTATCCGGTCGATCTGCGACGGACCGCTGCCGATAGACAGCGAGCCGACCGAGGCCAATGTCACGCTCCCATGGCTGCCTGCAACTCGCAACTGACCAATGGCGTCCAGATTCTGCCGCAACGCTGGGTCGAGACGGGCACGTATGGCAATCTGCCGTCCGGGGAGATTCAGCTTGGGCAGCGTCGTGGAGTAGTCGCCGTACGTACCGATGCGTACGGCGTTCGCCGCGGACTCGGCAGTCACGCCCAGGGCGGCGGCCCGTGCCGCGTCTATCCGAAATTGCACTTCAGGGCGTTGTAGTGCTGCACTGGACGTGACGTTGCCAATGCCATGCAGCGTTCGCAGTTGCTTTTCCAGTTCGGCCGCCGCTGCCTCCAGCGAGACCGGATCGCTGCCAGCCAGCGTGATTTGCAGCACTTCGCCGTTGCCGCCGTTGTTCACCGATACCCGCACACCCGGCAACTCGCGCAACTGCGCGCGAATCGCGTCCTCCACCGCTGGCTGCTTTCGGCTCCGTTCGCTGCGCGGGACCAGGTCGACGATCAGTGTCGAGCTGCGCGCGTCGGGCGTGCTGCTGGCGCCCTCGATCGGATCACCGATGCCGCTGGCGCGACCCACGGAGGCAAAGACGCCTTCTACCTCGGGCAGTTTGCGGATAAGCGCTTCGGCCCGAAGGACGGTGGCACGACTCGATTCCAGCGTGCTGCCGGGCGCCAGTTCGAGCTTCACCTGTGTCTGCGACTTGTCCTGCAGCGGAAAGAAGCCCGTCTTCAACGCTGCAACCATCGCAAAGGAGAGCAGCAGGAACGCGCCGACGGCCGTCATCGTGCGGCTTCGCTTGTCGAGACACGTGCGAACCCAGCGCAGATAGCGTGTCATCAGCGGGCCGTCGTGCCCGGTATGACTGGCTGCCTTCATCAGATAGGCGGCCATCATGGGGGTGAGCAGGCGCGCGACGAGCAGCGAGATCACCACGGCCACCGATGCCGTCACGCCGAACTGCCGAAAGATCAGCCCAGGGATTCCGGTCATGAACGCGGTCGGCAGGAACACGGCCACGAGGCTCAGCGTCGTGGCGACGACGGCGAGGCCAATCTCGTCGGCGGCTTCCATCGCGGCTCTGAACGGCGATTTCCCCATGCGGAGATGGCGCTCGATGTTCTCGATTTCGACGATCGCATCGTCGACAAGAACACCGACCACGAGCGAGAGCGCGAGCAGCGTCACCGTATTCAGCGAATAGCCGGCCAGGTACATGAAGCCGAATGTCGGGATGATCGAGAGGGGCAGTGCCGCCGCAGAAACCATCGTGGCCCGGCCATTGCGCAGGAACCACCAGACGACCGCGATGGCAAGCAGCGCTCCCTCGATCAGCATGCTCATGGAGCCTTCATAGTTCTCTTCGACTGGCGTCACCGTATTGCTCGCCTCGGCGAGGCGCACTTGCGGGTGCGCGGCGGCGAACGTCGCTGCGGCGCGCCGCACGTCGTGCAGCACGGTCACGTCGGAGTTGCCCTTCGAGCGGGTGATCTGCACGCCGATGACCGGCATGCCGTTCAGGTACGCGTATGTCGTGCGGTCCGCGGCGCCATCGCTGACACGAGCGATCTGGTCGAGGCGCACGCGCCGACCGTCGCCAGCGGCGATGGTCAGCGCGGCCAGGTCCTGGACAGTGCCGACGCCCGTCAGCGTGCGCGCCGCTTGCCGCTGGCCGCCGATGTCGCCTTGGCCGCCCGAGCGTTCGCGCTGCATGGACTTGAGTTGGTCCGAGACCGTTTCCGCCGTCAGGCCAAGACCTGACATCAGCGCAGGATTGAGGTCTATACGCACCTCTCGGTCGATGCCGCCGATGCGCTCAACCTTGGAAACCCCGTTGACGGAGAGCAGTGCCTTGGCCAGATCGTCGTCGACGAGCCAGGACAGGTCCTGCTCATCGAGCACCGCGGAACGGGCCGTGTAAGTGAGCAGAGCGGCGCCCGCGGTGTCGACTTTCGACACTGTAGGGGCGGCCATCTCGCCTGGCAGTTCGGCACGCGCGCTGTCCACGGCATTGCGCACCTCGCTGAGCGCGGTCTGCGGATCTTTTTCCAGCTTGAACGTGACGCTGATGCTCACGGCCCCGTCGGTAATCTTCGTCGTGATGTGGTCGAGTTGCGACAGCGAGGTTAGTTTGTCCTCAATCTTGCGGGCCACCTCGTTTTCCAGCTGCGACGGGGCCGCGCCTTCCAGCAATGCGGAGACGGTGATGGTCGGCAGATCCATCTCAGGAAAATCCTGCACCTGCAGCTTGTGAAAGCCGACCAGGCCGAAGACAGTCAGCAGGATAAAGCACAGCACCGCTGGCACGGGATTGCGGATCGACCAGGAAGAGATGTTCATAGAACTCCTCCCTGTGCCATGCCAGCTGCTGCGGCGATGCCGGCGAGCCCCTTGTGCTGCACCACCTTCACGAGCGCGCCGTCAGACAGGAAGCCGCCGCCGCTGGCTACCACGCGCGTACCGAACTGGAGCCCCGAGATGATTTCGCAGCGGCCGTCGCGATGGCGTCCCGCTACCACGGTGCGCCGAGCGACAGTTGCGCCGTCGGGATTCAGCACGTACACATCGGTGCGGCCGTCGCGCGGCACCAGCGCCGATTCCGGCAGCGTCCATACCTGTGCCGTATCCAGTTCGATGGTGCCGCTGGCGAACATGCCGGGTTGGGCGCCGTGTCCGTTCAGTGCAACATAGACGATGGCCCGGCCGGTGTTGGTCGACAGCGTGGGTGAGACTAGCCGGACCTTGCCGTCGACCACTCTTCCGCCCGGCAACGTCACGTGCGCTGACTGCCCTGCGCGAATACGCGCCAACTGCTGTGCATCGACCTCCGCCTGCCATTCGATTCGCCCTTCGCGAATGAGTCGGAACAGCTCGGTGCCGGCCCCTACCACGTTGCCAAGCAGCGCCGCGCGCGACGAAATGATGCCGTCGTCTACCGCGACGATGCGCGTTTGCGACAGGGCGATACGCCTGTTTTGCAAGTCGGCTTCAGCCGAAGCCAGCGTGGCGCGGTCGACGGTTTCTGTGATGCGGTATTCATCCAGCTTCTGCGTCGATAGGGCGCCGCTGTCGGCGGCCAGCCTGGAACGCTTCACGTCGGCCTCGGCCTGCTCCAGGTTGGCGCGTGCCTGCGTAACTGCGGCCTCCTGCTTGCGCAGGTCCGCCGTCGCCGTTGCATCGGCGAGCCGCGCGAGCATCTGGCCGCGCTTGACCTCACTGCCTACATCGACGAGCAGTTCGGTAATGCGCAAGCTGCCTGTCTCGGCACCGATCACCGCTTCCTGCCAGGCCGCCGTGCTGCCATTGGCCTCAATGGTGTCAGGCCATGGCAGATACTGCGGTTCGACCAGGCTGACGGTGAGTGCGGCGGGTGGCGTTTGCGTCTCGGCGTGGGCTCGGAATCCAGGTGTCAGCCGCCAGGCGGCTGCTCCGGCAACGATGATGAAGGCTGCCAATGCGGCCTTGGGGGGACTCAGCTTCACTGTGTGGTTCCTTGCGAGGTGGCAGGTGTAGTGGGCGCGGGATGGGCCGCCGAGATCACCGCATCGTTGCCCTGCCAGCCACCGCCCAAGGCCTTGTAGAGCGCGATCCAGCTGCGGATGCGGTCCCGCTGCAGTTCGATGTACGTGATGTCTGCGCCGGTCAGGGAGCGGCGCGCCTGTTCTAGCGTCAGCAGCGTGTCGAAGCCGGCGCGCCAGCTGGTTTCCACGGCGCTCTCATAGCGGCGGTATTGTTCGGCAGCGCGGCGCGCGTCGTCGCTACGGCGTGCGGCTCCATCCAGGTCGGCGAGTGCCACCTCGACCTCCTTGATCGCCGTACGTACCGCACTGCGATAGGCCGCGAGTTGCGTGTCATAGCTGGCCTGCGCCGAATCCACGGCAGCCTTGCGCTTGCCCGCATCGAACAACGGAACCGACAGGCTTGGCCCGAACGACCAGGTTGACATGGGGGCGGTCAGACTGGTGGCCGAGAGGCCAACCGAGCCGGACAACGAGAGACTTGGGAAACGATCGGCGCGGGCTTGCCCGACGGCGGCATAGGCCGCGGCCAGCGCGCGCTCGGACGATGCCAGATCGGGCCGTTGGCGGATGAGGTCGGCAGGGGCGGCCTGCACACGGAATGCGGCCGGTCGGGGCAGATCGGGCGCTTCTGGCCGGTCGACGATGTCGCGCAGTGCCTGCTCGCCGTCACCTGTGAGCTCCACCAGCGACTTGATCAGTTCTTCGCACGCGACGTGCTGCTGCGTGGCTGTTGCGTTGGCGCTGGCCGTGCTGGCTTGCGCGAGGTAGCCGTCGGAGGAGGGCGTCATGCCGGCGTGGACCGCCGCAAGCGTTGATTTCTCGGTCTGCGCGTACGACGCCGCGGACTTGTCATACGCGCGCGCAAGCTGGCGGCATGCCCGGTACTGCACGTAATCGTCGGCAACCTCGGCGGCCAGCGAAACACGCGCGTCATGCCAGTCGTCGACGCGCGCTTCCAGTTGCGCTTGCGACGATTCACGGCCTGAGCGCACCTTGCCGAACAGGTCGATTTCCCAGGAGGCGTCGAGCGTGCCGCTGCGCGTGGTCGTCAGGCTCGTCAGGCTGGTATTGCCCAAAGCCATGACGGACTTTTCCCGCATGACCGACCCGCTGCCGGTCAATGCCGGCCACGCACCAGCGCTGCTGGAAGCCAGCGTGGCGCGTGCGTCGTTGATTTGGGCCACGGCCTTCGCGAGGGTCGGGCTGTCGGCCTCGGCCGTGCGGATCAGTTCTGCAACCGCCGGGTCATCGAAGCGGCGCCACCAATCAACCAGGTTCTCGACGCTTGCGCCATGCGGCAGTTCGGCCTGCCATCCAATGGCTGCGGCCACCCGTGGCGCCTGGTAAGGCGGCTGCAATGCGCAGGCGCACAACACAAGGCTGCCCGTGACGGCGGCCACCCATGCGCGGTGGCGCCGGTTTTGCTCCATTTCACTCAATGCACGCTCCCTTGCCCGCTTCGGGCCGACGAGCGCTATTGTCCGGAGCGCATGATCTAGCGCGGTATGGCCAGGTTAAGTTGCGTAAAATTCGGCGGGAAAGGCTTTCTCGTGCAATCCCGGCTGCGCCATACTGGCTTCATGATGAACCTCGATCGAACCTCCATGACGTCGGTGCTGCTGATCGACGACGACGCCGAACTGACCGGCATGCTGGTGCAGTATCTTGCCCACGAAGGCTTTGCCGCCGAAGTCGCGCACGACGGGGAGGCCGGTGTGGCACGCGCGCTGTCCGGGGGCTTCGCCATCGTGGTGCTCGACGTCATGATGCCGCGCCTGTCGGGCATCGAGGCGCTGCGCCGCATTCGCTCGGCCAGCCGCGTGCCGGTGCTGATGCTGACGGCCCGCGGCGACGAGATAGACCGCATCTCCGGCCTCAATCTTGGCGCCGACGACTATGTCCCGAAGCCTTGTACGCCCGGCGAACTCGTCGCGCGGCTGCGGGCCATCCTGCGCCGTGCGTCCGGCACGAGTGCGGCGGGCTCCAGCAACCCGGTCCACGCCGGACCGCTCATGCTGTGGCCTTCCAGCCGGCGCGCCACCTGGCAAGGAAATCCGCTCGAATTGACCGGCACGGAGTTCAGCCTGCTCGAAATTCTGGTCCGTCACGCCGGGAGGCTGGTCAGCAAGGAGGATATCTCGCTGCAGGCTTTCGACCGGCCGCTTGCACGCTTCGACCGGCGCATCGACGTACACCTCAGCAGCATCCGCCAGAAGCTGGGCCAACGCCCCGACGGGCAGCCGTGGATCGTCAGCGTGCGCGGCATGGGCTACCAGCTTCTGACGGACTGAACCATGCAACTGCCACTCGGACGCCTGTTCTGGAGAGTTTTCTTTCTGCATTGGCTCGCCATGGTGGCGGCATTCGCGTGCGCCGGGTTCTATCTGTATGCGACCGGACATACCCCGCCCCCGCCAGGTGAGATGCCTTGGGTTCTGCTCATCCCCGTGCTGTCGGGGGCCGCGGTGGCGCTGCCAGTGGCCTTCGCGATCGCCTGGTATCTGTCCAAACCGTTGCGTCATCTGAGCCTCGCGCTGCGCGACGCGGCGGGGGCGCGCTTCGAAGTCCGTGTCTCGCCCGCACTCGGCTCCCGCCGCGATGAGTTCGCCGAGCTGGCACGCGAGTTCGACGACATGGCCGCGCGTCTCCAGCAGGCCGCGATGCAGCAGCGTCAGCTCTTTCATGACGTGTCGCACGAGCTACGGTCACCGTTAGCGCGCATCCAGGCTGCGATCGGGCTCATGCAACAAGACCCCGAATCAGCAGCGGCGATGGGCGAGCGCATCGCGCGGGAAGCGGAGCGGCTGGACCAGTTCATTGAAGAGCTTCTGACTCTGCATAAACTGGAGGCGGGCGCCGTGAACCCGGCGCGCGAACGCTTGGACATCATCGAACTGCTGGCCGACATCGTGCAGGACGCAGCGTTCGAGGCGCAGGCGCGCGGCTGCGCGGTGAAATTGGACGCGCCAGACACTTTTGTGGCGGAAGTCGCCGGAGAAACGCTTTACCGCGCTTTCGAGAACGTCGTGCGCAATGCCATCAAGTACACCGCCCCCCATACAACCGTGGAGGTTCGCGCGCGCACGTTTAAGTCGTCTCAAGGGGCAGGTGACGGAGCCGGGTGGCTCGAAATCAGCGTGGGCGACAGAGGTCCCGGCGTACCGGTGGAATCGTGCGAAGAGATTTTTGAACCGTTCCGGCGCCTCGAGTCGTACCAGCGCGATGCCGCGATGCGGTCAGTGCCCGGCACCGGTCTGGGACTGGCCATCGCCCGGCGAGCACTAGCGCTGCACGGTGGCGATATCCGGGCCACGCCGCGACAGGGTGGTGGTCTCCTCGTGATCGCACGTTTGCCGAGCATGGCGGCGCCAGGCAAGCCTGCGTCGCGATAAAGGAGCGAGGCCCCTACCCCTGGAATTTCATCGTGTACTTTCTCGCGCACATCGGCTCCGGGTTGGTCGTAGCGGACCGTCGCCGCACCGCCCCTCCAGGAAGCCTCGGACGAATCGCCCCAAAACCCGGCGGGTGCTTTCCGCCAAGCCCTTGATGGTCCAGAGATACGAGTCAAACTCAATGAGAAACTGGGTCGCGGTTGTACTTGATGGGACGAGTCCTGCGGAGCCTCCCTTGTTGGATGCCAGATCCGGCTGCGTCATCCCGTCAGCGAATTCATTCGACTGATCGGGCAACTCTTTGCGATCGAATCGCGCTGCGAGAACATGACCTCCGCGGATTGGCTGCTCGCGAGGCAGCGCGAGAGTCGTGTGATCCTCGAGCAGATCGAGGAGAGATCCTCCTGCGCCAGTTGCACGCAATGTTGCCGGAAAAACTGAGGTCGTTCTCCAAGATAGCATTGGCGCCGCCACTGCAATGCGATCTGGCCGCATTCAAGTCTGGCGTACCATTGCCCGACAGATCCTGGCGAGCTTCCAGTGACCGGCCTGATTTCTTCGGGCTATCCCCTTCCACAGCCTTACTCAATGCGTCTACAAAGCCAGCGTCGTCCTCGGCGATTGCGACGTGGATGGAGAGAGGTTCCGGGCTGGTAGAAGTCGGGTCCATGAAGACGAAATTCTGCCGGCGGGCGAAGGCCGACCGAAGTAGCGCGTTCGTGCGACAGATGTACCTCGTCAGTATCTTCCATCCATTCCTTCTCCTTGTCCTCGTCCGGCCGAAGGTAATGTGCCGGTGACAAACGCTCATCGTCGCAGGATTGCGTCAACGACACGGGCAGGTCATGCGCACGCCACCTCGTTATGCGGCGCAGACCACGGAGCGTCGACGCTCGCTGGCCATTGACTCGAGAAGTGCGCAGGACCGGGTCCCGGCGGCAAGGGGACCAAGAGAGGGACGACCGGTGGAGGAGGGGGCGGAGGCGGCGGGAAAGGCGCAAGCGGCACGCAGGCGGACAGGAGCAACGACAATATCGCCAGCACGGCGGACATCTTCCCGGCAATCTGAAGCCTTGTGGGCAAGGCAAGCCTCTTCCGTCGCTCCAACTGGTTGACGATGGCGACAGGGTATGTCTGTTCAGGCGAGAGACGCATCTATAAGTTCCTGGTTGGTCGACGGGGCAGACGGTGCGGGCGATCAATCTGCAACTGATCGATAGTGAAGATCTGATTTCGGTCGTTGTCCATTGCGACTATCAGGAATCCTAGGCGCGCCTTGGGTTCAACGCCGTTCGACAGCGTTAAGGTAAGTAAAAGTCCAGAACCGATGACGCCGTTGGTCTCGGTAAGAGGATCGATCCGTGGCTGTTGCGCAGACATGCGACATGATCCTTCCGCATCACAGGCGCGGCGCACGGTCTCCCGCACGGAAACAGTTACGAAACTTAACGCTGTCGAACCGAGTTGAACGGGCGACGAGTCTACGATGTCGGGAATCTCGTGCGCTTCCCTCGCGTTGGTTCGGATTGGCGAAAAAATGCAACCCGGGCCGTGGCCGCCCCCTGATTGATTGGGTTTCGAGCCCGTGAGGGGGTTCCATGTTTAGTTCGATTGACAGCTATTCCTCTGCTGGTAGCATTGATCGGCGGACAAATGCACGGCAGCCGTTTCCTTGACGTGTCCTTCAGGCGCGGGTTCTTCAGGCCAACCTTCACTTTCCCGTCGTCAAGATTCCGCCGCCGTCCGACTCTGTCTGTGTGTTCGCCGTGCTCTCCACACGTTCAATCTGCACTCGCATCGACCGTGCGTCTGTCAAACCCAAGGTCTTCGCCGCGGCATAAGAGAGATCGATAATTCGGCTTTTGATGTATGGTCCGCGATCGTTGATGCGCACGACAATCGACTTTCCGGTTGCCAACGATCTGACGCGCACATAGCTGACGAGCGGCAATGTTCGATGGGCAGCCGTTAATGCGCCGCCATCATAGCGTTCTCCATTTGCGGTCAGACGCCCCTGGAACGTTGCCGAATACCATGACGCCTCGCCGGATTGCAACATTTCATGTCGCATGCGACATGAATCAACTCTGCACGCAGCATGTTCGGACGCAATCTGTCCGCAAGCAGCGAACAAAGCGCAGATTCCCAAAATTCCCAAATAGCGGAGTGCTAGCACCATAGACCACATGTCAATGAGCAACTACATAACAGCGATGATCCGCCGGCGTGTACTCGCTACAAAGCGAGCGTCCCGTCTTATCACAGGCGAGGCCCTACACCCACGACACTTAACATCGCACGCTCGCCGCGGGATGCAAACCCTCGCAGCTTCTGTGAAGAAATATGGCTCGGCGTGAGCGAGGCACCACACTTCGGGCAGGACGGGCTCATCTCCGCAAAAAGATCGTCAAGTCCGTCGTAAGCACCCTTGTGCTCGAGATCGCGCAGGCTAGCCATGTACCAAGCGGCACGTTGCTCAGCGTTTCCGGTCTCGACGATGACACCGCGATGTCCGCACGGACAGGTTACGTAGGTAAATTTTCGGGTCAGCATGATTCCCCCCAAATGACCAAGTGATATTCTCAGTGACGCATACACCGTGCCAAATGTAAATGGCTGTGGTGCAATTCGGATGCGTCGGTCTGTACGCTCGAGTTTTTGATGAGCGGGAGCCAATGCGTGAGCTGAAAGACATTGACGGATTGTCCAACGGGCGCCACTTTGATCGCGAAGTTGTCTCTAGCGGTCGGCGGTACGCTGAAAGACTCTCACAGAGGGCGGCTGGGCGCGTGCGCTGAGTCCACTGTTCACTTGCCGACCTCTGCGACGGCACATGGGTCCGCTGAACCTCGAAAGCCGTCGTTGAGATCCTGCGGCATCCAACGGCCGGAACGGGGCGTGAAGAGCCGGTCGCCTTCCCAGAATGATCGCTTTGCGGCGAATGGGTTGCGTAGCTGCCGCCGCTTCCCGACAGTCCAAGCAATTCAGTGCTTTCGAGTGAAGCTAACCGTGCTCCAGCTAATTCCGTTTCCCTGCATCTGTAGCAAGGTGTAGTAATTTGTTAGACCACAAATTCGTTAGTCCGACACGCTCGCCTGGACCCGTGGCTTAACGAAGCCCCGGGAGTGGTCCCGTCACAAAAGCTGTGCTTGATCGTCCTCCGTCGCCGCGGTTTTTGGCATTCGCGGCGGCAGGGGAAACGACTCCGCGTGCATCGCCTCGACTGGGCAGAGTTGAAGGAAGGAGCGCGCCTCGTCGGTAGATTTGCACGACGGTCCGCGAATTCGGTCTGCGGCACAATCGCAACTGAGCGTTTTTCGTCGCCAGGTTTATGAAAACGCTTCATGAGCACGGGTGCTCGTCGGAGTTGACCGTGAGCGTCGTGAACGCAAGCGACAAAGATCCGTCGGGCTCTTTCCACTGACGTCAAAGCGCCGCGATCTCGGGCTTGTAGTGGGAACAGGCTAAAGGTGTCCCGGCGGACGTCGTTCGGGTGTGGCTTAAGCCATCGTTGTATTGACGGTTCATGACAGATCGTATGCGTTGAATGTGATTGAGGAGTCGCCTATAAATCGAACCGGAAAGCCAAAAAAAATGCAACTCGAAACCCTGAAAAAGCCATGCGCGCTTGCTTATGGTGCAGAGGGTTACAGACGGATCCAATTCAAGGTAGAGCGGCTATATAGCGCAGACGTTTCGTCATCTCATCGACATTAATTACTTCGCTCTTCACTTGCCCGCGCTGGCGGCGTAGCACGATGTCGTTTGCATCGGTCAGTCACACGCGCAGACAAAAGCAAGACGCCGGAGTCAACAGTGACAGCCGACTGCATCCAGATCGGGACTTTCTGCGTACAACCCAATGCAGACGGGAGAAGGTCGATGTCGGGTTGGCCATTCGTCACGGTGGTAGCCGCGCTTGTCTTGCTCTCAGGCGAGAGCGGGGCGAAGCCATACGTACCCGAAAGCGATGGAGTGGTGCTCGAACACCTCCCAGAAAAAAACGATCCGGCGCTCGCGCAACTGAAACGCATGCGCGCGACGCTGATGATGGACCCGCGCAATCTCAACCTGGCAATTCCCGTCGTGCGTCGCGCTCTCGAAGCGGGGCGGAGGCTGGGCGATCCTCGCTTCTTCGGCCAGGCGCAGGCGGCGCTGGCGCCGTGGTGGAGCGGAGAGGATGTGCCGCCGACCGCGTTATTGCTTCGCGCGACGCTCAAGCAAAGCCAGCATGATTTCGAAGGCTCGCTTGCCGATCTGGATCGGTTGCTGGCCGCGCATCCAGCGCTCGCGCAGGCGCGACTGACGCGCGCCACAGTGCTCAGCGTGCGCGGGCGCTACGCGGACGCGCGGCACGATTGCGAGCAACTGAAGGGACTCGTTGCACCCATCGCTGTTATCGGGTGCGATGCGACACCGGCGAGCCTGACCGGCAACGCAGCCGGCGCATACCGGGCGCTCGTGCAGGTGCTTGCGCAAGGCGTCGGCAATCTGGACGTGCGCGAGTGGGCGTTGACGCTCGCCGCGGAAATTGCCGCTCGCCACGGCGACTTCGATGCAGCCGAGCGACATTTCCGCGACGCACTTGCGCTCGACCCGCGTGACGCTTATCTGCAGGGGGCGTATGCCGATTTTCTGCTGGATCGGGGTCGTCCGCGAGAGCTGCTGCCACTTTTGCGTGACGCTACAAAAAATGACGCGCTGCTGCTTCGTTTAGTGCTGGCCGAGCAACAGCTGCCGGAATTGCGCGAGTCATTCGCTGCGCACCGCGAGGATCTCTCGGCGCGCTTTGACGCTGCTCGTCGCCGCGGGGATAGCGTGCATCGCAGGGAGGAGGCGCGCTTTCGTCTCACAGTGGAACATGACGCCAAAGCGGCACTCATTCTCGCGCGCGAAAACTGGTTGGTCCAGCGCGAGCCGCCAGACCTGCGGATTCTGATCGAAGCCGCGCGTGCGGCCGGCGATGCTGATGCCCTAAAGATTGCATCCGATTGGGTCGCCGCAACGCGTCTCGAAGATGCATCGATTGTCACGCTGCTGCAGGTGCGGCAATGAGGCGCGTCGTCCTCGCCTTTATGCTCGCGTTGCTGATAGCGCCCGCGTTTGCGCATAAGGCAAGCGACGCCTACCTCACACTGGAGCGCAGCGGGCAAGCACTGCGCGGTCAGTGGGATATCGCGCTACGCGATCTCGACAACGCGCTTGGGCTCGATGAGAACGGCGACGGGGACATCACGTGGGGTGAAGTACGCTCGCGAAAGCGCGATATCGCGGCATATGCACTTGCACACCTCAAGGTGTCCTCCGCCGGCAAGCTTTGTGCGCTCGAACCGACTGGGCAACTGATCGCCTCGCACACCGATGGCACCTACGCGGTGCTGACGTTCACAGGACAATGTCCGCGGGCGAGCCCAACACTTTCTATCGATTACCGGCTGTTCGAACGCCTTGATCCCCAGCATCGCGGACTTCTCAACTTCGTCGAGAACGGCGAGAGCCGAAGCGTCGTATTTAGCGCTGACGCGCCGCACCGCATCGTCGGCACCGATACCGGCGGGCCGTTGACACAGTTCGCGATGTATCTGAACGAAGGCGTCTGGCACATCTGGACCGGATACGATCACATTCTGTTCCTGCTCTCGCTGCTGCTGCCTGCGGTGCTGATTCGTGAGGGGCGTGCATGGCAGCCCGGCACATCATTTCGCCGGGCATTCATCGATGTCACCAAGGTTGTGACCGCATTTACGGTGGCGCACTCGATCACACTCACGCTCGCGGCGCTATCGATCGTCGTGCTGCCTTCGCGGCTCGTTGAATCGGGCATCGCCTTGTCGGTAGTGCTGGCGGCGCTGAATAACCTGTTTCCGCACGTGACGAACGGACGCTGGATGGCGGCGTTCGGCTTCGGGCTGCTGCACGGATTGGGCTTTGCAGGCGCGTTGCACGACCTCGGCTTGCCGGCCGGTTCGCTTGCGTTGTCGCTCGCCGGATTCAATCTTGGCGTCGAAGCAGGACAACTCGCCATCGTATTCGTTTATCTGCCACTGGCGTTCTCGTTGCGAGCAACCTGGGCATACCGGCGCGTGGTACTTGCCGGCGGCTCAGCGGTGACCGCGACCGTCGCCATGATCTGGCTGCTCGAGCGCGCACTCAACGTCGCGATATTTAGCGCGTTTGCCACCCCGTTATAACTTGAAGGAGAACACCATGAGATCTGTTGTCCGCATCATGGCGGCCGTCGCGCTTTGCGCCGCGGCGCTTTGGAGCAGTGGAACGCTCCCTGCCAGTCACCGCGAGGCACCCCTAATTGCGAACGACCCGACCGCCGACAACACCGACTTTTACATGTTCCGGAGTTGGACGAACCCTAACAACGTCGTTTTCATTTTGAACGTGATTCCCATGCAGGACCCTGGCGCTGGGCCGAACTATTTCAATTTCGGCGATGACGTGATTTATCGCATCAACATCGACACCAATGGCAACGGCAAGGCCAACGACCTGGTCTACGAAATCCGCTTCAAGACCGAATTGCGCGGGGCCCTGGCGAGCCAACAGCTGCCGCTGTCATACGCCGCGTTGCCGCCGATCACTGCGCTCGACGGCCCTGGCTCGGACGGCCTGATCCTGCGCCAGAGCTACACCGTGACGCAAGTTCGTCACGGCCAGCGCACCGACCTGGGTACCCAGAGGATGTTCGCGGTGCCGTCCAACGTGGGACCGCTAACGATGCCCAATTACGAGGCGCTAGCCGCACAGGGTATCTACCTGCTGGCGAACGGCGGCAAGGTCTTCGCCGGACAGCGCGGTGAGACGTTCTACATCGATTTGGGCGCCGTGTTCGACACGGTGAATCTGCGCCGCACGCCGCCGGTGTTGACACCGGCGGAGGATGCCAACGATCACGTGAATCCCTTTGGCAACGACACGTTCTCCGGCTTCAACATCAGCACCATTGCGATCGAAGTGCCGATCACCACGGTGACGTCCAGACCCAATGGCGTAATCGGCGCGTACGTGTCCACAATGCGTCACGAAGGCCGCGGGATAGGCGACGATGAGGACAACGCCGGACGTTGGGTGCAGGTGTCCCGCATGGGCAATCCACTCGTCAACGAACTGATCATTGGGACCGATACGAAAGACAAATGGAACACGACCGATCCGGCCGACGAAGCGCAATTCCTGGGTTTCTATCTGAACTCCAGGCTGGCGACCGCACTCAACCTCCGGTTCGGCTTGACGATTCCGACGACCAACCGAACTGATTTGGTAAACGTGCTTCTCAAGTATCCGTCCCAACCGCAGACTGGGACGTGCGGCGCACACGATTGCTCGGAACTTCTGCGGCTCAATCTGGGTGTTTCTCCGACACCGCCGGCGCAGCAGCGTCGCCTCGCCGTTCTTGCCGGGGACAGCGCCGGCTGGCCCAATGGGCGGCGCCCGAACGACGACGTGACCGACATCGCGCTGCGGGTCATTGCGGGCCGTCTGACAGGTGCGCCAACGGGCAACCTGTTGCTGGGTGATGGCGTGAACTTCAACATCGGTGCCGAAGGCAGCAACTTGACCGTGAACGGAATCTACACCGTATTCCCCTACCTGCCGACACCGCACGACGGGCGAAATCGCCGGCACATCGACTGCGGTGAAGCGGGTGCCAATCCCTGCTGAATGGTAATTGCGGTCCGCCGCGATACGGCATAGGGTGTTCGCGGCGGTCGACAGTTGCACTTCCGGGGCAGGCGTCGGACGCTCTGTTCCCGACTGGATCGTTGAACAGGGTCTCACGCCCCGAAAGATAGGTAGTGAGATCCGACGAAGCAAGTAACAGCAACGTCCCAGGTCCGAATGCACCAAGCGCACATCTCATTTCCGTGCAATAAAGTTGAACTGGGCGTGCAGGCGCTCCAGGATCGCGACCAGAAGGGGCGGGGGCAATCGGCGAGCGTCGCCGGCAGGCGCGTGATGACGGCTTTGCCGACCGGCAGGCCGATACCAAGTACCTCGATGAACGGACCAGGTGGCTTGCGTCCGCTGCTGCGATCGCGCCGGTGCACGGAACTGTTATCCAGCCACGTTGCCTAATTTTTGCGATTCTCGCTGAATTGCCCCCTCTGGCACCGAGCAGGTGGCGCTGCGGCTTATAGAACCCGGTGTCGGAAGAAACATGAGTGGATCACCATGCGAAAACTCACCCCCGCCGGCCAGCAATTGATCGAAGAGATAGCCCAGCGACATGGGTTCAGCACCGACGCCGTGATGAGCATGCTGGAGTCTGTGATTCGCGGTAACGGCAGCATGGCCCAGTTCAATTACCCCGAATTTGGTGGCTCCGGCCAGTGGATGCAGGGGGGAATGACCATGGTCTCCGACATGTTCAACAACTACCTGAAAGGCAGGGTCGATGGGCTCTGTTCCGAGCTTTCCCGCCTGATGGCAAACCAGCCCGACCTTATTCGCAGCGGCAGCTTCCAGTCGCAGAGCCAGGGTACCCAGCAGCAGGGCAACGACGGCGGCGGCCAGCTACAACAGCAGAGCGCTGGTCACGGTGGCAGCAACCAGCAGCAGACTGCAGCCGGACCGGTCGGACCGGTAAGTCTGTTCGTTCCGCCTGCGCCCGGCACCTCTGGCGACTGGTGGCCCGCTGATCTGGGACGGCCCAACAGCACCGGCGCGCAGAACGACGTCCGTTATGCCTACTTCGCACAGCCCCGGCGCCTGGCGATCGAAGTGAACGGTAAGGTCACGGTTTACAATACGCTCGATCACCAGATCAGCGGCTTCTCACAGCAGCAGTCCCGCGGCGCGTCCCTCACATTCGCGAGCCAGCACGGCCTGGTTGCTGTCGCCAGCCTGCCGGTTGTCTCGGTCGGTGGCGTTCCGCAGGCGGCGCCGCCGCCGGTGCGGGAGGAGCCCGTCAGCACTCGGTCGGTTGCCCGCGAGTCTGACGTGTTCACCACCATAGAGAAGCTCGCCGCACTGCACGCGAAGGGGATTCTCAGCGATGAGGAGTTCGCCGCCAAGAAGGCGGAGCTGCTGAGCCGTTTGTGAACGTCCCGTCATCGCGCAGCGCAATCGGGGCAAGATTTCCACTTGGCTGAAACGCCCACACCTCTCCCCCGTCCCCTCTCCACTTGGGCCCTCAAAGGCGATGATGCGCATTGCCTAATCCTAATCGTAGGTTAGGTACAGCCGACCGCATCGGGCAGAAGTCGGCCATGAAGGGTCGTTCGCCGCAGCCCGCAATTGGACATTTGGGTGACCGCTGGGACTGGACAAACGGACCTTCGACTCCTTGATAAAAGTAGACAGACTGCGCTCGCACTCGGCCGCCGATCCCAACGTGCTGGCGGCTCCTTCAGCTCCAGGCGAAGGTCGAGGATGACATTGCTGCCCGATGGGATCTTTACTACGCTCATAGGTGACGTTGAGCCGCAATCGATGTCTATTGGGGGCCAATGCCCAGCGTATTGTGTCGGCTTTATCGGCCACGCAGCAGCATTTGAAGATAAGCCGGCAGTCGTGCGGGCCGATAAGTCCATAGCGTGAGCGATGGCGGCAGGTCAGCGATGAAGGAGGGGATCAGCAATGGGACTGTCCTGGCAACAAGGTCCGCTCTCACCGGGAGCAATCGGCCGATTTCTCGTGCCCGAATCACTGCCCAAGAGACTGTTGTACGCCGAGCCATTGCGTCGGCGAATGCGCGTGCGCTTCGGTGAAACATGGATCGCCGATAGCGAGCACGTCCTCCTCCTCTTTGAACCGGGCCGTTATCCAGTAGCCTACTTCCCCGAGAGCGACATCGCTCCCGATACTCTGGAACGCATCGACCATACCACCCTGCACCCTGACCTCGGGCCCACATCGTGGTATGCCGTCCGGGTGGGTGAGCACTCCGCGCCGCGAGGGGCGTGGCAACACACCAGCCTGCCCGCCCACGCGAGCGAACTGCAGGCACGCGTTGCGTTTGCGTGGCGGGCGATGGACGCTTTCTACGAAGAAGACGAACGGATCCTTGGCCATGCCGCTGACGCGTACCACCGCATCGACATTCGCCAGACGTCCCGCAAGCTCGTAGTCCGCCATCGTGAGCGCATCATTGCTGATACTACGCGAGCGCTCGTCCTCTATGAGTCGGGCTTCGCACCGCGCTGGTATGTTCCACGCGCCGACACCGATGAGTCCGCCCTCACCCCCGTGGAACACCAGACCTTCTGCCCGTACAAAGGGATCTGCAGCTACTACGACATCGGTGACGCACGTCTGGCGGCATGGTCGTATCCTGACGCCTATCCTGAGGTCGGGCGCATCTCCAACCTGGTGTCGTTCGAGCCGGACATCGTCACCGTCCATCTCGATGGCACCCAGCTCCATCTCGAGCCGGGTCAGTCGGTGATTGCACACGGCCCCGATCGCGGGCTCACCGTCGCCGAAGCGCTTCCGGCCCGCAAACAGCAATGAGCGGCCACACGTCGGCGCGTTCGCGCGGCTACAGAGGAGCAACATGGCTCGACTACTGTCGGTGAACGTCGGGCTTCCGCGCGACATCGAGTGGAAAGGTCGCACCGTGCACACGGGGATCTGGAAGAGCCCGGTAAGTGGTCGCTGCCGGGCTGGCCGATTGAATCTTGACGGGGACGGTCAAGGCGATCTGGCGGGGCACGGGGGTGAGCAGCGAGCCGTCTTCGTCTACCAGATCGAATCGTATCGTCATTGGCAGGAGCAACTGAAGAGGAACGACTTCGTCTACGGACAGTTCGGCGAGAACTTCACGATCGAAGGAATGCCTGACTCTGCCGTTTGCATCGGCGACCGCTATCAGATCGGCAACGCACTGTTCGAGGTCACTCAACCTCGAGTTACCTGCTATCGCGTCGGCATGCGGATGAACGAGCCGCGAATGCCGGCATTGTTGACGTCTAGCGGACGGCCGGGGTTCTACTTCCGCGTCCTGCAGGAAGGCGCAGTAGGCGCCGGTGACAAAATCGTGAAGGTGGGAGAGGCAAAGGAGCGAATAACCGTCGCGGAAATCAACGCGCTCCTGTATTCGCCCAATCATCCACATGATCGATTGGAGCGCGCGTTGCGAATCGAAGCGCTTTCATCCGGATGGCGCTGGTCGTTCGAGGCGTTACTGCAGAGCCAGACGGCCGGCGCGGCGAGTGGAAACGCCGGGCTCGCGCCCGCAGCAGCTGCGCATCCGGTTGCACCAGGATTTCGCCGGTTTGCGGTGACGGCAATCGAGCAGGAGTGCGCAGACGTCCTGTCACTGACGTTGCAGAGCGCGGACGGTCAGCCGCTGCAGGCGGCTCTGCCCGGCCAATACGTGGTCTTACGTCTTCAACGGACCCCCGGTGGCCCGCCACTTTTACGCAGCTACTCGCTCTCGGGTGCCCTCTCGACGGAGCGCTATCGAATCAGCGTGAAGATCGAGCCGAATGGTGCGGCTGGAACCTGGCTGCGGGCACACGTCCGAGTGGGCGATGCTCTCGACGTCAGCGCGCCGCGCGGAAGCTTCATTCTGCAACCCGGAGATGGACCGGTGGTGTTGCTCAGCGCGGGAATCGGGGCGACGCCTGTTCTGGCCATGCTGCACGCGCTGGCGGCGGCCCGTGCGACGCGGCCGGTCTCATGGCTCTATGGGGCTCACGATGGGGGGCACCATCCGTTCGCCGCCGAAGTGCGCCGCCTCGTGCACGCGCTCACGGACGGCCGCAGCTATGTCTGTTACAGCAGGCCGAGCCCACACGACCGGATGAGTGAGGATTTCGACGCTGCCGGTCACCTGTCGCGAGCGGCCCTGGACGAGGTCGGCATCCCGCGGGAGGCGGATGTCTACCTCTGTGGGCCGACTCGCTTCATGTCGGATATGAAAGTAGTGCTCGCAGTCGCGGGCATAGCGCCGGAGCGGATTCACGTCGAAATCTTCAACGGCGGCGAGTCGATGACTCCTGGTATCGTCGGTACCCCGACGCGCGCTCCGCATCTCCCCAAAGACGATGCCAACACGGGTCCACTGGTATCGTTCGCGCGCAGCGGCATCACTGCACATTGGAAGGCCTCGGCCTATCAGAGCATTCTGGAGCTGGCCGAGGCGTGTGACGTGCCCGTCCGCTGGTCGTGCCGCACCGGCGTCTGCCACAACTGCGAGAGCGGATTGATCTCTGGGTCCGTCATCTACCAACCTGATCCGCTCGATCCACCGGCAGAGGGAAATGTCCTTATCTGCTGCTCCCGGCCGCAGGATCACGTGGTGATCGACGTCTGAGCACCGTCCAAGTGTGGCGGCACGTCAGCTGCCTTCCTGCTCCTTGAGTCGCTTCCTGTGAGCCGCAACCTTCGCGCGGTTGCCGCAGATCGCCATGCTGCACCACCGCCGCGCATGGCCCCGTGTGTGATCGGCAAACAGCAACGTGCATCGGGGACCTTCGCATGCCTTCACGTGCGTGAAGTCCTCGTCACACACGAATTTCGCCAACACCTCGGCGATGGGCATCAGTAACGACTCCGGTGATTGCCAGCGTCGATTCTCGCGAAATTCAAACGTCGTCACGCCGTTCGTGCCATCCGCGACGACGTCTCCATATCGTTCGTCCCGCTCGAGCAGTTGATTCAGGGGCTGCAGCTCACGCAAGTCCCTGGCGACCAGCGGCCGTCCCTTCCTCTTCTGAACAAATCCCCTGAACCACTCGCGCAGCGCGCGCGCCTGCGCCGCGACGGCGTCGAGTTCGGCCGGCGTCGACCGCGACCGCATCGCCGCGAGCACGGCGCGAGGCACAAGTCCGGCCTGTTCCAGCCAGGTCAGCAAGCCTTCCCCATCGCTGATCCAGTCGACTTCATCATCCACCGGCGTTGCAAGCGAGTTCAGGAAATCGAGGCCCGGTGCATCGGCCACGAATATCGCGGGAATCTGACGGTAGTCCATCTTTCTTGTGACGAATGTGCAGTGACAATGCTCACATCGTAACCACTAAAAACGCGCTTGACAAGTTACGCATCTCGTATGTAACCTTCAAAACAGAATCAGGGCGGTTACTTAGAGGTTCACCGATCTGCATGCGTCAGCGATCTGTCATGCCGACAGTCGCGCACCACCGTCCAACCTCTGTACTAACCTTCTTTATTTGTGGAGGGAAATCATGCCCGCTATCGCTTATCGCAATGCCGACGTCGACGGCTTCAAGGTCTTCTATCGCGAAGCCGGTCGGTCGGGTGCCCCGAAACTCCTGCTCCTGCACGGCTTTCCGAGCTCGAGCCACATGTTCCGCGACCTGATTCCGAGGCTCGCCGACCGCTTCCACATCGTTGCTCCAGATCTGCCCGGCTTCGGACAGTCAGACATGCCAAGTCGGGACGATTTTGCGTACACGTTCGACAACATCGCCAACGTCATCGACCGCTTCACCGAGGTGATCGGTTTTGATCGCTTCGCGGTCTACGTGTTCGATTACGGTGCGCCGACGGGCTTCCGGCTCGCGCGCAAGCATCCTGAACGGATCACCGCGATCGTTTCGCAGAACGGCAACGCTTACGAAGAAGGGCTGAGCGAAGGGTGGAATCCGATCCGCGCGTATTGGACGGATCCTTCGCACGCCAATCGTGAGGCGCTTCGAGCGCTGCTCACGCTCGAAACGACCGTGTGGCAATACACGCATGGCGTGCCCGATACGACGCTCGTGTCGCCGGACGGCTACGCACTCGACGACTTCTATCTGAGCCGGCCGGGCGCGGACGAAATTCAGCTCGATCTATTCGGTGACTATCGAAGCAACGTCGGACTGTACCCAGCGTTTCAGGAGTATTTCCGCACCCATAAGCCTCCCTTCCTTGCCGTGTGGGGCAAGAACGATCCGTTCTTTCTCCCTGCGGGCGCGGAGGCATTCAAGCGCGACATACCGGGCGCGGTAGTCCGCTTTTTCAATACCGGCCACTTCGCGCTGGAAACGCACGCCGAGGAGATCGCCTCGGCCATTTCGGAGTTCCTTATTCGCTGACCCGGGTCCCCAGGTCAGCTTGTCAACGAAGTCATTCATCTTCAGGAGAAGAGTCATGCGTGCAATCGTGCTCGATAAGTTCGGCGGCCTTGATAGCCTCGTCTATACGGAACTGCCAGAACCCGAGCCACTGGAAGGTCATGTGGTCATCGAAATCAAGGCATTCGGCCTGAACCACGCGGAGGTACACATGCGGCGCGGCGAATGGGCCGAAGCTGCCAAAGTCAGCGGCATCGAATGCGTGGGCGTAGTGAAGTCGTGTCCTGGCGGGGAATTTCCGGTCGGCGCGAAAGTCGCCGCGTTGATGGGCGGCCTCGGACGAACCATCAACGGCAGCTACGCGCAATACACGCGGGCGCCCGCGTCCAACGTTGCATTGATCGAGGCTGACCTGCCGTGGGCCGAGCTCGCGGCGATTCCGGAAACATATGCGACCGCGTGGACGTGCCTGTTCCGCAATCTCGAGATTGAAAAAGGGCAAACGTTGGTCATCCGCGGTGCGACGTCGTCGTTCGGACAGGCCGCAGTCAACCTCGCTGTGAACGCCGGCGCAAAGGTCATCGCGACCACGCGCAATTCGTCGCGCTTTGCGATGCTCGAAGGTCTCGGCGCCTCGCGCGTCGAGATCGAAGGGCCCGAATTGTCGAAGCGCATCGCGGAGGCAAAGCACATCGACGCGGTGCTCGACCTCGTCGGCAACAGCACGATTCTCGATTCGCTCGCCATGTTGCGGCGCGGCGGCCGGGCCTGTCTTGCGGGCTGGCTCGGCGGCCTCGCTCCGATCGCCGATTTCAACCCGCTGATGCAAATGCCGAGCGGTGTCCATCTGACGTTCTTCGCCAGCTTCGTATTCGGCACGCCCGGTTTTCCGGTGTCAGACGTTCCGCTTGACAAGATCGCCGAAGACGCCGCGGCCGGCCGCCTCAAGGCAAAGCCGACCCGTGTGTTCGGTTTCGATGAAATCCGCGAAGCGCATCGCGTGATGGAAGCCAACGAAGCCGGCGGAAAGATGGTCGTCGTCCTCTGACCGACCAGGTACTCACGGGACGACGAGAATCGTTGGGCGTCCCGTGAGAACTGTGCGCTCCAATTGTCCGCCGCGGGCGGACCACGGCCTGCCGGCAGCACTGTTGCCAGTTGTCTTCATGGATTACTCGAGGCGGCGTTCGTCACGCCGTTCAACGAAAAGTTCGTGGCCTGATCCCCACTCGCGTAACCTTGGAATGCGGCCGTCAGCGTCGGCGCGATAAACCTGGACCATGGCTGACCCTACCCCTCAAGGAGTGCTCTATGACACGTGCTGTCCGATTTCATGAATATGGCGATGCGGAGGTGCTGCGCATCGAAGATGTGGACGTTCCCGCGCCTGCCGTAGACGAAGTTCAGATCGCTGTCAAAGCCATTGGCCTCAATCGTGCCGAGGTAATGTTCCGCACTGGCCGGTATCTCCAGGAAGCGGTATTCCCCTCCCAACTCGGCTATGAGGCTGCGGGCTTCGTGAAGACGCTGGGTGCAGAGGTGACGGGCTTCACTGAGAACGATGCCGTAAGCGTCATTCCGACCTTGGATATGTCGCGTTGGCCCACTTACGGCGAGGTCATCAACATTCCCGCCAAATATGTCGTGAAACACCCGGCGCGGCTGACGTTCGAACAGGCCGCTGCATCGTGGATGCAATACGTTACTGCGTGGGGTGCGCTGGTCGAACAAGGGAAACTGGGCGCTGAAGATATCGTTATCGTCTCAGCGGCATCGAGCAGCGTTGGCATCGCCGCGATCCAGATCGCACGGAGTGTTGGTGCGACCGTCATCGCGACCACTCGAACGAGCGCGAAGGCTCAACCGCTTAAAGATGCCGGTGCTCACCATGTGATTGCCACAACAGAAGTGGACATGGCGAGCCGAGTGAGGGAGATCACGAATGGCAAGGGGGCTCGTGTCGTTTTCGATCCAATCGGCGGTCCAGCAATAGCTCAACTCGCGGAGTGCATGTCGTTTGGTGGCATCCTTCTCGAATATGGCGCTCTCAGCTCGGATGAAGGGACATTCCCGCAGTTTTCGTTACTCGGTAAGTGCCTGACCTTCAAGGGGTATCTTTATATCGAGGTCACAAGCAACGACGATCTTCTCAAACGCGCCAAGGAATTCATCACCGAAGGTCTCGAATCCGGTGCTCTCGTCCCAGTCATCTCGCGGACTTTCAAATTTGATCAGATTCAAGACGCAACGCGCTTCCTCGAATCGAATGAGCAGATCGGCAAGATCGTCGTCACAGTCGGCTAAACGAGGCTCTGGCACGGGTACGACAAAGGCGCCTTTTGGCGCCTTTGTCCCTTTGGAGGCAGTTTACGAATGCCTATGAGGCGCAAAATCGCTCGCGGAATAGAGACTTCCAGCGCTTTGGCTGTGGTGCAGCATCGTTGATTTCCCGCTTGCGAGCGACCGCTTCGGAGAGAACTGTATGACCGAAGTGGGGTTGGCTACGGCCGACCGCGTCGGACAGCAGTCGGCCAGTTTCAGCCACTCGAAAATGCTCGTTGGTCGTCCGCTTCCGGCTGGACACGAGCCGCTCGTCGATGTTGATTTGATTCCTGGTTCACCGCTCCGCTTTACCCGTCGTCTGTTCGTTACCGGCCAGAGGGCGGCGGGAACGGCCCATGACGGGGCGACTCAGCATGCTGACGCGGCAAGAATTCATCGATACGCTCGGATAGCCTTCGCTCGATCATCGCTGCGGCTTCCCTCCGCGTCTGGTGCCTGGCGTCAGGCAGCGCCTTTGATACAGGCCCCTTTACAGGGAAGCACCGGAATGCATCAAACGGCTCGTGGCAGACGGGTGTCGAAAGCGACGGGCTGACGAAGTAGCTTTACCAGCGGGTAGTGAGTTCGATTGCCGGCGGCGCGGTTAGAGGGTCTGCCGCGCCGCTCCATAAACCGGACCATCTGCGTTCGATCCGTTCCGGGCTAGACTTGGACCACCGACCCGCAGTAGGCTGATCGAACCGACGTGCAGGGAGGCGATCATGGCACTGTTCGTTGTGCGGCATCAGCACGCTGCCGAGCGTTGCCCTGCTCAGGATCCCTATATGGGGGCCATGCTATTGAATCACCTGAGCCGCCCAAACGTCAGACGGCACGGGGTGGAGATCCGGGGCGAGGCCGTCGTGCAGGGTGAGCACACCTTGTACCTCATCGTGGAAGCTGATGACGAGGACCACCTGCGCGAGTTCATGAAGCCGTTCCAGATGGTCGGCAGCCTGGACATCTACCCCGCCTCAACATGTGCGCGCGTGGTCGCGAGCGGCGGCTGCGGCGCAGCGATGCCCGTGAGCGAAATCGTGCCGGCGCTGGATCCCGAAGAGGCCTGCCAGAAGGCTATTGAAGCCGGCCTGGTGGTCCATCGCGCGCATCCGCTTAACGGTGAGACCTCAATTCCTGCGCTAATCGGCGGTGTGGTCATGCCGAACGCGCACTTCTATGTCCGCAATCACTTCCAGATCCCCAACCTCGACCCGGCCGCCTTTCGGCTCGCCGTTGGCGGCCTCGTAGAAAGACCGCTGAACCTAAGCTTGCGAGACCTCCACAACATGCCGTCGCAGACATTCATCGCCACCCTCGAGTGCGCTGGAAACGGCCGCGTGAAGTTCGACCCACCCATCGAGGGCGAGAAATGGGATCTGGGAGCCGTCAGCACGGCAGAGTGGACTGGTGTGTCGCTGGCGGAAGTCCTGGACCGGGCCGGCGTGCGGACGGGCGCGCGGGAGGTGCTGTTCCGGGGCGCGGACGGCGGAACCGTTGAGGGCCACGCAGGACCAATGCGCTTCGAGCGCAGTCTCCAGATTGGTCATGCTCGCGATCCTGACGTGCTGCTGGCCTATGCGATGAACGGCGAGCCGCTGCCCATTCAGCACGGCTTCCCGGTGCGCCTCGTCGTTCCTGGCTGGTATGCCGTGGCGTCGGTCAAATGGCTGACCGAAATTGAGCTCATCGACCGGCTGTTCGCCGGACATTACCAGGCCGCCAAGTATTGGTATGAATGTGAACGCGATGGCCAGGCCGTCCGCGAGCCGGTCACGCTGCAGCGGGTGCGCGCTTTGATCACCGAGCCGGCGCCTGATCAGGAGATCCGGTGCGGTGAACTGGCCATTCGCGGCGTGGCCTGGTCCGGCGCCGCTCAGATTGCGCGCGTGGAGATAAGCGTCGGCGGCGGCGGCTGGCAGGAAGCTCATCTCGTAAGCGAGCGCAAGCGTCACAGCTGGCAGTGGTGGGAGCTGATCACCCGGGCCCGTGAGCCGGGAGTTGTCGCCTTGCGCGCCCGGGCCACCGACCTTGCCGGCCGCACGCAGCCCGAGCGCGCCGAGTGGAACCGGCTGGGATACGGCAACAACGCTATCCACGAAGTGCCGGTTCGCATCGTGTGAACTGTCGACTCGATTTTCCGCGCTGAATGCCTCCCTCGATATTTTTCGCATTGACCAAAGTTCACCGACGTCCACGGACGGCTGCCTTCGCTCAGTCTTGAAGGTTGGCAAAGGCAGGCGAGCGGTAAATGGAGGGGCATCTGCGATCGTCTCATGTCCGCCGCGGAGCTGACAGTCGTAATTCCTGTTCAAGCGGCTCTTACGGGTCGAGAGCGCCAGTTCGATTCGCTCGGAAGCGGTCATTGCGGCAGGGCCAACATCACGGTGCCACGAACGGCAGGTATGGCCGAGTTCTCGCCGTGCGATGTGGCCCATGAATGGCCGTTTTACCTTCGAAGCTGCCGTTGAAGGGGCACTGAGTCGAAGGTCCGCAGTGGGTCGGGTGCTGCCGATCGCGACCGGCGGTTTTCAGCCCCCTCACCAAAGCTTGCTGTCGGACCGGGTTCGTTAAGGTTTATTCGACGCCTGCCATCGGCCGCAGGAATGTGCATGCCTCCGCGCGTGTCGGCAGGCGTCGAATAAACCCGATGGAGGAAACCGCGGAGTGCCCCAATGCGGTTGGAGGCTTTGCGGCTATGGCGATTGATAGGCCGGGATGGTCAGTGGTGTCGGATTCGACACGGTCAGGCGGGGTGCCGGACGGTCGCTAACGCCATAGCGAAGCGGCGCAGTCGTGCATTTACGATGATGAAGCGGGCGGGGCGAAGCGCTTCGCGAAGCGACACGCGCAAACGTCCGCTCGTGGGCCGCGGTGCCGCAAAGCCGACGGTCGGTTCGGATTTTGGCGAAGCGACCCGGATGCGTATGTTGAGACGGACGCTCGTTTCATCGCCAGGTTTCGAGCCGGCTCGGGTTATGACTGTCGGATACTGGGAAGAAGATGCAACTGACCATCGTAATGCTGCTGCAGGGTAGCAGCGGCACCAGCAGGATTTGCGATCGACCGGGCGAAGCATATCATCGGTCCGCCAAGCCAATCGAACTGAGCGTCGCTCACGCGTTGACGGCTACCCAGCATTGGCGAGATGTTCCTGTCGCCGTCGACAAGAGGTTGGATTGCTCGCCGGCTGTAGTTCAGCGCCAATCGGCCGTTCGAAGATCGCCGACGGACGGCTGAATTGGGTCGGGTGCCGCCGGTCGCGATCTGCGGCCTTCAGCTCCGAAGTTTGCTGTGGGACCGGGTCTCGGCCAATACCGGCCTGTCGCTGCTCTCGGACAAAATACATTCCTGACAAGCGCATAATCTCGCTTGAACTCCGTTCCCTTCGGTCACCGCAGGCGCTGCAATCGGTGCGCCCGTTAGCTACGACATTGGCGGAGTGACAAGAATCCCTAGTCCGAAGGAGTTTGAAAATGACACTTAGCGCGGCTCCAGGCGAAGCAATCAACGTAGGTCGATTGAGTATTCAGTACCTGATTGATGGCGCTTCGACAGGCGGCATGGGCGTTTTTGAGTTGACTGTGCCTCCTGGTTCGCAGGTTCCGCCGCCACATAGCCACACACGAAATGAGGAGTGCGTCTATGTGCTGGATGGCATACTCCGGTACTCGGTCAATGGGGTAGTCCGAGACCTGCAGCCAGGAGAGTGGATGCATACCCCGCCCGGATCAGTCCATCACTTTAGCAACCCGCACATTGGCACGGCCCGCGCACTGATTATCCTTACCCCCGACGTTGGTGCTCAGTATTTCCGTGATGTCGGAGCAATCATAAACGCCGGCGGGCCGCCTGACCGCGAAAAGCTTATCGGTGTCATGTCCAGGTACGGGCTGGTACCGGCGCCACCACGATGAACCGCAGTCACCCAACAATCGCCTTCAGGGGAAGTGCCCGCTTCGCCGGGTACGGTGTACGAGTCTTGCCCATTTCGGCACCTCCTTCTCAAAAAGGATAGGTGTCCGTTTTCGCGGGTCAACTTCACGCTAACAGACGTAGTTGCTTAGGCGAACGGAATCCGGATTGCAAAAGCCAACAGCGCCGTCGCGAAGGACCAGCGTTGAAACCGCTCCGCTCGTGGGCTGTGCTGCAGGAAGGACGACAGGCGCGACGCCCCGAACACGCAGGCCAGGTCGAAGGCAATTCCCATCAGGACGAACACGATGCCGAGTTCAGCCATTTGCGACCAGACCGGCGCGCCCTGCGGGTTGACGAATTGGGGTAACAGCACGGAACAGAACAGCAGCGTCTTCGGGTTCAACAGGCTGCTGAGCATCCCTTTGGCAACCGAGGAGCGCAGCGGGGGCGCAATGCCGGCATTCGCTGCGTTGAACTTCAAACCAAAGCCTGGGCTGCGGAGAATCTGTATTGCGACGTAGGCGAGGTACATTGCGCCTCCAATGCGCACCATCTCGTACAGTCCGGGCGACGCCTTCAACAGGGTGGCAACCCCGCATGCGGAGAGCGTAACGTGCGTCGCACGCGCGATTGCAAGACCCGCGGCATTCGCAAAGCCGTGCCGGGTACCGCGAGCAGCGCTCGTCTGAAGCACGAGCGCCATGTCGGGGCCGGGCATCGCGTAGACGATGGCGAGAGCGGCAGTGAAGGTAAGCAGAACGTGTACGGAAATCATGACGAACTCCTCGTGTGGAGACTCCATCTTCCCGCCACTGCAATAGGCGTTTCCGGCAATTTTCGGCTCGCCTCGGACTTTTCGTGGAGGAATGCACTAACATTCGTAAACCTCCGGAGCCTGCCCATGGACCTCGACAAGACCGACCGCGCCCTCCTGCTGGCGCTGCAGAAAGACGGGCGCGCCAGTATTGCGAACCTGGCTGAGGCTGTCAGCCTCACTGAAACCCCGTGCGCTCGCCGGCTCAAGCGGCTCGAGGCAGAAGGGTACATCGACAGCTATCGGACGCTGCTGTCCCGGACCGCGCTCGGGTTGGGCGTGCTGGCGTTTGCGTACGTGCGTTTTGGTGTGCACGCGCGTGAACTGTCTGACCGGTTCGAACGGGAAATCCAGGCGATTCCGCGCGTCGTGTCGTGCCACAACGTGTCGGGTAGCGCCGACTATCTGTTGCAGGTCGTCGCGCGGGACATGGACGACTATGGCGTGTTCATGCGCGACGTGCTGCGCACGTTACCCGGCGTTACGTCGGTCGAGTCCACGTTTTCGATGCGCGAGGTCAAGCGAGATGTTGGTCTGCCTTTGCTTTGAGCGTCTTGGCCCGCCGCCTGAGAGCGACCAGTTCGCGGCTGGTAGGCTTTTCCCGCGAAAACGGATACCTCGCTACGAGATGGTCGCGGTGCGCCCGGCGGATTCGCACGATCGGTTCCGCGTTTACGTGACCTACAGTTGCGGCGATTTTTCGACGTCTCAATCTCTTCGGGAAGCGGTCGGTCGCGAATCTCGCGTGAACGGCAGAAGAGGGTCGCGTGCTGCCGATCGCCGTCGTACAAGGCCAAAGCAAATATGCCAATCGCATGAGGCGGCACCCGGCCAGGAAGCGTCATTGGCCCGCGCGGTCACTCGGCCATTCGAATGTCGGCTTCAGCCACGCTAACGGACTTTCGTCTCAGGCGGCGACGAAAGTAGCTTCATTGGCCTCCCCCGCATCCGTCTAGGATGCCCGCGACACCCATCGCACTATTGCAGCACGCTCGCGGTGCGAGCAGTTCTTCCAATCGCCGCTCCACGTTGAGCATCTTGTCGTCGCGCAGGATCCCCTGCTAGACCCCGCGTCAGTCGCCGTGCGCCGCCGGCGCGCCTGGGCTCACGTCGAAGGGGCCGAGACCATCCGATAGCCCAGGGGGGCACGCGCGGCGGCGATCGCGGCCGGCACCTGCCGCCGCAGCCAGGCGTGCGCCGGGTCGGCTGCGTGGCGCGGATGCCATGCCATGACCACCGTCTCGCCGCGCGGCAGGAACGGCAGCGGCACCACCACGAGGCCGAGGCCGGGCGCCATCGCCCGCGCCAGTCGCTCGCTGAGAGTGGCGACGAAGTCGCCCCGTGCGGCGATGACGGGCGCCGCGCTGGCGTGCGCCACGGTGAGCACGACGCGCCGCGCTAGGCCGAGCGCGGCCAGCGCGTCGTCGACTGCCGATGGCGTCCCGGCGCGGCGCTGCACGTCAACGTGCGACTGCGCTGCGTAACGGCGCGCGGTCGCAGGGCGGGCGGCGAACGGATGACCGGCGCGCACGACGGCGATCAGCGCTTCGGGGAACAGCTCGACGACTTCAATCTCCGGTTCTCGCGGCCTGAACGTACCGATGTCGAGATCGACGCGACCGTCGCGCAACGCACCGTCGTCATCTTGTGTCTCGGTCACAAAGCGTAACCGCGCGCGCGGCATATCCGCAGCCAGCGCGGCGCCGAGGGCACCGCCGAAGGCGATCGCGAAGCCGTCCGGCGCGCGCACGACGAAGCTCCGTTCACTGGCCGCCAAGTCGCTGTCCCGCGGCGCCTGCACCAGCGCCGCGGCCTGTGCAATCCATTGCGCCACCGGCTCGCGCAGCGCCACGGCGCGCGGCGTGGGCACCAGGCGCCGGCCAGCGCGAACCAGGAGCGGGTCGCCCGTAAGCTCGCGCAGGCGCGCGAGCGCATGGCTCGTCGCCGGCACGCTCAGGTGAAGACGCTCGGCGGCGCCGGTGACGCTGCCAGCGGCCAGCAGCGCGTCGAGCGTGCGCAGGAGGTTGAGGTCGTAGCTTTTCATTTCGTGCAACTTTAACTTCTGAACATTGCACTAGTCTAGTGGGTCCGGCAGGCCCAGACTAGCGCCATCGCGCCTGCGTCCGCGCCGCCATGACCCGCATTGCCACCTCAACGATCTGCGCCGTATTGGTGCTCCGGCAGACGGTACGGCGCCGTACTCGATGAAGGCGAGCGCGGGCGAGCTTCCGTGTCGCGCGAACTGCGATTTGTCGATGGCTGCTGCCCGCGCAATATGCAGCGCCGATCGCACCTAATCCCTTGCATCACAACCCGATTCCCAAGGAAAAGTTATGACCATCGTTTCAAAACACGACACACCCATCCTCGTGACGGGCGCCGCGGGCACCGTCGGCGGCATCGGCCGCAGCGTCACCGAAATGCTGCTTGCCCAGGGCCACAAGGTGCGCGCCATGGTGCGTCGAGAAGACACGCGCGCAGAAAGCCTTCGCCGCCTCGGCGCCGAGGTGGTCGTGGGTGACTTGACCGACCTTGCCTCGGTGCATCGCGCCGTCCAGGGTTGCAAGCGAATTTACTTCGGCATGTCGGTGTCCGCCGCCTATCTCGAGGCCACCGTCAACATCGCCGCGGTCACCCGCCACCATGGCGTCGAGGCCATCGTGAACATGTCGCAGATGACGGTCACGCAGATGAGCATTACCGAGACCACCGACAGTCCCCAGCACAAGTTGCACTGGCTCGCCGAGCAGGCCCTCGCGTGGTCCGGCCTGCCGGTCGTCACGATGCGGCCGACGGTGTTCCTGGAGGGCTTCTTCCAGTTGCTCGCCGCAGCGGGCGTGCGCGACAGCGATGCGCTCGTGCTGCCGCTCGGCGGCGGCCGCACCGCGCCCATTTCCGCGGTGGACGTCGCGTTCGCTGTCGCCTTGGTGCTGGACGAGCCAGCTCCGCACATCGGTCGCACCTACAACCTCACGGGATCCGAGTCGGCAGACCTGACGCACTTCGCAAAGGTCTTCTCCGAGGCGCTCGGGCGCACGATCGCCTACCGCGATGTTCCGGTCGACGCCTGGATTGGCAAGCTGCGCGAGGCCGGTGTTCCGGCGCACCTGCTGGCCCACTTCGCCGCGATGGCGCGCCTGCATCAGCAGGGCAGCTACGACCGCATGACGGACGACTTCACGCGGCTGACGGGCCGTGCGCCGATGAGCATGCGCGAGTTCGTGCAGGCGCACGCCGCGGAATTCACACAGTCCGCCACGACCGCCTGAACGAGGGCCATGCATCCGACGATCTGCCGCTCCGCCTCGGGGCGGAGCCGGATCGTCTTCCACCTCGCAACGGTCATTGCCGCCGCACCCGCTTATTCGTCGCGGCCCAGCTTCTTAGAGCCGCGGTTGAGCGGTGTGGAACGCGCCGCGCGGACAACCCCGGTGCGGACCGCGCGCGGCGCGTTGCGAACTTGCCTGATCGCAACACGAGAGGAACCCCATGGGCACAACAGCCAGTCGCCTCGGGAAGCTCTCGCCTAAGCGCTTGCATATGGCACTGTCATCGCCCGGGCATCGTCGGGCGGTCTCTTTTTTTATCTTAGAAAAAATCATGTCCGCTACTCTTTCTAATCAGGCCGAGAAGATTTCTCCGCATCCTGACAACCTGCCGGCCAACAAACTGCTGCACGGTCCGTTGTTGTCAAATCTGATCCGCCTTGCCTTGCCGACGGGCGCAGTGCTGTTCATGACGACCTTGGTCAGTGTCGCCGAGACCTATTTTGTCAGCTCACTGGGCCTGAAAGCGATCGCCGCCGCATCGCTGGTGGTTCCCGTCATGTTGCTGATGACCACGGTAGCGAGTGCCGGCATCGGCGGCGGCGTATCCTCTGCCATCGCCCGCGCCATCGGCGCCCGCCGCCAGGACGAGGCGGAAAGCCTAACGTGGCATGCGGTGGTCATTGGCGCCGTAGGAGGCGGACTGTTCTCCCTGGTAGCGCTGTTCGCCGGCCCCGCGCTGTACCGCAGCTTTGGCGGCAGCGGAGCATCGCTGGACCTGGCGGTTCTCTACTCCAACATCCTGTTCGGGGGCGCGATCTCGTTCTGGATTCTGCTGCTGCTGCAGGCGGCGCTGCGCGGAACCGGCAACGTCAAGGTGCCGGCGATGACCATACTGGGCGGCGCGGTCGTCGGCGTGATCCTGTCACCGGTGCTGATTAACGGCTGGCTGGGTGCGCCGCGCATGGGGGTGGCGGGCGCCGGCGTAGCCCAGGTGCTGTGCAATATCGCCGCGCTGGCCGTGGTGGTCGTCTACATGCGTTCACCCTCCTCGACGCTGCGCCTGCGCCGCTATCCGCTGCGGCGCCAGCATTTCAGTGCGATCCTCGGCGTTGGCTTGCTGTCGTCGATCAACGTCGTCATGTTAGCCATGTCAGTCACCGCCTTGACCGCTGCGGCCGGTGCCGTGAGCGTCGCCGCCATCGCCGGCTATGGCATTGCCTCCCGCCTCGAGATGCTGCTGTCGCCGGTGATGTTCGGCTGCGGAACCGCCGCGATCACGCTGGTGGGCACGAACCTGGGCGCCGGCAACGTGGCGCGTGCCCGGCGCGTGGCGATCCTGAACGTACTGTTTGTTGCCGGTGTGGTTGGACTGGTTGGATTGTTCGTTTCGCTCTTCCCGCAACTCTGGCTGGGTCTGTTTACCAGCGATAGCGCCGTGATGGCGGTCGGCGCGCAATACCTACATGTGGTAGCGCCTTTCTATGCAGTGATCGGCGTGATTTTCGAACTCTACTTTGCAGGGCAGGGGGCGCAATGCATCCTCTGGCCGATGACAGCGAGCGTGGTGCGCTGCGTATTTGCGCTGGCCGCGATGGTGCTGGTCCTGCAAGGCTACGCGAGGCTACACACTGCTTTTGTACTGGTAGCCGTCAGCGTCGTCGTGGCAGGGACCATCAGCCTGCTTGGATTCCTGCGAACCCGCTGGGATCGTTGGTCACCAGGGCGCCCCATTTTTTGTTGAGGGCTTAATGAGTAAACGTAACCAATGAGAGGAGTTTATCTGGTATGAGCGCAGCTATTTTGGTGATTGGAGCCACGGGAACAACAGGCAAGGAATTGGTAAAACTTCTGGCGAAGAACGGCCATAAAACGCGCGTTAAGTGTTCCTGGTAAAACCGTTTGATTTTGGCTAACCTGGCGTTTTCACTGATGCCGGGGTAGTGGATGAAGTGTGTGGTAGTGCTGGAGGCTGTCGAGGAGCTGACTTTGCAGCAGATGTCGATCAATCACCGTCATCAAGATACACGCACACGTGCGGCGGGCCTGCTGATGCTCGGACGTGGCCTCAAGCCCTGTGCCATTGCGGCCGACCTTTGCGTGAGCGGTCAAAGCGTCTACAACTGGTCGCACGCGTGGCGCGAGCGTGGCATATGCGGTTTGATGGGCGCCCATAACGGCGGCCGGCATGCGCTGTTGACTGAAGCCCAGATTGCCGTAGCCCTTGAAATCGCACGCTCCGAACCTCTGACGCTGGGGCGCATCGCACAACGCGTCGAAGCCGCGCTTAACGAATCGCTGCCCTGCAAGATCGAAACGCTGGGTGAAGCCCTCAAACGCAACGGTTTTTCGTTCAAGCGCAGCCGCTACTCGCTCAAAAAAAGCGCAATGAAGAAGCGTTCGCCATGAAAGAGGCCACACTCGAGAAGCTCCAGCAGGCCGCGCGCGAGGGTGCCGTGCGGTTGTTGTATCTTGATGAGGCGGGCTTCCATGCTTCGCCGCCTGTCCAGCGCAGCTGGTCACCACGAGGTTTGCCTCATCAGGTCGAGCCGAATCATCATTGCCGTCGCAGCGTGATCGGCGCGCTGGACTTCGGCCAGAACACGCTGATCCACGCCGCGCATAGCGGGACGATCAAAGCCCCGAATGTCGAGCACTTCATCGACGGCGTGCTCGCGGGCGCCGGCGGAATGCCCACTGTAATCGTGCTGGACAACGCGAGCATCCATCACGGTATCACCGAGGAAGCACGGCAACGTTGGCTTCTTGAACATAAGACGGTCCTGTTCTACCTGCCGGCCTACAGTCCTGAACTGAACATGATCGAGATCGTATGGAGGCACCTGAAATACCGATGGCGAAGCGCGCTGACATGGACACGCGAGACCATCGACACCGAACTTAACGCACTGCTAAACAAGTACGGCCCCGATTTTCAAATCGATTTTTCGTGAACACTTACCGTTCGCCCGACAAGCAACAAAAGCGAACTGCAAGCATTGGGAGTCGAATTGGTTCAAGCCGATCTAAACGATGTCGGCTCTCTGGTAAAAGCCATGGGCGGAATCGAAAAAATATATTTTGCAACACCTCTTGTTCCGAATATGGTTGAACTTTCTTCTTCGATCATTCGTGCAGCTAAAAGCGCCGGCGTGAAACATCTTGTGAAGTTATCGGGCGGTGGGGCTGAAATCGATTTGGACGCATTGGCCAAGTGGCATAGAGCAGTCGAAAAAGAAATGGAGCAGTCCGGCATTGCCTATACCTTCTTGCGATCAAATTCTTTTATGCAGAACTTAAGCAAGTTCAACTCGCATACCATTCGTGATCATGGAGCCTTCTATGCGCCGCATGGCGACGGAAAATCGGCTTACATTGATGCCCGCGATATAGCCCAGGTTGGTTATCGGATCTTAACGGAAGAAGGTCATCAGAACAAGGCGTACTACTTGTCGGGGCCAGAGGCACTTTCTGGTGCCGAAATTGCGAATATTCTTTCTTCGGCAACCGGGAAAATAATCAAGTACGTAGATGTGCCGGTTGAAGCCGCTCGCGCTTCCATGCAGGGCGCAGGCATGTCTGCTCAAATCGTCGAAGGCCTGTTAGAGCATTATCAGGTTATGAAGTTGGGATACACCGCACAAGTTTCCAGTGCGGTGGAAGAAATAAACGGACAAAAGGCAACCTGTTTTGAGGATTTTGCTCAAGCAGAGAAGGAAGCATTTGTCGGTTGAAGTACCGGTCTGAGCGATCAGCGAGTCCAAGTCGAGCGCGTGACAACGCGACGAGTCGCGCCCGATCGGGCCTGGACCGGATGGTGCTGGCGCCATACGGCCCAAGTCCCGAGACAACGGAGCAGAAACCATGTACGCAACAGTGGAGACCAAGCTATTCAAGATATCGCCGTCAGATGCTTGGACTGATTGACGCAACAGCCTCCTGAACTACCAAGTTTGCGCGACGAATCAGGGTGTCTGCTCCGCGCCGTTAAGCGGCCGATCGGCAGATTTCAGACGAATGTCTCAGAAGGGTCGCGTGCTGCCGATCGCCGTCGTACAAGGCCAAAGCAAATATGCCAATCGCATGAGTCGGCACCCGGCCATCAAGAGACGCCCATTAGCCGGCCGGAGTCAAGAACAAAAAAAAAGTACGTCGCAAACAGTTGCGTCAATTCACAGCGACAACAGCGCGTCACCTTCAATCGTGCAAACACTAACCGCGTCCGTTTTCTCACTCGTTGGTTGCGAACCGAATCGCACCAGACACCCGTCGGGATCAAGCCTGTCGCAATGCTCCGCGACTGCCCTGGCGGCAGTTGCCGCCCCAGAGAAACTTTGGTACCAGGCCGTGTCCAAGGGGGCTGCTTGCATTCCCTGTGGCTATCGCCGTGACGACGCCAGTCCTTTGATGGCTCACGGTCTGGGCGATTCAGCGTTCTGCATCCATTCAGATGGCGCAAGGGCGGCGTCCAAATCATTCGGGTGGCTTCACACCAGTCCCTTGTCCTGGCTCATCGCCCCTGGCCAAACCGTTACCCGAAACACAGGTGCACATCGAAGGGCTTCTGGTCTCGCAGCATGTGGTAGCACGCCCGCGCAAGCTTGTGTGCCAGAGCCTTGATTGCCAGGACGCGGTTCGTCCTGCTCTTCTTGCGATCGTAAAAGCTTCTGGCTTGCGGGCAGTAACGCATGGCGAAGTTCGCTGCCTCGACAAACGCCCACGCGAGATACTTGTTGCCGTTCCTGGTATTGCCTTCACCCTTCTTCCTGCCGTTACTCTCCCTCAGGCTGTCAACGCAGCGACAGTAGGAACTGAAGTTGCCGACCTGGGCAAAGCGGCTGATCGATCCGGTCTCGAGCATGATGGTGGTCGCGAGTGTGTCGCCGATGCCCGGCACCGTCCTGAGCAGGTGGTACTCGGCACGCAGAATCACGCGTTCCCTCAGTCGCTTCTCGAGCGCTTCAATCTGCTGCCCCAGCGCCTGGCTGACCGCGCGGTTGGCCTCCACGGCCAGCGCGACATCGGGCGTAAATGCGAATTCATCGACCTGGCCGGCCGTCAGCCGTTTGACTGCCTCGCCATTTATCGTGCTCCCCGTCTGCCGCATCAGGATGCCCTCGATCGAAAGGATCTGCGCTGTGCGATAGCGCACCAGTTGCATGCGCTTGCGTGCCAGGTCGCGTGCGCTGCGTTCTTCGCGCGGATAGACATAGCCCTCGGGCAGCAACCCGAGCCTCAGCAGCTGCGCCAGATAGGCCGCATCGGCGAAATCGCCGCTGTGCTTAAGTCCGTCGTATTTCCTGATGGCAGCGGGATGGGCCAGGTGGACCCGGTAGTCTGTGTCCATCAGTCCATCCACCAGCCAGTACCAGTTGTACGTACTCTCCACGACCACACCTGCCAGTTCGCGCCGGTACGGTTCAAGCGCCGCCGTGATCTGCGCGAGCTCGTTGGGCAGGCGTTTCTGGTACACGATCCTGTCGTTCTCGTCGCTGACGATCACGACGCAGTTGTTCGAATGCAGGTCTATGCCACAATAGTTCATGTCGGTCTCCGCAGGGTCAAGTGCGTTTCGCAAACTGACTTTAACCCTCGTCGCATAACCGCGGCGAGGAGGCCGGCTACATGATCATCATTCGTTCGGCCGGCGACCGAGACGCTTCAAAGGCGGCTCCGCACTTGAAACCGGCCACTCAGCCGCACGGCTCCGATGTCGGCCGATCGGCCCAAACGCACAGCGCATTTCGTGCGGGTAAAGGCTAAAAGCGCCCATCCCCCGAAATATCTAGTGAACTGCATATTTCGGGCGTCGGGCGGAAATAGCCATCGTGAAACCGGGGAACCGGCGATCGGCGAATGGCCTCGCAAGGGCTAACGCAACTCGCCTCGGCATGGAGCATCTGGTGCACCGCAGCATGCACCACAACCGTGCTGTGGCTTCGCAAATCGCCAGTCGGCATGTTATAAGCCCAAGGCAGTGTTTTCACCATCATGTGGGAAATTGTCATGGAGGCTATCCGATGAGATTGTTCCGCAACAACAAATCGTCCGTGAGCGGACTTGCGCTGGTCGCACTCGTATCTGTTTCAAGCTGTTTTCTGGAAGCGACACCGGCCTTTGCGAAGGCGCCTGCAAAAGCGCAACCGGCCGTTCTCACCGCATCGGCGATCGCGGTTGCAGACAAGTACAGCGCCGATGCTGCGGAGCAAATTTTCAAGGAAGGCGGCAACGCCGTCGATGCGGCAGTCGCGATCGCCTTCACGCTTGCCGTAACGTACCCGGAAGCGGGCAATATCGGCGGTGGCGGTTTCATGACGCTGTATGTCGACGGCAAACCGTACTTCCTCGACTACCGTGAGCGTGCACCGCTGGCAGCGACGAAGAATATGTATCTCGATGACAAGGGCGAAGTCATCAAAGGGATGAGCCTGTTCGGCTATCACGCGGTCGGCGTGCCAGGCACCGTCGACGGAATGTGGCAAGCGCAACGCCGCTTCGGCAAGCTCAAATGGAAGCAGGTGCTCGCGCCGGCGATTCACTATGCACGCGACGGCTTTGAAGTCAGCCAGCAATTGCAGGATCGTCGCGACGAGGCGGCAAAAGACTTCGCCGGCAAGACCAATTTCGACACCTACTTCGGCAATCTGAAGCAGGGCGTCAACTTCAAGCAACCCGATCTCGCCGCGGTGCTCTCGCGCATTTCGGATCAAGGCGCGAAAGACTTCTACAGCGGTAAGACGGCTGATCTGATCGCGGCTTCCATGCGCGGTCACGGTCTGATTACGAAGACCGATCTGCAGCAGTACAAGGCAGTGTGGCGTCAGCCGATTCAGGCCGACTGGAACGGTTATCGCGTCTACACTGCACCGCCGCCGAGCTCGGGCGGTATCGGTCTCGTGCAACTGCTGAAGATGAAGGCCGATATTGCACCTGACTTCAAGGACGTCACGCTCAATTCCGCGCAATACGTGCACCTGATCGCGGAAATTGAGAAACGCGTGTTCGCCGATCGCGCGCAGTATCTCGGCGATCCGGACTTCTACAAGGTGCCGGTCGCGCAACTGACCGACGACGCGTACATTGCCAAGCGTGCGGCCGAAGTCAATCCGACCACACCGTCCGATACGAAGAGCGTGCAGCCGGGCCTCGGCACGTCGATGCCGGAGAAAGCGGAAACCACGCACTTCTCGGTGATCGACAAGTGGGGTAACGCGGTGTCGAACACGTACACGATCAACGGCTATTTCGGCTCGGGCGTGGTGGCGGACCGTACCGGCATCGTGCTGAACGACGAGATGGACGACTTCTCCGCGAAGCCGGGCGTTGCCAATATGTTCGGTGTGGTGGGTAGCGACGCGAATTCGATCGAACCAAAGAAGCGCCCGTTGTCGTCGATGAGCCCGACCATCCTGACCAAGGACGGCAAGGTGTCGCTCGTGATCGGCACGCCGGGCGGTTCGCGCATCTTCACGTCGATCTTCCAGGTGATCACCAACATTTACGACTTCAACATGCCGTTGCCGGAAGCCGTGGCCGCCATGCGCTTCCATCACCAGTTGCTGCCGCCGAACACGATCTTCTGGGAGCCGTACAAGCCGATCGAAGGCGAACTCGCCAAGCAGATCGAAGCCAAGGGCTACACGCTGAAGGGGCAGGATTTCAGTGGCGACATCCAGGCAATCAAGATCAACGCCGATACGCCGGAAGCCGCTGCCGATCCGCGTGGACGAGGTGTGACGCGGGTGATTCAGTGAGCGTTTGAAGTAGCTTTAGCGGCGCGGATTGCAAAACGGAGCGCCAAAAAAAAGGAAAGCGGGCATTGCGCGAGTCACGCGCGATGCCCGTTTTATTCGCCGACGCAGACCGGTCGTCCCTGTCGATCGGAGAATGGTGGCTCATACCACATTTATAACCTGCCATCGAAGCGCCTCCGGTTCGCGAAGCGGACTGGCCGATAACCACGCCCGGGTCGATACCAGGTCCCCCTTCGGCCGCCCTGCTCGTGTGTGTCGAAGGCTAAAAGCGCCCATCCCCCGAAAAGTGAAAATCACATCGTCGAACGCGCGAAGGGCGATCGCGAAGCGCCTATATAGCCTCGTCGGCAGCTGTGCGGTAGTGTCGGGCACGGAATCGCGGTTATTCCGTAGAGTAATACCCCCCGAACTGTGAACGCAGCGGTAAGTGCGCTGGCCGGTGGGCTTGGACATCCCACGGCAGCAACTGCGGCCTAGCCCTCTGCGGCGTAGGTCGCGAAGCACTCCCAATCGCCATCACCGTGCGAAACTCTCTCAACTCGGAGGTGCAGACGACCAGGATGGCGGACAAGGGCTGTTGGCCAACTTGACCGCTCGAATGACCGTTCTCAGCCAGCAAGCCGTCGTAAGGTCGCACCAGCTCGAAGGGCAGCTGTGGGTCGGTTTCGGGCGACCACGTCGGGCAGTGACCGGCCAATGCGCGTCGTTCGACGCTCCGCCAGTCTGATTACGCCCGCATCCCTAAGCGGTCACTCACGGATCGACGCCGGCCAAATCAGCGGATCACCGCAAGCGGATCTGACAAATTCACTCACTCTGCACTGGGAAAACGTCGCTGAAGCGACAGGCGTCGCTTATCGTGACTATGCGGCAGACCATCTGCGGATAGCGAAGGGATTGAGCGGGCGAGTGCAGCACGGCGGATTCGCCGGCTCGCCGTCCCGACTCTGCTACGAGCATTGCTGTGTTCCTGTGCTTGCTCAGGTAACGGGCACGAACTCTCCTTCGGCGAAGAACCACGCCGACATCGTCCGTGCCAGTTCGAGCACGACCTCCGCGTCGGTCCGGCCGGAGGATGCGCGTACGTGGAACGAATGATCTGCGTCGTCCACCACATGCAGCGTGGCGCGTGGCCCCAGCGTCTCGACGACCGACCTCAGCAGGTGAAGCTCCGCCAGCTTGTCGCGCGTACCCTGCAGGAAGAGAATCGGCACCGTGACGTCCGCCAGGTGCCGTGCCCGCTCCACGCCGGGCGCGCCCGCCGGGTGCAGCGGGAACGCGACGAAAGCGAGGCCACGCACGCCGTCGAGCGGGGAGATGGCTTGAGCCTGGGACGTCATGCGGCCGCCGAACGACCTGCCGCCCGCGAAGAGCGGCAGGGCTGGCAGCCGCCGGCGGGCCTCTGCGACGGCTGCCCGCACGGCAGCATGTGCCACGGCCGGCGAGTCCACTCGCTTGGAGCCCCGCTCGATGTACGGAAACTGGTAGCGCAATGTGGCGACACTGGCCGCCGCAAGCGCGTCGGCTAATGACGACATGCCGGCGTGCTGCATGCCCGCCCCGGCACCGTGCGCGAAGACATACAGGGCTCGCGCGTCCTCCGGCACTCGGAGGAGCGCAGAGACCTTAGTGCCGTCGGGCAGTGCCACGGAAAGCGATTCTGGGTCGTCCATCGTATTCAGGTCGTGTCGTTGTGGCCTTAGCGCCGATTCTGCATCAATGAGGCATCGGGGAGCATTTGTGGCGGCCTCCGGCAAGGCATTGCTCAGGCGGAGTTTGCCGGCCGAACCATGGAGCGCGCGCCCATCGTGAACGGCGCCGCAGTCGCAATGTTTCGGTTGACGATCGCAGGCCCGACCTGTGGGCCGCAGCGTGATCCGCGCTTTGAGACATCTGCGTAATAGCACGCCTGCATCATTGTCAGCGAGTTGTTACGACACTGCAATCAGCGTCATAGGAAGTTCTCGAAGGGCAATTCATTTATCTGGCTCTCTGGAAGAGTATGTCCGGCGCAGAAAGTTCTGGATTCGGCCACAAACCGCCGTTCGCATGCGTCGCCGGTGGGCCGTTCGTGCGTCGGCTCCACCCCGTAACCGGCCATCCGATTGTCGACGGCGAACGCTCCTTCATCTTGAGATTTGTTTCTATCGGCCATAGCAGCCGCTGGCGCGACCATCGGTCAACGGCGGCTATGGTGCGCTTTACTGGGCGTCCGGCCCGCGATTGGTATGAACGGCAGCTTACTACAACGCTTCAGCTGGGTTGGACATCACATGGAGGTCGTGGCATCGGCTCATCGTCCGCGAATGCGGTGCCGCACCGCACGGCAAACGCGAAGGCTGATTGCCGGTTCGCAAAATACCCCAGATCACCAAGCGAGGTCGCCTCGCCATCTTCCTCAAGAATGGATACCCGCGCGACAAAAGTATTACCGTCCCTTGCTACCGACGGCTGTATTGCTACACCGTGGTGATAGAAGTGCATAACGTCCCGCAGACTGACATCAGGCGCAGGCGTCCCCGTTTGGCGGCGGACGAGGTAATACAGCGCGATCTCGTGAGTGGACCGAAGATACGCGCCAGACGTGGCACGCGCGTGACCGATAATTTTGTCTGCGGGTTGCAGCTCAGGGTTTTCGGGCAATCGCGCGAAGAACTGAATCACCGTCGCGGGTAAGACGGGGGCGTTGAGCTCCAGACCCCAGCTTTTCCAAGGCGACGAGTTGACGGTCCAGCAGTGTGTCGAGCTCTTCGCGGTTCAGGTCAATCTGCTCGGGCGCAGCCGCGACTAGCATTAGGGTGGCGAATTCGTGCGGGCTCAGCATGTATGTGTCTCCGCTTACTCTGGAATGAACTGAGATCAACTTTGACGCAACTGGCGGTTTCCAAGTTCCTGGCTTCTGAGCGCCGGCAGCTCGCCAACAATCAAAAGAAAAGGGGGCCGAATTCGGTTGACGTTTATCGGCCATCACCGTCCCGTATCCAGGAGTAGGATGTGATCTGTGAGAAACGGTCGTCTAAGGAAATGATGGGCGGGGAGCTGTCGGAATGAAAAAAATCGCTTTGTTATGGAAGGTTGTCAGGGACGATTTGCGCGTGCTCTTATATGCGCTGCGGCATCCCGACCGTCCAGGATGGCTGATGCCCGCGACCGCTCTGGTGGCTCTGTACGCGGTCGATCCTTTCAATGTTGCTGTTCCATTCGTCGGGATTGTGGACGACGCTGTGCTAGTTCCGCTGGCATTGCATTTGATGGTCCGTTGTCTGCCAATCCAGTTGCGACGGCTACGCCGCCTATGATGAAATCAACAAACAACGTGATGCAGAGTTCACGTCACCCCGCATGAATCAAGGCGCAGGACCCGAGTTGATTACACAGGACCGCGCTGTAAAGGTTGAGTGACGGCTATTAGGAAAACTGAGTGTCTCTTGTGGGTCGGCTTCCGGCCTTCCAACTCACGAAATTCCCTTTGCCACGAGGGCAGGCAACCAGTCTAACGAATTCGCTTCACAAATCCGCCCAATCCAACTATTTCTGATTGGCACTGCCGAGATGCTTGACGGAAAGACTTAGAAAGTCGTTGATTAGCTAGAAAGCGCAGTCCAGCCAATTCCCTTTCCCCGCGGGTCATGCTTCGCCCGACGCGCTTTACCTCCCCGGCATGAATGCTGCATGATGCCGGGGCTTCACGCGCATCCCGGTGATGGTGCATGCGGCTTTCTGTCGTTCAGGCTTGTCTCTAGCCTCACCGGCGAAAAGTGCAGCACAAGTCGCAGTCATGCGGGTCTTATGCAGTCTCGGCATGGGCCAGTACTGTCTCCGCATGGGCCGGGCCAGACTCGGCGGGACGTTTCCGGCTGGAGACATTCAGCAAGGCCGTGAGCAGCGCTGGTGTCACCACTGCGACACAAACGAGGAGATAACACGCGTACTCAAGTTGCCGCTCGAGGGACTGGGTACGTTGCTCGTCGCGCGCATAGTCGTCCTGCTCGGCGTAGATGCGCTTTTTCAGCGATTCGACATCACTATAGCCATTAAGGGCGAGCACCGGCTTTTGCTCATCTTCGACGAGCATCGTTACTTGCTCGTAAATGCTCTGGTCCCGGGAGAGCTTGCCCGCGAGTTCGAGCGTGTTCCCGTACTGCTTGCTATGCGCGGCTTGCATCGTCAGGAAGTAATACGCGGACGAGGACATGGCCAGCACGAAAATCAATGCTGCGAGCGATCTGGAAGGTAACACAGCGGTGATTTTTCCGTTCGAGGTCTTTTTTCAGCTTCCCACATCCGCACGATGTTTAATTCATGGAAAAGAGCCGTCTCTTCCGCCCAGTTCGCTTGATGGCGTTCCGTCGCCGTAGTCGTGGCTTGCCTGCCGTAAGGTCGACGTTACCAGTACCCCGAGCGGAGGCCGTTTGAGCGGCGGCTCCGCCTCTGCAAGCAGCCTTTGAGGCCACGACGCCCGAAAGGCAGTTCGGGGTCGGGTCATGCCTTTTGCATGAGCGCTGCTTCGGAGGAGATCGCCGCGCTCGGTCGTCGGGCGCCACCCGGCCATGACCTGCCATTCGGCGAGCAGGGAATCCTGCCGTTGGAATGACTGCAGTACTCCGAAACCTGCCGGATGCGCGATGGAAGCAAATCGGCCTTTCCGGACGGTCGCCGCTGAAAAACGTGCGGCAGTTCGAGATCGCTTAGCCGACATTCGTGACCCGGTGCCGGCGAATGTCAGCTTTCGTTATTGGCGAATGAGTCTTGTCGACCCACAACAGTCCTTCGCGCCGGCGCGACCTCGATGGCCGCTTCCGGGGTGCTTCGGACGTCCCGCGTAGCTGCCCGCGAAGAGTCGGCGACACCGGACCAACGCTATTCTGGACGCGGGCGCTCCGTAGTGAGGGATGAGGGTTATAACGAGCGGGTTATCGCGGCAAGAATTCGGAGGGACGGCAGCAGCCCAAGTCGGAGCGAATGATACATTCGAGCGGCCGCGCTTTTGATCACTCCAATGATCAATGGATATGCGTTTCACGTCGAAGGATGCGCGGACACGACGCACGCCACGAGCGCCGTTGCGGATCGGAAGCACATCTGTGCATATCAACACAAAGGCAACGGAAATTTGTAATCTATTTACCTGAAAAATGCGGAGAGCGAACGCCAGTCGAGGATTCCGGCAACCGGAACGGACCTCTAAAATTGAGCGACAACACGCGGGTAACTAGTGGAACCCTTGTGGGGTAAGGCGCCACGGGGGCCGATTTTAACAACGGTTTTCTGTTAATGCACTGTGCATTAACAGTGTGCCGCGCCGTGATTGCCCGGATTGCGAACGATCATGCCGAGTGCCGCATTCGACCTATACTTGGCATCGTAGAATATCGGTCATGCTGACGTAACGAGGTAGTTCATTCATGTTCTGAAACGCAATAGACCAGAATAGCGGCAACGAACTCGTTGAAGGCCACGCGCACCGGGTCGAGCAGCGCTCTGACGCCGCGACAAGAGGAAATCCTCGAACTGGTCACCCGGGGCATCAGCAACAAAGCCATTGCCGCGCAACTCGGAATCAGCATCGACACGGTGCGTCGCCACGGCGCTCGAATAAAGCAAAAAAGGGCGGCCTCAACCACATCTTCCATTGCTTGCCAGCATCTTTGGGCTCGTCTCGATAACGCGCTCGCGCTGTCTCTGCCCGATCACGGATTGACTCCTGCCGAAACTCGCGTGGTGGCATTCCTTTGTCGTGGACTATCCAGCAAAGAGATCGCGCGTGCTTTGAAGATCAGCTCGCGCACCGTCGACAAACATCGCGAGCATGTTCTGCGCAAACTCGGCATGCACTCGACCCGTCAGCTCACAGCCTGGGTCGCCGGTCAATGTGCAAAGAGTGGCGTACCTGTCGCGCCTGACAAATCCTGAGTCAAGTACGCCACCCCGCGCTTCGTCTTCACCTCCAGGTCGCCGGCTTCTGATCCGACCGATCGAAACTGAACAAGCGCATGATCATCGCGTCGCTTCGCGCGCGGCTCCAACTCTGTCGTCTTGCCGAACCGGGTACTTGATGTCGCCGATATCCCGGATATGCACATCCTCTCGGCCTGAAATGAAGTCGAGCAGCAGGGCTCGTTGAGGTCTCGCTGGAGGAACAGTTGTTCGCCGGGAGGCTTGGTGTAGGAGGCGGCGGATCGGGTCCGACCGGTGACGGAACTGTGGTCGCCGGATTCGCCGTCGCGGTGATCGGAGTGGGCATCGGCAGCATGATCCCCATCGGGGGGCGTCGCGGTTTCGAGCGTAGCGGGCAGGGATCTCATGACCTTCCCCTTGACACAGGTCGACACCGAGCCTCCTATTTGAGCAGGGCGTCGCAACACGTCTTGTAGCGCGCGTCGCGCCCCGGCTTCCCGTCCATGGCAGGATTGATTGCCCGTGTGCACGCGTCAAAGTCGCGTCGGTCAGCGGCCTCGTTGCAGCCGCGTGACTTCCAGTACCAGCCGGCGCTGCGCGCTGCGAGCCGATCGTCCGTCGCGAGCTGATCCGGGTCATTCACGAGGTCGACGCCGAGCGCGCGGCCGGCGTCCAGGTAGTTGTCCTTGAACGTAACCTGCTTCAGCCCGCGCCCCCGATAGCGCCAGCCGTCTCCGCTCGCGGCGTCGCCGTTACCGAACCGGCCGGCGTAGGCCAGGTTCGCAATCTGCTGTTGCCTTGCGATAGGGACCGTCGTCTCGCCTGGCTGTCGTCCGAGTTGCGAACGCATGCCTGCGGGAATGCGCGAGAAAATTTTCAGTGCATCCGGCGCATAGTTGAAGCTCTCGCTCAGCAGCCTGAATCCGCCGCTCTCATGCCCCATCTGCGCAAGCCACGCGGCAAGGCGTGCGGGCGTGTTGATGTCGAACTCGTCGGCGGCCGCCGTGATCGCTGAGATCCAGCGTTCGGCGAGCGCCGGCGAGAGGCTCGCCGCGCGCTGGAATGTTTCAGTGTCCATACGATCTCCAAAGAATAAACCGCTCAGTTGTCTGTAGTGCTGACAAATCGGAACTAACGATCGGCCGCCGTGCTTTACATGATAGGAGGTCTGGCCATGCGGCGGCGTGGATTACGTTGAATCCACCTTTCGAAAAACCTTGGTTCGGCTCGCACGAGTAATCAACGCTGCCGGGCATTGACTCGAACTCTCTTCGCGCTTGAATCGCCACATCACGATTTGGGTCGCCGGTCAATACGCAAAGAGTGGCATATCTATTTCGTCTGAAAAATCCTAAGTTAAATACGCCATCCCACGCTTCGTCTTCCAATGGCGGCGCTCAACGCTTACCGTGATCTCTCAAAACCGATTGGCTAACAGCTCCGCCCTTTTATCACAAGCGGGTGTTTTGTCGCGCTTTGAGCGCGCTACAGGATGCCCAGCGTACGCTTCAGTTCTTGGGCAGTGAGATCCGTCGTGTCGATGTCTCGACCTCGGAACAGTAGGGAAATGCAAACCGAAAGGAGCACTGTGATGCCATTCGACCCAGCACAACTTGCAGCGCAAATGCAGGACCCAAATGTCGCGACATGGGCCGGTTGTAACCTTCAGAATCAAGCCCAATACATCGCTGCCTATACGGCTTATTTTAACGGCATACAAACGTGGATTAATCAGAACGGCGGAGATGGAAATCCGTTTGGCTGGGATAATGTCAATGGATTAGAAGTTAATCAAGTTCAAGTCGTGCTTCAAGGTCCCGCGCAGAGGGCGCCTTTTAATGACGCTTTCAATGATGTGAGGGCGCACTTAGGCCAGCCAGAGTTTCGGCTGTTCCAAGCGGCTGAAGCCAATCAACGACTGATCACAGTTCTGAGTCGAATGTAATCCAGCACAGTGAATAAGCCCAACAATCGGCATCTACTCGGACTGATGCGAAGCGTTAGGCGTGTATGGATAGAGCTGAATTAGTGGTTTCCGGGGGCGCGCCGGTTAGCTATGCGTTAGGCGGTCAACCAGTCGACCCAAGGATGAGAGAAAATGCTAAGTCCATAAGCATCAGTCACAGGACTTTCAATTACTCACTCTGTTTTCGCAGGAGCCGTTATCGGATCGTGACGAGACGTATGGCTCACGTTCAACGCCGCGGGATCACGTCGCGCGCGTCGACACGATGATGCCGGGCTGTTTCGATTCCCGATTCATTGATATGGATTGCTTACGATAATGCAGCGTCGGCAGGTGGCGACGTTCGGAGGAGGGATCATGCCAATCACCGGAAGCGTCTCTGACAAGGTTACTCGCGGTCGGACCGTCATCAACTTTCTGAGCGGGACAGGAGGGCCGGGTGGATTCTTTGTCGAGAAAGACAATAGCGTGATGCTCCTGATCGTTCGCGATCGGCCGTTCACCTTCTCGGTTGCCAGCTCGGGTCGACGGGGCTTTCAGGCGCGGCTCGAGGTGCGTGGCCGCGAGCGGCCCGGTGCGCCCACGCAGGCCATGGTCGTGCAGAGCGCGGACAACTTCGACCCGAACGGCCTCGACAGTCAGGGCTCGGTGCTGCTCGACCGCTGGGTCGACAGCAACCGCGCGCTGTCCGCGGTCGCGCGGGACGTGGTGAGTCTCGACGGCCCCGACATCTCCCCCGACGACCGCCAGATCATCACGCTCAAGGCCATCCCGCTCATCAAGGTGGACGCGGCCGGCTTGCGCTGGACCGACCTCGGTCCCTTCTGTTCGCGCCAGGACTACGAGGAACTCGCGGCGCTGATGGCTGCCTATGCGCCCGGCAAGCGCATCGACAACGTCCCCAAGGACGGCATCGGAAAGTTGCTCAGGCATCTGCGCGAGCTGAAAAGCACGGAAGGCATTTTCGACGTCGACACCCATTTCATTTCGGAAGGCATCGCCGGGCGCGTGTCGGAAAAGGAACTCGCAGACACCGACGCGCACTTCGATGTGCCGACCGATTTCTCTCAGCCGCTGCCGGTCACGAAGCCCGCCGCCGCGCCGGCGCCGGCGCCCGCACCGGCTCCTGCGCCCGTCGCGGCCGCCGAAGTGCAGGCCGTGCTCACCGCGGCGTCCGGCCTCATGGGTTATCTCGCGCACGGCGCCGCGATCCCCGCACGACCGGCCGTGCCAATCGTGCCAGCCGAAGCCGGGGGCGAGGTGGCGGTCGATATCAAGTTGGTCATCGTGAACTCGCCGGAGGCGCTCGAACTCGCGCGCAGGAAGATCACATCGGCATAGCGGAAAAGGGAGGGCATCAAAGTGATCAGTTACACGCTCCAGGCACGCGACAGCAAGTCGCGCCCCGACGCCGCGCCCGATGACGCGACGCTCGCTGACCTGCGCAAGGTCTTCATCAGCACCGGCGAGATGGACACCGAGGACCAGTTCCGCAGCGGCACCAGCGCGGAGACGCTCAAGGTGGTCCCTGATGCCGACGAGAGCAACACGCGAATCACCGACAGCATGGTCGTGGCGATCGTGCCGATACGCCGTACCCTCACCTTCGTCGACAAGGCGGGCAAGAAGCACCCGGTCTTCGTTCGGCCCGACGAGACGCTCGGCCAGTTCCGCAAGAACAACGCGAAGCTGATCGCGGACGCCGACGTGTTCGTCATCGGCGGCGAGCCCGTCGCCACCGCCGACGAGGACGGCACCTATCTGCGCCGGCTCGACGAACTCGCGGTCGAGCGCGAATCCAGACCAGCGCCGGCGGCAGTGCCGAAGATCTACAAGCTGCTCCTGCTCAAGGACGGCGGCAAACCCAAGGCCATCGACTGGCCCGGCGGCGGCGAGGACAAGACCCTCAAGGATCTGCGCGCCTTTCTCAAGGAAGACGCGCCGGCCGATCTGCCCTTCCTCGACAGCGCGCAGAAGGCCGTGCCGCTCGACATGGAGCCTTTCGAAACCGTAGGTGGCAAGCTCGGCAAGGCCGACGACAAGCTCGGACTCCTCCGTTTTCGCTTCGAGACTCCGCGCAAGCGCAATGCCGCGACGACACCGGGCGCGTCGTCCTCGGGTTCGTCGACCACGACCACCGCCGCGGCACCCGCCGGGTCCGGCGCGACGCCGAGCCTGCGCGATACCCAGGACCTGCTCGCGCCTTTCCTCGGCCGGCCGACCATCCCCGTCGGTGCGCCGCAGGACGTCTTCGATCGCATGGACGTCTCCGAGCAGGCGGCGCTGCTCGCCGCGTTGCGTCACCTGCACGGCCTGCGGTTCGTGCTCGCGGCCGATGGCAGCTACGAGCTCGAGCGTGCGCTGCGCCCGGCCTTCGACGCCGAATCGAAGGAAGACTTCGTCGCGGTGGTCCGCCCGATCACGTCGACGCGCTTCTCGGCCTCGGCTACCCAGGTGCGCACCCTCGACGCCATCTCCTCTTCGCTCTCATGGAACGTCGGCGGCTCGGTCGGCGTCGAGGGCAAGGCGGCGAGCCTTTCCATCAAGTCGGATTACAAGGACGAAACGACCCGGTCGAGAGAAACCGCAAGCAGCGAGCTGCACCTGCGGGTCGAGTATCTCGTCGCGCGGGGCGAGGTTGTCATCGATCCGCGCAGCATCGTGCTCTCCAAGCCCTTTTTCGATGATGCGACCGCACTCGCGGCCCTCGCGAAAGGCAAGGCGGGCGCGGACTGTGTCGGTGCGCTCGCACGCATCCTCGATAGCTACGGCACCCATGTGCCGCTGCGCACGATCTTCGGCGGCAAGCTGATCTATCGACAGGACCGCAAGCTCGAGGCCAATACCGACAAGAACGAGCGCGTGCGTGAATTCAGCGCCGATGTGCAGGGCAGCTACAAGGCGGTGACGGCGAGCGCACGCAGCGGATTCAAGACGAAGGAATCCGCGACCAAGATCTACGAATCGAGCGATCAGGCGATCGAGGTGACCGCGTCGGGCGGCAACCCCGCGCTCGCTCTCGATCCTTATGGCTGGGCCGCGACCTTGAGCCACGCCGGCTGGTGGAACGCGATCGCTTTCGCCGACGTCGTGCCGCTCCTGTCGCTCCTGCCCCCGGACCTCAAGGAAACCATCATCCCGATCCTGCTCAATTCGAACGAGCTCGGGGCCGCGCTGTCCACGCCGATCGACTGGGCGACCTACCGCGCCCAGATGCTGAAGGAGTTCGTCCGCACCCAGCGGGGCGGCGAAGAGATCAGCTTCGCCGCGAGCCCGGCGCCAGGCGCCGATGCGCCCCGGACGCTACCACCGGTTCAGCCGGTCGCGCCGCAACCGGTCGTCACGCCACAGCCGGCCCCCGTCCAGGCGGGAGAGCCGCAATCGCAACCACAGACGGTCAAGCCGGGAGGCGAGGAGGTGGACATCTGAAATAAATTTCAGGCCGCTCCCGATTGTCGGAGGCGGCGCGACTGAAGAGGAAAAGACCATGAACATCGAAAAGATCAGCCTGAAGAATGGCGGGGGGTTCGTCGCGAAGCTCCACGTGATCGCCGCGCCCGCCACCGGCGGCGAGGGCAAAACCTATCCCGACAACAACGACATCCCGCTCGGCCAGGAGCGCACGGTCGACCTGACCGCGCTGAACGTGCCGGATGGCTCGAAGGTCAAGCTCAAGGCCATCGTGGTCTGGGGCAACGACAACGAGGCGCAGCAGGCTTTCACCTATCAGAAGGGCTGCGGGAAGACGGCGCGCTACAGCATCACCGGCACGACCCTAAGCAACGAGCTCGGGCTTATCAACGTTTCCTGATTTGCAGGGAGCGGGGCACACTCTTGAGTGCATTGAGTGGTGAATCCGGCGGAAAGCAGAATAAAGAACAGGCAAAAATGGGCACTTGCTTTTCATCTGCGAGGAAATCAGAGGGGCTGCAGCAGTGTCAGTCCGCTTGTTTTTCGCTGATAGCAAACAAATGGAGTTGATGACGAAGTCCCCCGCGTCACAAGAGTGCGACCAGCCTATCAAAAACTCAAGAGTTCACTAGCCAATTAATTTTATAGAAACGTCAAATCAAGGAGTGAGCAATGCCAGACGAAATTGTTCGATACGCGAAAAACGTTTTCACCAACGATGGCCAATCTACCGTTGATGAATTCAAGCCAAAGCTGGATAAAGTCAAGAGCGACATCCAAGGAGCCGGGGCGATAACGGTATATTACGGCTTTCACGGGGACCCTAACGGTGAGTTTGATAGGGCATTCGACGCTGCCGAGTTGCAAAAATCAAAGAGCATAGCAAACGACTATCCAGATGCCAACATGGTGCAGGTCAGCGGCCCGGCTGACCCACAGATCGATTACGCAACGCATAACAAAGACGGACAAGTGCTTTTCACTTGGTGCGATAGTGACAAGTACATCAAGACCAAGAAGCTAATGCCGAATATTGTCAAATAAACAGCCGCTGCACCTGACCGCAGGTCGCGGTCTTTGAGTTGGTTCAGCATCGCTTCCAGCCCAACGAGGTAGGACAGAGGGTGAACGACGCCTCCGAAAGTTAGCCAGCCCCAAATCTAATATTGCGAAAGACTGTTAATCGAAGGGTGGCGATACAGCAGGCCGGTCATGCCGTATCAAGAGGCGGTGGGCAAACGGTGGGGCGACCCGACAGCGGAAAGGCTGCCGGGTCGGACCGGCTTACAGCTCGGCCGGACGGACGTGATGAATATCCACGTGACCGAAATCGTCGAGCATGTGGCGATCGCTCACCGTATCGACGTGGTCTGCACTGATGCTTGCACTGTCGTTGCTATAGAGCGTAATCACACGCCCTTCGTGAAGCTGCGGCTGGTTTGTCGACGATTCGGGTCGCGATGTCGAATGGCTGGTTGTGGCCGATGACCGCCTCAAGCAACCGGCATCGACTGCCAGAAACTTGCGTACTCGCGATCGGCAGCATGCGACCCGACCAGCCATTGAAGCCACCGCGAATTTGAATGGCCGCTCCCAAAGTGCGGCGGCGATTCGGAAGCGGGCGGAAAGGAGGCTAACGAGATCACTTCGGCGTCTACGATCTGGCGTCCAAAGCTAAAATTCAATGGACACTTCTTGTCGAATGTAGCCACCTTTGCCTTTTACCCGAAATTTGACTTCTACCGTGCCGCGCTTTGGATGCGGCGGAAGCGTCTCGGCAGTGTAGGACTTGTCGACAAAGCGAATTTCAAGCGAAGGAGGAATTCGCATAGGTACTGCGCAAACTAGCCCGAGCTTTGACTTCTCAAATAGCCGGAATCCGCATCAGTGCTGGGTTTCGGCTATTTTCTGGGACTATCATGTAGCCATGTAAATTAGTATTTTTATATTGAAGTTCTTTGAATATTTGCTTTAATCAGTGTTCATGTATATCGAACACGTCCCCAACCGCAACTCACCGCCCGCCATCCTGTTGCGCGAGTCCTACCGCGACGGCAACAAGGTGAAGAAGCGCACCCTGGCCAACCTCTCATCGCTGCCCGCCGAGGTCATCGAAGGACTGAAGGTGCTGCTGCGCGGTGGCGTGGCAGTGCCCTCGGCTGAAGAGGCCTTCGTGATCGAGCGCAGCCTGCCGCACGGGCATGTGGCCGCGGTGCTGGGCGCGGCGCGTGCCTGCGGCGCCGAGCAGTGGTTTGCGCCTGCACCGGCCGCACTGCGCGCGGTGCTCATGGCGCTGCTGGTGGCGCGGGTGGTGTCTCCCGCTTCGAAGCTCGCCACCCATCGCATGTTGCGCGACGAGACGGCGACCCACTCGTTGTCGCGCCTCCTGAGCCTGGGGGACGTCGAACTCGAGCAGGCGTACGCCGCGCTAGACTGGCTGGGCGAGGCCCAGGAAGACATCGAGAAGCGGCTGGCGAGCAAGCATCTGGCCGGCAGCATGCTGGTGCTCTATGACCTCACGTCCACGTGGGTGACCGGAGACTGCTGCGAGCTTGCCGCGCGCGGCTACAGCCGCGATGGCAAGCGCGACGATCCGCAGATCGTGTTCGGGTTGGTTTGCACTCCTGAAGGCTGTCCGGTGGCCGTCGAGGTGTTTGCCGGCAACACCGCCGATCCGGCTACCGTGGCCTCGCAGGTGGAGAAACTGCGGGACCGCTATGGCATCGGCAAGATCGCCTGGGTGGGCGACCGGGGCATGCTCACGCAGGCGCGCATCGACACGGTATTGCGCCCGGCGGGGCTGGACTGGGTGAGCAGCCTGCGCGCGCCGCAGGTGAGCGCGCTTGCCCAGGAGAAGGGGCCTTTCCAGCCCTCGCTGTTTGACGAGCGCAACCTGCTGGAGCTGACCAGTGAGGCGTTCCCCGGTGAGCGGCTCATCGTGTGCCGCAATCCGCTGCTGGCCGAGCAGCGGACCCGCAAACGCGAGGACTTGCTGCAGGCCACTGAAGCCGAGCTGACGAAGATCGCCGAGGCGACCACGCGTGCCCGCAACCGCCTCAAGGGCGCCGATGCCATTGCCCTGCGCGTGGGCCGCGTCATCGACCACTACAAGATGGCCAAGCACTTCGAGCTGAGCTTCACCGACGAGGGCTTCACCTGGACGCGCAAGGCCGGTCAGATCCGGCAGGAAGCGGCGCTCGACGGCCTGTATGTGGTGCGCACCAGCGTGCCCGAACAGGACCTGCCGGCCGAAGCGGCTGTCTCGGCGTACAAGGGCCTGGCGGTCGTGGAGCGTGCCTTCCGGTCGCTCAAGACAGTCGATCTGAACGTGCGCCCCATATTCCACTGGAACGCCGAGCGTGTACGGGCGCACGTCTTCCTGTGCATGCTCGCCTACTACGTCGAATGGCACATGCGCGAGACGTTGAAGCCGATGCTGTTTGACGACGAATACATCGAGCTCGCACGCGCAACCCGGCCCTCGCCCGTGGCCAAGGCACGACGTTCGGACCAGGCAAAAGCAAAGGATGCCACGCGGCTTGGCGAGGACGGCTTGCCCGTCCATAGCTTCCGCACGCTGCTCGATGATCTGGCCACGCTCGCCTACAACGTCTGCCACACATCTCTGAACCCGGACGCAAAGATCGTGATGATCACGCGGCCCACACCCGTTCAGGAAAAGGCCTTCCGCCTGCTCAACATCAGCCCTGTTTGTACCCAGTAACCGACTCCCCCCGACACGCGTAACCGCGGCAAGTCAAGGACTTGCGCGCGCCGCGTGCTCAAAGTTCGGCCTAGCCGATACTCGCCCTTCGCATTAGGCGAGTACAAGATCAAACTCTGCGTTTGATTCATCTGTTGGTGGAAGCGCGCAAAAGCCGTCGGCTCGTCAAGTAACGGCGTGGGAAATCCCTCTGTGATCGCGCAAGTAGTTACGTGCTGCGCTAGCTCTCTCGGCAACTCGATTACGGGTCCACCAATATCGACGACAAGTGCAAATAAGTTGGGAAACCGAATCGCGGCGTGATTGCACGGCGGCACGTGCTGCCACGGCGTCACGCAGAATGAAAACTGCATGCGGTTGTCCGTTTCAAGCTCGAAAACAAAATCGCTATCGCGGGTTCCTTCCAATCTATCCAGTTTTTGCACAGAGGGGATAACGTAAGCGACAATCGGGTTGACAGTTGACACGGCGCACAACGGCTCACGGTATACTTTCTGGTGATCAGCGTTGTGGTACCTAATGAGGCCTGACGCGTGGTACGAGATTTTCTTCGTCTTTGGTCGCTGCCCTTCGAAGTCGACCTTGGTCGGTCCTTCTTGCCCAACCTCATGCAGTAACCTGTGGTCGTTAGTGCCTTCTCGAACCAAAAAAAGGTATAAAGACCCATCGTCTTCAAGCGCGTACGACGCAAGATGACGAAATTCGTCGTCCAGTTTTAGTACTAAGCGCCCCTCGATCATCGCACTCACCGTTTGGAATCGGAAAGGTCACGATTATGCCTTCGCGCGATGTTTTCGCGTTCAAGGTTGGTCGGCCGCGTGACGCGCGCGGGAAACAACGGTCCGCTGCCCTAGGTAGAGCGGTCGGTGGAGTGTCCTCCAAAGCATGAGGACGAATGGCCGCAAGTGGCCGGCAGTACGCGTTCACCCAACCCGCCGTAAAGCTGCCGTTGAAGACTTCAACGTCCGCACTGTAGAACGTTCGCCGAACTGTTGCTCTCGGCCACGAACGGTCCTTCGCTGTCGGTTGGCGAACGTCTGCTGATGAGCGACGAGTCGCCATTTGGCGAAGCGACGGCGACCGAGGATTCGTCGGGCGAGCCGGCTTCACTTTCAAGCGGTGTGTGCGGCGGGTCAGATTTCGATGGCCATCCTGGCCGATGACGCCTTCCGTTGGGACAATCCTTCCTGTGCTTCTCGCCATGCCAATGCTTCCGCAACGGCGAGATCCACTTCCTGAAGTGGGTTCGCCGCACACCGCCGGAGGCTGAAAGCACGCTCGGGTGGTCCCGGAGATCACTTCGCTCCGCACTAACGCCGGGCATGTGGCGACTGGCCAGCGCGTAACAGGGATAGCATCTTCCCCGCATGCACTTCGGGCTCGAGCGCGACTTGCATCTCGAGATGGGGAATAGCAGCCGGCACTTGGATGATCGTTTTTTCCGGCCAATCTATATGTAATAAAGGACATCATATATACGATTATCAGCTGCCATTAACAAGGTCGGCGAGGAGACTTTTGATGCTGTTGGCACTGTTCAACCACGGCACAGCGCGGCCTGCCTTATGGGATACATGGCAGCGTGACTCAAGCCAATGAGTCCCCGGAATTCCCGGGACGGTTTAGTTGCGCCGGCGAGGACGCTTTATACGCGCTCCTCAGATAAGCAAAGACAGGCTTTTCGACGCACATCAGACAGACGATCGACAGACCGGTGAGTGCCAACAAGAACAGCACAAATCCTGCAGGCGTGTCCAGCAGCCCTGGAAAAGCGCGAACCGCAAATCTCGCTATTGGCATGTGCAAAATGTAAAAAGCGAAACTAGCTTCGCCCAATAGCGTCATCAGTCGCGTGCCTAGCAGCTGACTGAAGGGTCCGCTAGCGCACGCCAGGCAATAAACCAGCAAAAGAAAGAACGGAAACTGAAGCAGTTTCGACATGAGATGGCCGACGGAAACCATTGCGGCCATCGAAAACACGAACAAGACAGCCGCTGCTACGTCAAACCCGAACGACACCGTTGAGGAGTGGGCCAGAAACAGCCGCCCCAGGCAGATTCCAGCGATGAATTCGGCGATCCTCCACGCGGGCGTGAAGTCGACAATGTCATGAGCCCACTGCAAGTTGGGATACGGCTGTGGCATGATCGACAAAACAGCGGTCGGTGCGACCGACACGCCCCATGCGACAGCGATGACCGAGACAAGCGTTTTGGCTGGAAATCGCTTCAATGCCGCAAACAGAAATGGAAATAGCACATAGAAGAAGGCCTGGGCAGAGAGCGACCAGCCTGGCAAATTCCAGGCGTTAGCAGTGACCGGCGCCCAAGCTTGCACCAGCAAGAGCGAAGCAACGCCATAGACTGCCAGGCGCGCGTATGTTGCCATCCCGGTGCCGTGTAGCGAAACGAGGTTTGAGTAAATCAAAGGCGCGAAGAGCAACCAACCGACGAGATAAGTTGGATAGATTTTCGAGAAGCGCGAGAAATAGAATTTTCGTGTCGTCGCGCGGGAGAGGTTTGCGCCCTCCGGACGGGCGTAGGTCAGGGTGAAACCAGAAAGTATGAAGAATAGCTCGGGTGCGCCGCCGTTATCGAAGAAATAGCCGACTGGTAAGTGCAGCGACGTTGCGATCGGACGCGACAAATGAAACAGCGCGACGCTGAGTGCGGCGAAGAAGCGAATTCCCGTCAACGCTGGGATGGCCGGTTTTCGTTCGTTTACCATCGTGTCGGTCTCCAGGTCCGCCGCGGCCGATACGACCGGTCAAGGCGAACCGATTTCGCATCGTCACGTCTGCGCTTTTATTCAGGCGATCGTAGCGCTCGCCGACCCGCACGGAAGGCAACTTTCCGAATGCGGGGTGCCGGCAAACGCGCATTGCCGCGGGCCCTATGGGGCAGACATCACGACAACACCTGTGTATCGGGCCACTGTGCAGCCGACGGTCCCGCACCGTCGAGGCAAGGTAGCAGGACAAAAATGGAAAAAAATTGAGCACAATTAATTTTTCTGCGGGAGAGGGGCGGGAGCGGTCAACCAACATGGGCGCAACGTGGCCCGGAAGTGATCGGACGTGTCAATGAATGTGTCGGTGCTCGCAATCGAGGAGGAGTCCATATACGGTCCTTCGTGGACGATTCGCAAAGGACCGTTCACGAGGAAAGGACCGCCTTTCGACGGGCGACTGAAACCGGCAACTCTTCCGCCTAAATCGACTTACTACGAGGCTACGGCCGCAACCCCTTCCAGCGCGATAATCCTTGTCGTCGCACATCTTTCACGGATCGCCTTAAGACGGGCGTACTCTGGCGAATCGTACCAAGCCATTAAGGAATCCATGTCAGGGAACTCGACGATGACGAGACGATGCGGCTGCCAATCGCCTTCGAGAACTTTGGTTAAACCACCACGGCCCAAATATTTTCCGCCGTAGCGTGCCTCAGTAGCAGGTACTTCACGTTTGTACTCTTCAAAAAGAGTGGGGTCTGTTACATCGACATCGGCAATCAGGTATGCAGTCATGTGCGATCCTTTCCTCGGTAGTCCCACCGCCCACTGTCACCACTAAATTGTATTCGTCAATCCGTGTACAGAACCGCCGGTTTCCGAGAGGACTGTGTGACAGCCCGCATTGTTGAACAACCGCAACGGCGGAACAGTTGCAAAATGCGGTGAAGTCGAGGATGGCCGTTCTACCTCGAAAACCTGCCATTTGCGCGTGAGGCCCTCAACGGCAGAGATGGGTCGGCTTCGGCCGGCCGCGTCGGGCGGCAGCCGGCTATTCGCCGGCAATCGCGCAAAAGGCCTCGCGTTGCAGAAGACCTCCCTCAACGGCCCTGAGGGTGGCTTGTAGCCTTTCCAAAGACTCGGAGACCCATTCTGGCCCTCGGACTTCTGTGATCGCGTCACAGCGAGCATTGATGCCGCAAATTCTCGTCTTCAGTGCCACTGCAAAATCATTGGAGATCTCCTTGCGCTCCAGCACGCGCCATCCGGACCAGTCGAGCAGAATTGCATAGTCTTCCGATACAACGAACGTAGGTCCAGAATCGATGGCCGCCCGGCGCCGCGCGCCGTCGATGGACCGGCCGATCGCGATTACCGAAAATGCCATTCTCGCCTTGCTGCGCGCGACGCGCCGGCATTCGCGCAGCATTGATAGCTTGTCCGGCATACAACACAGGACGTCGCTGTGACTGAGCGCGTCGAATGACGCATCAGCGAACGGCAGGTAGGCACCATCGGCTGCAACCGCTTGGCATCGTGCCCTGAGGCCATCAAGCGAGGCACGTGCAACAGCGGCTCGCAGCCCCGACATGGGAATGTCTGACAAAGTTACATCGCAACCGGAGATCGTCGCCAGATACAAGGCGGGCCACCCCGATCCCGCGCCAATGTCGAGCAGCCGGACCATTGGGCGAAGTTCCAGCAGGCTTGCAATGCGTTCTGCCTCAAGACGCGTAGTCCAGCTCGTTGCGCCGTAATCGCAGCCCAGGACGCTGCGTTCGAGCTCCTGCATCACGGGCGAACCGACAAATTCGTACCCGCATTCGAACTCACAAATCACTCCTCGCACGTCCCGCGGCCGCGTCATAACACCCTCCCGCCAAACACGATGGCTCACAGTGGGGACTTTTGCAAATTATAGCTACCGAGCATAGACGTCCTTTCGTGTACTGCCACCCTGAGTCCAGCGCTGAGCACGCCCTTCAACTCGCGTAGCCTGCTCCTGGCCTCGAATGACTCAAGCTATCCTCAAAGCGAACAATCGCGGCTCGTAGTTGATGGGCAGAAACGGGTCGATCAGCGACATTTGGAACTGCCGCTCCCGGCGCTTAGTCCTTGCACGCGCCGGCACCTGCCGTTGCGCGAACGGCCGGATTGGCCGACGACCCGAGGACCCGACGACCGCCGACCCGCCGACCGACTCGACGGCTCGACACCCATGGGTTTTCCCTGATCCCGACCAATGTCGATTCCGGCGTCGATGCATCGTCGTAAAGTGTGTCCAATTTCTCCAGTGAAAGGCGAGCACACCATGACTACCGGAACCGTCCATCTCCAACGCGTCTTGCGCGCGACTCCCGAACGCATCTATCGCGCCTTCCTCGAACCCGATGCGATAGCAAAGTGGCTTCCGCCCTACGGGTTCACCTGTCAGGTCCACCACATGGATGCCCACGAGGGCGGAACTCACAAGATGTCGTTCCGCAACTTCAGCACCGGCAACAGCCACTCGTTCGGCGGCGAGTACATCGAACTGGTGCCGTTCGAGAAGATCCGCTACTCGGACCGCTTCGACGACCCGAACCTGCCAGGCCAGATGCACGTCACCGTCTCATTGCGACAGGTGTCCTGTGGAACCGAGCTCACCATTGTGCAAGAGGGCGTGTCCGAGGTCATTCCTGTGGAGTTGTACTACCTCGGCTGGCAGGAGTCGCTGGTTCAGTTGGCAAAATTGGTCGAGCCCGAAATCCCTGACTGACGACGCCAGCACAGACCTGCACTCCGTAGCTCGGGTAGTTGCCGACCGGGACAATCGCGCGGAAGGACCGCTGCTGTGTCGGCCATCGTTGACGTGCTTCCGGCTTCAAGTCACAGACGGGTGGGCTTGCGACGGTCCCGAGCCGAACCACAACGAGCGGCCTTGTCGTTCACATCGGACCGGACCCGGCCAGGAGCGGCCGATTAGCGGTCACAAGGCGAATGACCGTAGTCAGGCCGCTTTAACCCTTTTATCAGTAGCGTCGGGCATCTCTCTGAACGAGGAGATTTCGCTCGGGCAAGTGACTTGAACACTATGATCCAGCTTGCCGGCGGGAACATCTCAGTTGTAGCAAGGCTCTGGATGCGAGGTTCGTCGACCATCGGCAGCAGCAGGCTCGGCAGTCGCGCCGCCAGCATCGGCTTGCCGCCGCCAGCATCGGCTTGCCGCCGCCGGGCGGCCCGACCATCAGAATGATGCGCCCACCAACGAGGAAACTCTGACAGACGTGCGCTGGCCTGGACAAGATCATTTTAACTGCCTCAATTGCGGCAGTAGTCGCTTGTGCATGATGACCGCCGGAGGGATAGCGCGCCGCGCATTGTTCACTACCGGCGTCGCGTAGGCCTGCCGGTCCTCTTCTTCCAGACGCTGCAGTAGAAAGTAGGCGCCCGTGGAACTCGAGCCAATCATATCTCCGTGGTTGTTCAAGTCACGAATAAAATACAGGTCTTGCCCCGCAGGCAAATTGACGACCAGATCGGCCAGATTCAGGCGCACGCCAGGTTTGGGCACAATGTAACTGATGTGGGTACTGAAGATTTCCGTGATGACGATCAGGTTGTTGTCATTGAAGAGCAAGCGATTGCTTGAGACGTTCTCAACAAGGTAGGTATAAAAGACGCCGTTGCGCCCCCATACCCCGATGCGCTCATGGTAGGGCGCTGCTAGGGTGAACGAGTAGCCGAGAACATCGCCGGCCTGGTTAATAGCCTGGCCCCAGGCGAGCGTTTCAGTCGGATCTCCCGGAAACGGATCGAGGATCGTAGCGTTGCCGTTGCGTGGGTCGAGACGGAAGCCCCGAGCTCCATTGAACAAACCAGGGCCCTCGGTTCCCTCGATGATTCCGTTATTGTTTATGCACCTACAAATTCCAAAAAACGAAAAGAAGGGATTTGTAATACTTTGACCGAAGTTGATCGGCGTCGCTGTGCCTTCGTGGTAAAGCACATAGGTTAAATTGAATGAAGCATCGTATGACTCCACCAGAGCCGTGTCGTTGTCGTTAAGTGCGAAGACAAAGGCGGCCACCTCCCCGGGCTGCGGTGGAACGAGTTCGACTCGGCCTTTTCGGAATAAGGCGGCGCGACCGGCAAACATGGAGGGGTCGGGGAAGATGCTACCGCCAATTGTGCCGCGTGCGTTGACCGGACCGCCGCCACTGCCTGGCGGAACGGGCGGAAGAAGGGTCAACTTCCCGTCTTTGAAGTAGGCTAATCGGGTAACGCCGCACACGGCATCGCAGAGGGTGCCGTAAACCCGACCGCTGTCCTGGATCGCGCTGGGATAAAACGAGGTAAATCCAGTTGGCAGCTCGATCTGGTCGAGGGAGACATAACGATAGCGAGCCTCCTGCGCATGGCCCCCAACGGCCCAAAAACTGAGGATTAAGGCCAGAACCAAACCGAAGCGACATATAGAAAAGTATGGTATGGCTCGTCTCTTGATCGAAAGGGCGCACATGATGGTCCTCCTACGTATACGTCGGTGCACTGGCCCGAAGAAGCGAAGCTCGATATGCAGGCTGCCCCAGGGGCGGCGACATATTTACGATTTCGCTGGGTGCGTGCCTCCAATGCCATCCCTGAGGATGGACATCAATGCCTGCCGGAGCGGTTACTGGCATCGAAATGCGAGCCAAGACCGTTCACAAATGCATGCAACTGGCTATAACCGGGCCATCGTTGTGAATACGGGTGCTGCGTAACCAGGGCTATTTGTATTTGGGTGGCCCTAGCGACGTACAGCCGTTTACTCCGACCCTCGTATGTATATAGTCCATCTGGGCCGCTTAACGTGTGAACGTTTATTTACGGCTGTCCAGACGCCGTTGAATCCGCCAAAGGTGCGACGGTCCGCATTAAGTGCTGACTTTGGGCTAAACCCGGCCTTGACTTGAGAGACCTTTCAAGCGAACAGATCGACGATGGCGAAGGAAAGTTGTCGGCGACTGCGGCGAACCGGAGAAGTCACAAGGGAACGCTGCCGCGCGCGGTAGCGACTGTGTCGCCAGAAGCGTCGCCCGCTGAGCAACGCTCTTGGTTCAGCCGTTGTCTGAGTGATGCGGCGGAAAGACGCCGCTTCCATCTCGATGGGCTCCTGTGGGGCAGAAAGGGGACACCCATTAGCCGGCCGGAGTCAAGAACAAAAAAAAAGTGCGTCGCAAACAGTTGCGTCAATTCACAGCGACAACAGCGCGCCACCTTCAATCGTGCAAACACTAACCGCGTCCGTTTTCTCACTCGTTGGTTGCGAACCGAATCGCACCAGACACCCGTCGGGATCAAGCCTGTCGCAATGCTCCGCGACTGCCCTGGCGGCAGTTGCCGCCCCAGAGAAACTTTGGTACCAGGCCGTGTCCAAGGGGGCTGCTTGCATTCCCTGTGGCTATCGCCGTGACGACGCCAGTCCTTTGATGGCTCACGGTCTGGGCGATTCAGCGTTCTGCATCCATTCAGATGGCGCAAGGGCGGCGTCCAAATCATTCGGGTGGCTTCACACCAGTCCCTTGTCCTGGCTCATCGCCCCTGGCCAAACCGTTACCCGAAACACAGGTGCACATCGAAGGGCTTCTGGTCTCGCAGCATGTGGTAGCACGCCCGCGCAAGCTTGTGTGCCAGAGCCTTGATTGCCAGGACGCGGTTCGTCCTGCTCTTCTTGCGATCGTAAAAGCTTCTGGCTTGCGGGCAGTAACGCATGGCGAAGTTCGCTGCCTCGACAAACGCCCACGCGAGATACTTGTTGCCGTTCCTGGTATTGCCTTCACCCTTCTTCCTGCCGTTACTCTCCCTCAGGCTGTCAACGCAGCGACAGTAGGAACTGAAGTTGCCGACCTGGGCAAAGCGGCTGATCGATCCGGTCTCGAGCATGATGGTGGTCGCGAGTGTGTCGCCGATGCCCGGCACCGTCCTGAGCAGGTGGTACTCGGCACGCAGAATCACGCGTTCCCTCAGTCGCTTCTCGAGCGCTTCAATCTGCTGCCCCAGCGCCTGGCTGACCGCGCGGTTGGCCTCCACGGCCAGCGCGACATCGGGCGTAAATGCGAATTCATCGACCTGGCCGGCCGTCAGCCGTTTGACTGCCTCGCCATTTATCGTGCTCCCCGTCTGCCGCATCAGGATGCCCTCGATCGAAAGGATCTGCGCTGTGCGATAGCGCACCAGTTGCATGCGCTTGCGTGCCAGGTCGCGTGCGCTGCGTTCTTCGCGCGGATAGACATAGCCCTCGGGCAGCAACCCGAGCCTCAGCAGCTGCGCCAGATAGGCCGCATCGGCGAAATCGCCGCTGTGCTTAAGTCCGTCGTATTTCCTGATGGCAGCGGGATGGGCCAGGTGGACCCGGTAGTCTGTGTCCATCAGTCCATCCACCAGCCAGTACCAGTTGTACAGTTGTACGTACTCTCCACGACCACACCTGCCAGTTCGCGCCGGTACGGTTCAAGCGCCGCCGTGATCTGCGCGAACTCGTTGGGCAGGCGTTTCTGGTACACGATCCTGTCGTTCTCGTCGCTGACGATCACGACGCAGTTGTTCGAATGCAGGTCTATGCCACAATAGTTCATGTCGGTCTCCGCAGGGTCAAGTGCGTTTCGCAAACTGACTTTAACCCTCGTCGCATAACCGCGGCGAGGAGGCCGGCTACATGATCATCATTCGTCAACGTGGACTGAATGACTCGAAGGGGTCGCCTTCAGCCGATCGGCGTCAGGCAGAGGTCGGCCAGACAGCGGACGTTGGCAGATCGGCGATGATCCGCGAGAAAGCGGATAAGCCGACAAGACTGTTTCCGCGCGAGAGGCGCTGGGTAGCCACGGCTTGCCACACTCTGTCGGGAAAGAGGCCCGCCGGCGACCGAGTCCTGAGTAGTCGGACCACGCGCAGCCGCCCCATGAGGATTACGCCTCGCGACGAGGGGCCGATCCCTCCCTGCGCTCTGCGGCAGGTGAAACGCCCGTCTGCTTTTTCATCCAATGGGCGATCACGGAGTGCGCTCGCGGATCGTCATACAGGGAGCTGTGCATGAGGCCTCGAAACCCTCGGGGCGTGCTCTCGGGGTCCAGTTGGACCGTCATCCACACGCCGGGAGGCGTTGGCTCGGCGGAAACGATCCACAGGAAATGACGCAGGGCAAGCGACGACCCGAACGACATCGCGAAGACGGAAAGCAAGAGCAGTACCGGGCCGGCCAAGAGCATCGAAAGCCACCATAACGGCGCCAACACGGCGATCGCGAGTACCTTGCGCCAAGCGAACGGAAGGTTAAGAACGAAAGACGCGACGAGGACAGCGGTTGCTTGGTTTCTGGTGACCCAGGGCGGATTGATCGGCAGCAGGCTAAGCACGCAAAGAACGATGCCAAGCACGAAGAGATCCATGACGCTTAGACCGTGGACGCGCCGCGGCCACGAGTAGCGGGTCTGACGTGTCCTGTCGGCCTCGTCCTGTTCCAGTGCACGCATCCACAGCGGCGCACCCACTGACGTGAGCGCCCAGAATCTCGCCACTAACGATGAGGCAAGGGTCGCCGCGCCCAGGGCGGCCGATGCCTCATCGGCAGCGGCCCGCAAGATGAGCATGCGATGCGGATCCATTTCTGGGAGCACCCAGCGCGGTTTGTCGTTGTCCGCCAAGGTAGCCGCGGCCTTCATGAAGATATAGATCGTAGGGATGGCCGCCACGACTACGCATGCCATGAGGAAGGAGCTCCCCACCCGGTCGCGCAGCATGAGATAGAGCAGATTCGCGAAGAGCAGGACGATTCCGGCGGCGGCGCTCACGATGCGCGCCGCACCGAGATGTCGAGGCCATGCCTGCAGAAACGGGGTAGACAGGCAGACAATCCCCGCGACAGGCTTAGACAGCCTGCCGTTCGCTGCCGCAAGCAGGGCGACATTCCCGCCGTGGCTATGCGCCACGACGAACTGACGACTGTCCGGCTCTGCGCGGCCGATGGCTTCGAGGTGGTCGCACAAGCGCTTTGCGGCGTCGTCGCGGGCCTCAAACGAATTGCGGCCCGACCAATCGAATGGCGCGATCCGAACCGCCCCGCCCAGATGCGCAGTCAGATATTGGCTGAGCGGCGAATCGGGCTGGGCCCAGACCGCCTGCCTGGCAAAAGTGCCGTGGACAGTCGTGATGACGGTCGTCATCGTCTCGCTCCCCCATTCGTGCACCGGTCGACATCACCGCCTTACAGCTCGCCCCGGTCACCAACACAACACTCCACGCCTGTCATGGAAAGCCCGCCGCAAGAACGTTCGCATCGAAGCTCCGGTGCAAAGACGCGGACGCCTCAATTGAAAGGGATCGCGTGCGCAGGTGGTTCCGATGATTCTCGCGCCCAAGCCTGCTGCGCGCTAGCCCCCGACGACGAGTAGCCGTGACGGGCAGCTTTCGGAAGCCGCGGACGGCGGCTATGGGTCGGCAAGGGTCGGACGCAGGTCGATCCCGGGCGAGGCATTTGATCCATTCGGCATCGGGCCGTGTCCGGCCATCTACGGCCAGTTGGCTGCGCCTCGATGTGGACGTTCGAGCGTCGCCTACACCCGGACAAGGACAACGGTCATTTGCGCGTCGACCGCGCATGTCGCATCGTCGGCCTCTGCGGACTGTCGTGTCGAGAACTCCCTTAGAGATTTCAGACGTCCATTTTCAAGATGCGCGACCGACATCGGCATCGAATCGATTGAGAGCACCGATGTGAGGCAGATCCCCCTAGCGCGCGACGATCAGCGAAGCGTGCATTCCCATCGCGTAGTGACCTGGCCGATTGCAGATCAGCACGTACCGGCCGGGCGCGAGCTTCAGCATAAGACGCTTGCTCGTGCCGGGCGCCACGTCCTCAACTTCTCCCATTTTCTTGAACCCGCTTTCCGCTACTGTGTCCTTCTGTACCGGCAGGTGACCGTCGGGCAACTCTGTCTTCAGCACTACCAGTTCATGTGTCGTGTTGCCGTCCGGTGAACCGGTCACCTCGAAAGTGACTGTTCCCGCCTTGACTTCGCTGGTAGCGAGATGAATGGCGGTCGATGTCAGCTCGACTTGTACTGTCTCGCCTGCGTTGCCTCGCATCGAAGCAAGGCTGAGTGCAACAGCACCAAGCAGGAATACTGCGTGACGTCTACTGATCATGATCGCTCCCCTCAAAAACGCAACTGGCTTCTGGTCGTCGCGGGCGTTGCCGCGCCGACAAACCGTTTCCACAAGGTCGGCCTTGCCGGTCGTTGATGCTCGAGTATCAACGACGCTGAACACATTCTTGCCCCGGTCGACGACAGGAAGAAGTAGGGATACCCGCCGAACTGCATGGGTAGAGACCCGCATCCTGTCTACGTCTGTGTGAAGGCGCGGCCGTGGATGTCCGATCTTCTCGAAAGACGACAATCGCGGCTATGGGATAGGTCATTGTGCGAGCCTCGGTTCCGGCCGATAACTTGCCGGCGAGTCTCCATGAACGGATGGCCGTTTGACCTCGAAACCTGCCGTTGCTGCCACGACGCATCGAAGGACTGCAACGGGTCGAAAGCGGGCTGCCGGCGACCGCTCTCCGGCCGGTTATGGTCAGTCTGATCACCGGTGAGCCCAATACCTTGGGAGTGCCATGGTGCAGCACCAGTGATTCTCCTGGCGGACGTCGCGGCCATAGCGCCGGCTTATAGTACCCTCAAGCGCAGCGGGTTCCTGACCATAGCGCCGATGGAGTAGCGAAGCACCGACTTGCGGTCATCGTTGGAGATGATGCCGATTAGGAGACGATTAGGAGCGGGTGCTCATCGGGTTGAATCAAGACGCTTTCACCGATGCTGAAATCGAGCATGTCTGCGTGAGCTCGCATCTGATGAAGGAACTTCAGGGCGCGCGACGATTCGGTTGTTGAGGTCTATGAGTTCCGTCTCGGTCACTTTATCGATGTCAATCGTCATCGCGATGGACTCTTATTGTGGCGCTGACGCTCACTATGTCGCGCGATTTGTGCACGACGCCCAAACGTTTAGCTTCACCGGCGGCCGAAGGCCGTCCAGTGCAAGCCAGTGTTAGGCCGAGCGAGATCCTCGCTGGGCGACTGCATAGATGACATTGGTTTCCACGCGTTTGACGCCCTTCGCGGCAAGCGCGTTGAGAATCTCTTGCTTGACGCCAAGCGCAGCCTCGGCGCCCATCTGGTCAATCGTCCAACGCAGACCACTGCCCAGTGCGATGGTCCAGAAGTCCTCGGGCGCGCGTAGAATCTGATAGCCCTCCTCGGCAGCAACTTCGACGTGCCGAACGCCCGCGTCTGCGAAGAGCTTGCCGACCGCGTCTGGCGTCGTAATCCGGTCCCAAGGGTTGAAGGCCGAGTAGAGATCCGGGCGCACACGATGGACGGCGGCCAGCCAGATTTCGTACGCCGGAGCAAAGATGCCCGGTCCCCATGTCGTGATCGCCAATTGCCCGCCTGGCCGCACCATCCGCCACAGCTCTGCCACCTGAGCCTCCATGTCGGGGACGAAGAAAATACCGAATACGCACACGACTGCGTCGAAACGACGATCTGGGAAGGCCAAGGCTGTCATGTCTGCCCGTCGAAACTCTACCCGGTGTAGCCCAGCCGCTTTTGCTTTTGCGCGGCCGAGCCTGAGTAAGCCCTCGGCGAGATCGACTGCAATGACTGCCCCCGTCGAGCCAACTGCCTGCGCTGCAGGTATTGCAGAAGCACCCGAGCCGCAACACACGTCCAGGACGTGTGCGCCGCTCTGGAGCTTCAGGCGCTCGACTGTGCGTCGACCATACCGATCCCAGAACCCCAACGGCTCGGCGTCGAACGTATCTGCGGCAGCGTTGTAGGTCTTCTCTGCCTTCAGCTTTGCTGCCTCCAATGCATCGGTCATGGAGTCCTCCCAACGTCGCCGCGGCCTAACGGTCATTCGCCAGACTCACCGTTCAGGACCATTGAAATTCACACAATTTGTGGGCGGGCAATAACAGCCATAGCCGATGTTCCAAATCTGCCCTTCGGATAGGATACTGCGGATCGAGTGACCGCTTTGGAACATACTAGATTGTCTCCTCCTGGCGGGGAACGTCGCGATCCTCTTCGTGCTCAACAGCGTAAAAAATGAAACATCCAGGAGTCGCTTACGACTAACTGGACTGGCCGAGTATTTGCCGGCTGGCGAGGCCGAGCGACCGGCCGTTGTACCTTGGAAGCTGCCGTTGAGGCGGCGTCAGATTGAACGGCGGGTGTGGGTCGACATGCGACCTTCACCGCTGCCGACTGCGGAGGTTGCCTGGCGACATGGAGCTGGCGTGCCTACCGATGGGCTGGCTAGCGGGCGCCGCGCCGAAAGACCGCGATGCCCTCAGTGCCGATATCGAACGCCATCAGGTCTTCTCCGACCACGAGCGGACCTTTATAGGTCTCTCGCGTCTGAGACACGATGTCGTCCGTGGTGACGGCCCGCACCGTCGGAGTACCTATCATTGAAAGGTGGGTGTAAACTGCCAGCTTTGGATGCGCGCGGCTGAACAGCGTGCCCGCCTGCTGTGGCGTCACGTGGTGCGCGGCGATGAGCTGGATCGCCGGGTTCTTCATCAATTCCGGCATGACGGCAAAGACCTCATGCACCAACAGATCGGTTCCGATGCCGTATTTAACTACATTCTCGTCCGCGCTCGTGTCGCCCGAAATGAGCACGGCGTGCCCCGCATAATCAATGCGATAACCGTAGGACGGCTTCACGGCGGCATTGCCATGGTTGTTCTCGAACGCGGTAACGCGAAGCCCATCCTTATCGTAGACTACACCCTCCGTTTTGAACTCCTCGACGGTTACGGCCACACCCTCCCGCGAAAGCTTTTGGTCGTCCATCCGCACCTTGATGTCATTGGAATAGGCGCGCTCGAGGTTCGACATCAGATTGACGGCGCCTACAGGACCGATCACGTGCAGGGCCGATTTGCGCCGCCCGAAGGGCGGCGGAAGCCATCCGGTCAGCCACAGATCGGGAATTCCGACGGAATGATCCGAACGGTAGTGGGTCATAAAGAGCACATCGATCTCTCCAAGAGGGATCTGCAGCTGATCAAGTCGGATCGTCGCGCTTCTTCCTGCGTCGATCAGTATTTTCTGGTTTCCCGCCTCGATCAGCGTGCTCGAGCCGAAGCGGTCGGGCAGAGGGTCCGGGGCGCCAGTGCCGAGAAGCGTTACACGGAACAAGTCCTGTGCGGTCTGCGCCGTCGCGGCGTTTGGACGACCGAGTGCAGTCAACGCACTTGCGAGGACGGCGATGAGCAAAAATCTTTTCATCATTCCATCTCACAGATCGGCCGGCTTATCCGACGGTAGAGGATCGCGCGGCAGCTTTGTCAGCCGGGCTGCGTATTCCACGGAAGACGACGAACATTCCCCGCGAGGGCGACTCCACGCGAAGACGACCAGGCGGAGCGTAGCGACGCGGGGTTGAACGTTTTTACTCTGACTCCTGTTCGTTGGTCAAACCATTTCGGCGTTTCCGCCCGGATCGCCGTCAAGCCTTACTGGTGCCGGGACGCGCACTCGCCTCGATACCGATATTCGTACCGGTCTGTCGCCGCGAAGGGCGGCAGCCGGCCAGTTCCGGACATTCGACTACGCCCTGTAGATTCGCGACAATCAGGGCTGCGTTTGATTGCGAGTTATCGCAAACGTCTACGATCCACGCTTATGACCTAACGGTAATCTTCGCTCGCCCGACTGGACTGCCGTTCAGCGGATGGACTGTATAGGCCATGGAAGTTCGCCACACCCGGGCTGCTCCGTGGCGCGACGCAAGCGCACTCCCAATTGGACTAGCCGTTGATCTCAATCGAGCGCATGCGGCGTTCAAGTTCGCAAAGATCGACTGACGACGCGAGGTAGGCGTCACGACGGCCATGTTCAGCGCGTTCAAGCAAGCTGCGCAACTTCCTGGCAAGGTATGCAAACATGATGTGCTCCGGCATCCCGGTTGGATGCGTGGTGGGCCGCGGCCGCAGTAGTGGGTTGCCGGCCACCGACGGCCGGCCGGCGGTGCTGCCTGACAAGCAATCGGTCGGCGTAGGCAGCACGCTACGCTACTGCCCGGCTTCCACCGTCTCGGCTGCCTGAGCGGCGCTTGCCTGCACGGCGCTCGCCCGGTCCGGTTTGTCCGTACCGTTCCTGGCCGCTTGTTCGGCAGCCATTGTCTGCGTGCTGACTCCGCGCTGTGACGCCGGCGCACCTTCGGTAGGGCGGTAATGCGGAGCGGGGCCATAGCCGCTTGCAAAGGCGGGTGTCGCGATAATCGCGGTTGCCGCGATCAGAATGGTCGTCATATGGTTCCTGGTCACGATAGTGCTCCAGATAGGGTTGATATTCAGTTCATCGGCGGCGCTGTGCTGTCTGTTGTCACCGTTGAAGATCACTTCCGCTCGATCACGACTTCGAGGTACTCGCTCGGCCGCACCAGCGTGCGGTCGCCCGAACGGTTGCCGCTCTCCATCAGGGTCAGCAAGTCCTGGGTGAAGGCAGCCTGCTTACCGGCGTCGAGCACGCCGAAGGTCTTGTTCATCGGGCCGTAGTAGGTGCGGAACACTTCGATCCAGTGTGCCGGCGAGCGGTAGCGGAAGACGAACTCGCGGCTGGTCGTGCGGATCACCTGCGCGGTTTCGCCGAACAGCTCCTCTAGCGTTGCCTTCGTGCCCCATAGTCCCGGTGAATTGACGCCTGGCGCGGGTGGGACGTACTTGCCGATCGTCCTGAACACTTGCCCGATGAAGCTCCCGGGCGTCCAGTTCGCGAGGCCGATCCTGCCGCCCGGCTTGCAGACGCGCGCGAGCTCGCTCGCCGCCTTTTCCTGGTCGGGGGTGAACATCACGCCGAAGGTGGACATCACCGCATCGAACGACGCGTCGGGGAACGGCAGGTTCTCGGCATCGGCTTCCTGAAACTGGATCGCGTGGCCTTCGGCCTGCGCGCGCGCCCGCCCGGCGTCGAGCAGCGAGGACACATAGTCGGTGGAGGTCACGTCGCACCAGCGGCGCGCGGCGGCAAGCGTGGCATTGCCGTTGCCGGCGGCGACGTCGAGCACGCGGCTGCCTGCGCGCAGGTCGAGCGCCTCGCACAGGTTCTCGCCGACGATCTGCAGAGTGGTTCCCACGACGGCATAGTTGCCCGTGGACCAGGCGGCCTGCTGGCGGGTCTTGACCGCGGCGAGATCGCCGGCGGGCGACGAAGTTGAGGTGACTGCGGACATGGCTGTACTCCTGGTAACGTTGGACAGGAACATGGTTCTGGTGCAGGGACGTGGTACGTTTGCCCGTCTTCCCGGTGACGGGTTGCGGCATCGCGGCAAAGCGCTGGATCTCAACCGGGAAGCCCATGCCCGGCAGCGACGCGAAGGCAGGACGACCACTGGAGCGCCTTACTGGGCGCGAGGAGCAAAGCGTGAAGCGCCGAATGTGCTATTCCGCTACGCTCACGCCCGACCCGCCCATTTCCTTTGGGACATCCTGCATTTTCGGCAGCCCGTCCTTCATGCGCAGCGTCGTCTCCTGATAGTGCACATGGACGCCAGCGTGGTACGGGAAGTCAGGAATAACCGCTGCGTACACGTCGATGAGTCCCATGCCTGGATGGTCTGTGAAGAGATGGCCTCCACACGCTTTGCACCACTTGCGAAAACTGTGCGGCGTCTTGTTGTAAGTGCCGATGTCGTCTGCTCCCCGCGTCACCTGCACCGCTTCGGGTTTCCATAAAGTGAAGGCGTTGACCGGCCCTGCCGACCACCTTCGACACGACTCGCAATGGCAATAGCCCATTCCGGCTGGCTCGCCGCTCACAGTGAACTGAACTGCGCCGCAAAAACAACTGCCCTTGTAAGTATCTCCGTTGCCCATCATGTGCTCCTCCGTGGTTTGCACTCGTCTTGTTGCGGCTCTCCATGAAGCGTGAGCCGGTCCTCGATCCGAATCCTGTTGCTGATGTCTGCGGGTGTAGTATCAACACGTTGGTCAAATCGATGAATATCCAGGCGTCCAGATCTCTTGCGCGGAACGCCGGAATTGACGGACGCTGTTCATGGATGCCGTTTCCGATATCCTTCGCTTCGTACGACTGAACGGCGCGGTTTACCTCAATGGAGAGTTCACCGCGCCGTGGTGTGTGATTGGCCAGCCGGATACGGCGCTCTGGTCGGCCTTCCTGCCGCAATCGGAGCGCGTGGCGTCGTACCATATGATCATTGAAGGAAGCTGCTGGGTGCGGCTCGCCGACGACCCCGGCACGACCATTCACCTCGATGCCGGTGAGCTGCTGGTGGTGCCGCAAGGTGCAGAGCACATCTTGGGCAGCGCCCTGGAGCTTCCTCCCGCGACGCCAGGACCGCTCCTCGCCAGTCAGTTGGAGAAAGCGCCGGGCCAGGTGATGAAACTGTCCCACGGGGGTGGCGGAGTTCCGACGCGTCTCGTGTGCGGTTTTCTGGCCTGCGACGATACGCAGAACAACCCCTTGCTCTCGTCGCTGCCACGGCTCTTCAAGGTCGACATGCGCAACGACCCTCGTTCCACATGGCTCGAATCTTCGCTCCAGTTCGCGGCCGCCGAAGCCGCTGAGTACCGCGCAGGCAGTGCGATCGTCCTCGCCAGACTGTCTGAGCTGCTCTTTGTCGAGGCGGTACGCCGTTGTATCGAGGCGCTGCCGGCCGATCGGAAAGGATGGCTGGCAGGCGTGCGCGATCGCTTCGTCGGACGCGCGCTATCGATGCTCCACGCGCAACCCGAGCATTCGTGGACTGTCGAGGAGCTCGCGCGCAAGGTAGGATTGTCGCGCTCGGCGCTGGCGCAACGGTTCACTGAGCTGCTTGGACAACCGCCAATGCAGTACCTTGCGCAGTGGCGCCTGCAGATCGCGGCGCAGGAACTCCGGATCGGCAGCAAGTCGCTCGCCGCGATAGCGGAGCAGATCGGCTACGATTCGGAGGCGGCATTCAATCGGGCCTTCAGGCGCGAATTCGGAATGCCTCCGGCTTGCTGGCGAAAGACCCGCGGAACGACGGATATGGCCGGCGCACCCGCGAATGCGGTCGGACCCGCGGGCGAGACGACCGCAGCGCCTTAAGGCTTGCCTGACCACAAACCGACAGCCGCCTACCGTTTGCTGCTGCCTGCGATCGACCTGCTTTGTGCAGGGTGAATTGTCGTCGATCGCCTGTTGCTAACGTGCTTTATATTCCGCTTTCTGAAGCGACCCGTACATGCGCTTCGTGAAGCTGTGTCATCCCATGGAAGCGACATGCCAGGACCGGACAACAACTCATACGGCGCGCGTTCGACGCGGCAAACAGGATCGGCGACCTTAGTTTTGGCGCATTTAGCTGCCACCATCTGAACACTAATCTGCTCGCAACGGGAGAGCCGTTGGCCGAGGTGCAGCGTGAAGCCGAGGCCGGTCTCGAGTTTGCGAAGAAAGTTCGGTTCGGCCGCCTCATTGACCAGATCGCCACGCAGCTCGCGTTTGTGCGGACGTTACGCGGCCTGACAACGCAGTTCGGTTCTTTCAATGGCGGCGAATTCGATGAGCTTCAATTCGAGGCGCAATTTTCGGGCAATGCCTCCTTGGCGACGCGAGAGTGTTTTTCTTGGATCAGAAAGTTACAGGCTCATTTCTTTGCCGGCGATCATGGCGCCGCGGTCCAGGCGTCGCTGAATGCGAAACGTCTGCTCTGGTCAGTGCACTCCTACTTCGAAGTGGCGGAGTTTTATTTTTACGGCGGACTCGCTCGGGCGGGGGCTTTTGACTCTGCAACCGCCGGCTCACGAAAGGGGCACTTCGAGGCTCTGGCCGATCACCACAGGCAGCTTGCAATATGGGCGGAGAATTGCCCGGAAAACTTTGAAGACCGGGCCGCACTGGTGGGCGCGGAACTCGCCCGGATCGGAGGGCGCGACCTCGACGCCATGCGCCTCTACGAGCAGGCTATCCGCTGCGCACAAGCGAACGGTTTTGTGCACAACGAGGCCGTCGCTAACGAGCTTGCGGGACGTTTTTTCCTGGCGGGCGGTATTGAAAGCGCGGGCTACTTCTATCTCCGCAACGCGCGTCAGCGCTACGACCGTTGGGGCGCCCACGGCAAAGTAAATCAACTCCACGAACGTTACCCGAATCTGCGCCGGGAGCGAACGCCGGGTTCCGCAGCCGCGATTGGCAAACCGTCGGGGCAGTTGGATGTCGAGACTGTTGTCAAAGCTTCGCAGACACTTTCAAGTGAGATGATCCTTCCTAGTCTGATCGAGAAGATGGTACGACTCGCGGTCGAAAACGCAGCGGCTAGTCGGGCGCTGCTCATCCTCCTTCGGCGCGGCGCGCAGGGCGGCGAGCCCCGGATCGAAGCAGAAGCGATCAGTGGACCGGGCGGGATCAAGGTTGCAGTTTGTCAAGCCGCGATCACGCCGTCTGATCTCCCGCAATCCGTGCTGCAATATGTCATCCGGACACGGGAGTGCGTGCTCCTCGATGACGCCTCGGCCGATAGCGTGTATTCAAAAGACGAGTATGTTGGGCGTGAGGGTTCACGCTCCGTACTGTGCCTGCCCATCGTAAGGCAGACAAGGCTTGTCGGCGCGCTTTATCTGGAGAATAACCTGGCACCGTTCGTCTTTACGTCAGACAGGGTTGCCGTATTGCAGTTGCTGGCTTCGCAAGCCGCCATTTCACTGGAGAATGCGCACCTCTATTCGGATCTGCAACTCCAGGCCGGACTGCTGCAGCGACTTCCTGTATCCGCCTGGACACTCAAGCCGGATGGGACACCGGACTTCGTGAATCAGGTCTGGCTTGACTACTCCGGCCAGACTCTCGACTTCGTCCGGTCGCACCCGGAGGCCTGGATGACCGCAGTTCACCCCGAGGATCGCGAAGCGGCATCGAGGGCCTTTTGGGGCGGGGTGCGCTCGGGACAAGGATGCTCAATAGAAACCCGCTCCCTGCGCGCTCACGACGGAAGTTATCGCTGGCATCTCCAACAAGCTGTGGTCCTGCGTGATGCTGAAGGAAAGGTTCTGAAATTCGTCGGTACCACCACGGACATCGACGAGCAGAAGCGCGCCGAAGACGCACTACGTCAAGCGCAAGCCGATCTCGCACGCATTAACCGGGCGACCACGATGGGAGAGTTGGCCGCTTCCCTGGCTCATGAAATCAATCAACCGATTACGGCTGCTATCGCCTACGCAAATGCCTGCCTGCGATGGCTTGAACGCGATGAGCCGGATCTCGGCGAGGCGCGCTCGGCTGTCACCCATATTGTGAGCGACGGACAACGCGCTGCCCAGATAATCGCCAGGATCCGCGCCCAATTCGAAAAAGGTGCCCTGAATCAGGAGGTCGTCGAGGTAAGCGAGATTGTGCGGGAAACCGTGGGCCTCCTGCGCGCCGAGGAAGCGCGATACGACATATCGGTCCGCACAGAACTGGCAGCCGGCCTCCCGCAGATCGTCGGCGACCGCGTGCAATTGCAGCAGGTCGTGATGAACCTGATCGTCAACAGCATCGAAGCGATGAAGGATGTTGATGGAACCCGGGAGATGGTCATCAGGTCGCGGCGGACCGAAAACGGGCAGATTCTTGTGTCTGTCAGTGATTCTGGCATGGGCGTTCCACCGCAGCTCGCGGAACAGATTTTCGATCCGTTCTTTACAACCAAGTCCCACGGCACCGGCATGGGGCTTCGCGTTAGCCGTTCAATCGTGGAGTCGCATGGCGGACGTTTATGGGTCACCGGCGCGCTTGGGCGGGGTGCGGTCTTTCAGTTCACCCTGCCTGTTGCGGTTGCCGACCGTCATTAATTTACTATCAAGCGGTCAGGCCGCGCTCACGTGCGCGCAGTCGCGCGTTCGCTTCCAACTGTGAGGGACCCGGTTCAGTTGAATCCAAATCGGGTACTGGCTCAGGTCGGGGGACCGGGTCGCCGATGAGCTTCGCACTCAACGCATGTCAATCCACAAGGCGACAGAAGACGCTGCATTTCGGGGCGCACTTCACCAGGGATTTCGGATGCCGACATTTCGGCGCTCTATGCATACTAATAAGGAGGTCAATCTCTTTCGGTCCCGCCGTTCGCTTCACGGCTTGGCGCGACTTCACCGAAGTGGCCCGAAATCCGTCAGCTGCCTTCTGAGCCTTGCCCACCCCTGCTAGCAGTTTGCCTCACTACCGGTAACTTGACAGCGCCTACGCAACGGCTCCCAATGTGACAACGCCGAATATTTCATTGATCTCCTGTTCTACCATCTGAAGCTGCGCTGCTACGTGGTCGTTGAACTTACGCATCCTTGGAAACAAAAGCTGCCATCGATCGACCAGATTGAGGCAAAGCTTCGACCGGATGTGCGCGATGTTTAAGCACAACCGTACGGGGGATGCGCGAGCACCCCTAAAGTCGGCGGCCAATTTGACATAAAAGAAATGGTCGAACTTTTATCTGTAGTACTTACGATACCGCCTACACACCGGATGTCGAGCACGGTATCGAAAGGGGCGGGAAATATGACGCTCACAAAGCGGCCGGCGAGCAGCGGCCAGGCACAAAGCGCCGATGACTTTATCTCGCGCGCACCAGACGCGGCCCACGAGCCGACGGCGGCGCTATCGGGCATGAGCCGTGCCGAAGGGGCGAATCGGCGATAATGGACGAAGCCGCTCACGCCGGCCAGCCGAGATAGCGCCATACGTCGGCACGCGCCGCCGCAATGCCACCGGCGGCGGCAACCTGGGCTGGCGCGCTTGCTATCCAGTCGGACCATTGAAGATCGAATGCGAACGCTGTAAGCCGCGCAAGGGTCTTCGCCCGCGCCCACGAGCGAGCCGACGCAGGCCGGCATGCGGCCGATGCGCTCGACCAGTCAGGCGGCGCACAATAAGTCGGGCACGCCGCCGAGCGAAATCAGGACCGTGTAGAGCAGCGATTTCGTCACCGTCGCGCCGTATCCGCCCGAGAATCCCCGTAGTAGCGAGTGCCCCCGATTTAGCGGAAACTCCGGTACCGTCGGGGAGAGTGGTCGGCGGCGGTGCCGATTTCGCGGATACGCGCCGACATCGCCACTTTTGAGAGAACAGTGCGCGCGAAGACGGACTACCGCCGCGGCGCTTCTCGTGCGTCGCAGAAAAAGCTCAGGGTATCGTCATGCTTGATCTTGACGTGCCATTCTCCAACACAGTATTTGGCGTCGGAGAACTTCTCCCGCCATCGGTGTGAGAGCTTGCCGATCCAGGCACGCGCTTGCGATGGCATCTGCGGCGAGGCGGCCATCTTCTGCAGCAGCTGCAGATGGCCGGGATCGCCCCAGCGCGGGCTGGCTGCGACATGCGCATTCCAGACAAGCACCACGAGCTTGTAAATCTCACGCACCGCGGCGATCGGCGTGTCTTCGGTAATGGCCTCAGACAGAAGCGGCTCACCGAAGTCCAGAATCGTCTCGGAGATTTTGCGTTCGGTCTTGCCCGTGCTTGCCTTGTTCATCGCTTCGTTCCGTTGATGTGCGAGCGCAGTTCAGTGCCGGGTCGCCGAGCGCGCAACCGGCAAGGACGACGTCGAGGCCAAGGTCGATGTTGATCCGGCTGCTCCGGAGGGCTTCCAGTTGTAGTGGGCCAATTCCTAGATCCGGTTGATCGGATGGTCGTTGATCCGCCCGAGCACGTCGGCCAGATAGTCGTACGGGTTGACATCGTTGGCCCGGCAGGTCGCCAGCACGCTGTAGAACATCGGCGTGGCGTTGCCGGCCTCGGGGCCAAAAAAAGATGATGCTTGCGACTGCGCATTATTCCTCCCCAGGCTTACGCAGCGCAAGGCGTTTTCCGCGAGTTGCCGGGACGACGGTCCGTGGACGAGTCGAGTTGCACGACAACGACCGCATGCCGTATGTGGTCATTGACGGCAGGCGGGTCAATTGGAACGACTTTGCAACACTCAGCCGCAGGACTGCGAGGTTATCGATCTTTGGCCCATTTGGGATAAAATAAAGTTTCAAATGGAACAGGAGGGAAGCCATGCCGGCCATGGAAAAGCACTCAGCCACCGCACGCAAGGCGCCGCAGGCACTCAGGGCCCGTGCTGGCTCTCGGGCCGCTGCGAAGCCGGCCCGGCGCGCAGCGCCCGCTGCGGCGGTTTCGACGATTCATCTCTTCGATTTTCCGCGCGTCTACCAGGCGTCAGGCATGGAGCGCATATCCGTCATCCGGCATGGCGTGTCCGCGCGCGATGTGGGCGAAATGGCTGCACGGATGAAGACGTCTCAGGACGAGCTGATCCGGCGGCTGGGCCTGAAGCGCACAACGGTCGCGCGAAAGTCGCAGTCGGCCAGCAAACTCTCTTCTGAACAGAGCGAGCGCATGGTCGGCCTGTCCAAGCTGATCGGTCAGGTGCAGACGATCGTTGAGCAGTCTGGCGAGCCGAAAGGATTTGACGCGGCCGAGTGGCTGGAGCACTGGCTGTCGCACCCCAATTCCGCCCTGGGCGGCGCGCTGCCTGCGGACTTTCTCGATACGATCGAGGGACAGGAACTGTTGGGCACGCTGATCTCACAGATGCAGAGCGGGGCTTACGCATGACGGTCCACGTTTGGCGGATCGCGACGGACACGCCTGATTACACCGCAGACGACATGACTGGAGAGGGCGCGAAGCGCACCGGAGGCCGGTGGAACCGGCCCGGCAAGCCGGTTCTCTACACCGCGGAGAGCCGGTCGCTCGCCTGTCTCGAGACGCTCGTGCATCTGGGTGGTGTGCTGCCGCTGAACCGTTACCTCGTGCGCATCGACATTCCGGATGCGGTCTGGCGGCGGGCGCAGAAGCTCGGCCATACAGCGGCGCCAGTCGGGTGGGACGCCATTCCCAGGGGCAAGACAAGCCTCGACTACGGTGACGCATGGCTCACGGCGAATACAGGCGCGCTGCTGCTCGTTCCTTCCGCAATCGTGCCGGAAGAGTTCAATGTTCTGATCAATCCGTTGCATAAAGACTGCGCGCGCGTTAAGGCAATGAAAATTCGCCGCTGGACCTACGACGCGCGGATCTGGTGAGACCGCTTGTTCCCGGCACCCATAACCCGGGCGCAGCAAAGGCGTCGGGCTGGACGGTCGTCCTTGTTTCAAAGGATCTTCAGATTCCTGATTTTTCCGATCGACGGTGAGCGCTCAACGATCAGATTGACGATGTATTCGGGGTCCCCGTGATTTTCATGCCGTTTACCGGGGTAGCGGCAGCGAGGCGCGATAAGGCTTTGCGAACCAGCCCGATTTAAATATTCTTCGAAATCAGATGGTTGCTGTTTGTCTTTTCTCGTCTCGGCAAGCGCCGCAGCCGCCGCGCGTCAAACACGCCTGCCCGCCGCAAAGCCTTATGCAGTAGGGCTTTCCGGCAAATTGAACGATCAGCGCGTGTGATCGCCCGGTGTCGCTGGCTCGTATTCCGACAGCGGGCATCGCGTCTGTCGGGCCGGGGATTGCATACGAATCTAACGCTAGAAGAGCGGCTTTCGAGCGACAACCGGCAGGCTATCGGTGAGAAGTGCCCTTATCACCGCAAAATGGCCCGTTCCGGCCCTGCGACGGGGCCGTCACATGGCTGCCGGAACCAAACAGGAAATCGATGATTTGGTTGAAGATTATTCCGGTGTCAGAACGCTAGGCCTTATCGCACTTAGCTCCGGCTACCCCGGTAAACGGCATGAAAATCACGGGGACCCTGGTTTGGCATGCCCCGAGCTGCCCCGGGCGGTCAGGCCATGCGCCGCACCGGCAGCCAGCTCCAGGTGCTGGAGTTCTATGTGCGCCGGGAGAGTGAACAAAGAAAGCGGGACGCGGTCTCGCGCACAGTTTGAACTAGATAGTTCACTCGAATGAATCGCTTCAACTATCTCAAATGAAGGCAGGGCGCCGATCCGGCTTCTGATGGCTTCGGGATTTTCGGATATTTCGATTTTGGTTGCCGTTTCGTTTATTTCGAATTAGAATGGCCCAACCCTGTTTTAGCCAGATGCGAGGAACCCATGAACAGATCCGCAACCCCCGCATCTCTGCCTTCGGCGGCAGAGATCGAGATCGCCCGCGAGTCGAGCCGTGATCTGGCCGTTGCGCTGACCAGTCGCGCCGAATCGCAGCAATTCGACTTCAGGGATGAAAACGGCGAGATGCATAGCGTCAGGCTTCCGACGACGGTCTTGAAGCTGTTGGTCAATGTGCTCTCGGAAATTGGACAGGGCAACGCCGTATCAATCATTCCAATCCACGCTGAACTGACCACGCAGGAAGCAGCTGACCTGCTTAACGTGTCGCGACCTTACTTTGTGCAGCTGCTCGAGAAGGGTGACATTCCTTTTCGACGGGTCAATACGCACCGGCGTGTCCGCTACCAGGATGTTATCGACTACAAGAAGCGGATTGACGACGCGCGTCTCGCCGCGCTGGACGAGCTCACTGCCCAGGCGCAGGAACTGGGCATGGGCTATTGAACGATGGCATCAAACTTCACCGTAGTTTATGACGCCTGCGTTCTCTATCCGGCTCCGTTGCGCGACCTGCTTATGCATCTTGCGCTGACTGACATGTACCGCGCTCGATGGAGCAACATGATCCACGATGAGTGGACACGGAACGTACTCGAACACCGCAAGGATTTGAAGCCGGAGGCTATCGTGCGCACGCGTCAGCTCATGGATGCGAACGTGCGCGAAGCGCTGGTCGAAAACTTCGAGCACCTGATCCCTGCGATCAAACTTCCAGACCCAGATGATCGGCATGTTGTGGCCGCGGCTATGCACGCGGGTGCCGAACTCATTATTACGTTCAACCGCAAGGATTTTCCTGCCGCGGAACTGCAAAAGTACAATGTCTCGGCGCAGCATCCGGACGACTTCATCTTTGACCTGTTCGACCTCAACGCTGCCAAGGTGCTACAGGCTGCCTCCCGACATCGTCAATCGATGAAGAACCCACCAAAATCTGTCGATGACTATCTCGATACGCTCGCCGCTCAGGGCCTGACGCAAACTGTGAACGCGCTGCGTCCATTGGCTTGGGCACTCTAAACCGCCCTCTGAAGGTCCTGCGGAATTGTAGACGTGACCGACTGGCCGAGCTGCGATGACCGTTTCTGCGTCAGGTCGCCATGCCTGAAGATGGCGCTGGAGGGCCGTGTTCCAATTACCAACACGGATCGGGCCAGTTCACGCCTTTCCATTGTTCCAGCTCGCTGGACAACACCGGTTGCGGGGCGCGCTGATCGTCCGGGAAGACTGGATAGTGCTCGTACAGAGGGTCAAAGCTCAACAATAGGGAAGCGAAACGGCGTTCGCGCTCGGCCTTGGACCATGAGCAAAACATTGCGCCGCGGCTGTCGAGTTTCTCGAAGATGTCTGGGGTGGGATCAAGCCGCAGCCACCGATCTACCATGGTTTGCCCCTGCGCGCCAAAATCCTCCCGCAATGCCGCCTCGATGACTGCTTCGAGCGCGTAAGTGATTGCCTGATGCCGCCTGGAATGATCAAGGTACCCCAGCGAAACCCGCAGCATCCGCTGCTGCACAAGGAGTACCGGCCAGAGAATCTCGACTCCGTAGCGTACCCCGATCTCCTCCTCGCCTTCAGGCGGCTGCAGGATTTCCCGCTGCCGTTCATATGCCTTGCGTGCGTCGTAGGCCAGCCCCAGGAATGGTCCGTCCTCCTCACAAATCAGTGGTGACCGTTCATTGACGTCGTGGACAATTTCGTGCAGCTCCCGCAAAGAGGCGTAGTCCCCGATCAGCAGAAGGCCCGCATGATTTTTCAGCAATCGATAGGCAATCACAGTCGGTTCCTTTCAATATCAGAACGGCATGGCGTCAAAGGTTGATGCAGCGGGTACCACCTGGATGTGTTTCAGCCAGAGCTTCACATTCTTGCCGTCTTCGAACGCCGCAAGATCCTGCTCAAGGGTCCGGATATTGAGTCGGAGCTCCTTCAGATCAACGGCAAGATTTCGCAGAACGGTGTCTGGCGAGACGGGTTCGAAAGGATCGATTCCGTAGGCATACCGAAAGGCGGACTCGACGTGGACGATTTCCTGATCGAGTTCGCTTACCTGCTCCTTCAGGACCGCGTTGTAGTGTTTCAGCCGCTCTTCGCTCATGCTGCTGAGAGCATGCTGGTCAATATGCTCGAGCTCGAGTTGCAGTTCTAACAGCTGCAGCAGGTTATTTTTCTGGTAGGCCTCGTTGACGTGTTGCATCAGCCTGGTTTTCCGGTCACGCTCCTGCGGATCGGTTTCGCGATCAGGGTGCAATGTGCTGGTGAGCTTGCGGTAGACCTCGCGAATGGAAACGCTGATCTGCGCCTGCTGTTCTTGGGCGCGGGCCTCGGCGGCCTGTTGCCTGGGCGATTTTTTCCGTTTCGCGCGCTGAACGTCCCGTTCCGCGTTTTTTGCCGCCCATTCCGCCTGACCCTCCTGGATGTGCGCCTGTGCGCGTTGCAGCAGGTCTTCCGGAGAGCTCAGGTCGAGATCGTCGCCCAGATCGACGCCGAGTAGCGTCTCGAGCACGGATTTCATCCCGTCGACTTCCGCAGCCATCTGGCTGTCGTAGGTGGTGGGACTGTACCTGTCGTGGATCGCTTTCAGTTGCTTGCCTTCATCCTCATCCTCGTCGATCAGATCGGCCGCCAGATTGGCGATCACAATGGCCATCTTCCGTCGTTCAGCCTTGGTCAGTTCTTTTTGCGCATAGGACTGGTCAAGACAATGCACCAACTGGATCCGCAGCGTGGTTGCAGTCCGTTCGAGGGGCACAAGTTCGTCGACGTACCGCTGCTGGAATGTGGGCGTGACCGTTTCCCAGGCGCGAAGCTGCTTGCGACGCTTTTCGATCTGCTTGATCAGCGAATTGAACGCCTTTTGTCCTTTCGACAAGGCGGGCTTTTCGTGATCGGGTGCAATGCTGACGGACCGCGTGTTTGTCCTGCTCATAGGTCGGCTTTCTGCTGAGGATGTGGGAAGGCAATGGGGACCCGCATTTTACCCGATGGGAACGATGTGTGAATCGAGCTGACGGTCGCATACTGGCGAATTTTCGGCGCCTCCCGTCCGTTCTGACGCTTGTAATATTCCAATGTCCAACCGCCCGCTTCCGTGCTCCTTGCACCTGCCGCGTCGGTGTCCGCCGTGCGCGCTGGCAGGCTGCGTCGCGACTATCAGGCGATGGCCGGGATGATCTTTCACGGCACACCATTCAGCGACTAGGGAACGGGTCGAGAGCCAGATCAAAGGCTGAGACCGGGCTGAGTGAAAACTCCGCAAAGCGATTGAAGAAATCCTATTGAACGTCGACACCCCGGCGGCGGACCGCAGGATCCCCTGAACGGACTGACACTCCCTGCCCGTTCACACGCCGTCCTTCAACAATGTGTAACGACAAAACCAGAGAGATAGATCGCCACTTCCTGTTCAACCGATACGACATCTGTATCTTGCCGGAACCCCGACATTTCAATCTTGCCTCGACATGGTTAGGCATCCATATAAATAGGAACACTGATAGAATTATGCAGCCAGGCGTGCCGGCCTTTGAGGCACGGGAAGACGTGTTCGGCGCCGGTCGCCCGCAGGACATCACACTGTCCCTGTTCGACAGGCCGTGACTGGGCGGTCATGCCCTGCACGAGGTGCCACTCGTACGGCGCCATCGATACCTTCCAGTCAGAGTCAGATGGGGTACCATCATGGGTAAAATTATGATATTTTGGACTCCGAATGTGCCGCCTCAGATCGAGAGCAGCTCGCTGCAGGATCGCATTTTTCGTGAACAACGGCCGCCGGCTCGGCGAGAACGAGGCACCCAGGCGAGGGCGAACCGGCGCGACGCCCGCGCTCCGGTACAGCCCAGATGGAAACCTCCCTCCTGATTACGGTGAACGAAGGTGCTTGCTACTCTGATCGGATCACGTCCAGCCGGTGGACTTTTTTCGGTGATGGCGCCTGCGTTCCGTTGTTCGCGACATCGGTCCAGTCAACGTACACACCAATCCCGGACTCAGTTCTCGCTTCGGAGACAGCTGACAGCTGGCCCTTCATCAATGACAACTGTATTGGCCACGCGGTCATGTAAAGTCTGCTTGCGCGGATTAAATAACACCCACAGAAACCCCGCGCCGAATGTCCCGAAGGTGAGCAAATAGCCGAGTGTGCGGAGTATGGCCTGCTTCACGGTCATCGAGGCGCCGGTGCCTGCATCTACGATTCGCAGGCGTACCACGCGCCTTCCCGGCGATGTTCCGCACGCAGCCCACATTGCACCAGTGACCAGTATCGGTATGCACTGGCCCACCATTAGCCAGAGGACCATGGATGAGGCGAACGCCTCCGGTGCCGTCAGGATGTCATCGGTTGAAGGCCCAAGCGGGATGAACAGGGCAATAGCCGCCCACCAGATCGAGTCAATGAAAAGGGCGCGGGCACGCTTTGAACAGGTCGCGTAACGCATCAGAAACCGCGCGTCGCCATCATAACCCGCATCATCGGGAAAACCTGGTCGTGACCATTTCCGTCGGCGAGCAGTCCGGTCCGGCGACAACGACCTGATATCTTCGTCAAGCTCATCACAATGCATACCTCCGTCAGCCCATCCCTGTTGGTCAAATGACCTGCGGGGGACCCATGGATATTCGCAATCGCATGCGTCCGGCACATGGCGAAACGATGGATCAGCGCGATATGGGTCGCCGAATATGTTTGCCAGCAAATGCAGGAGGAAGGGCGCCTCGTCAGTCGACGTGCTGCCGGGCGAGTGGACTCCCTGCGAAAGGGTCGTCGCGCCAGTCGATCCTCTTCCGCACGGTATCCGCCTTCGGTGACGCCGATGACATCTCGAAATGTTCGAGTCTTTGCCCCGCGCTAATCGCCTGCTTCAGCCACTGAGGCATTTCCCCGTCGCCTGTCCACGTATCCCCAGTCGCATTCTGATACCGAGCCGGAATCTGCTTCACCGGCTCGCTTGCTATCGCTGCAGCCAGGTCGTCTGGCTCGATGCCAAATTCTTCCATCCGGTGGCGGAGATAAGCAATCATGCTTTCCCGCTTACGTTCATCCATATCTCATCCATCCGTAATGCCGTCCGACCATTCGTCCACGTGATCTGCGCACGATCCAGATGAATCAGGCTCTATCGGGCCCGGACCTCGTTAAATCGTGGAGTGGGTCGACCGCTGCTTTCCCGCAGACGATTAATCGTACTGTGTCATATAATTAGTTGCGCGCTCTATTGCCGTACAGGAAGAGAGAGCCATCGTTGCATGAGCCTTAGTCCAAGCAGGATGCGCAACGTAGTTATGGAATCAGGAACGTGACGTTGAGCGCGCTGGACTGCCCCGGGGGATGTAATCCGGGGGAAGGGAAGGCAGCGCGCGTTCAACGAAGTTTTTTTTATCGCGTCCATCTGATTGCATTCTGAGTCGCTGAGCCATCAGAAACCCATACGCAGCGATACTCAGTGTGGCGTGGTGGTGAAAGCCGCGCCAGCCACGCCCTTCGTAATGACCCAGTCCGAACTCCTGCTTCAGATCCTGGTAGTCGCGCTCGATGCGCCAGCGCATCTTGGTTACGAACACAAGCTGTTCAAGTGTCGCCTCCTCGGGGGCAGTCGTGAGAAAGTACTTGAGCGGCTCCGTATCGCCATCGGGCCATTCAACGAGCAGCCATTCTTCGTCACGAACGGTACTTCGCTCATTGTCGCGATGTGCGGGACGAACCCGTACGGCGGCAAAGCGGGAGGAAAGTGCTGCGTTGCTGCCTTCCCGCCAGGTGACGGTTTGCCAGCCGTTCACGGGTAATTGCATGGCCAGTTCCTTTACCGCGATCGGTTCGTGGCCGGGCCCACGGCGCAACAATGTCGGTGGCTTGCCGCGCCCGCTCCAGGGCCTGGGCGGAAGCGGCGCCGTACCTGGCGCCCACACAGAGGTGCCCGGCCGGATCCCTACCGCGTACAACAAACCCAGTTCAGTTACGCCCTCCCGGAAAGCGGTTTCGTCGCCGTAACCAGCATCGGCCAGCACGATGCCCGGCGCAACGCCGGATGCTATCGCCTGGCGAAGTTGGGCCAGCGCAATCTGGGGCTTGGTCTCGAAGGCAAGCCCGTCGGGAATGCCCGCGCGACGGGCACGCTCCCGGTCGTCAATCCATTCCTTGGGGACATACAGCTGCCAGGCAATCGGCAGGCTGCCGCGTTGCGTCGCGATCGACAGGCTCACGGCGACCTGACAGTTGTCCTGTTTGCCGAGCTGCCCACAGTACTGACGTGCCACCCCGACCGAATGACGCCCCTTCTTTGGAAAACCTGTGTCGTCAATAATCCAGTAGTAGCCGGATTCTTCAGCAGCGTGCGCGCCTAACGCGGGCATCACCCATTCGCGTACCCGCTGCAAGACCGCCCGGTCTGACCATTCTGCCTTGGCTACAAAGTGGTGGAGTGACTGGTGCTTCGCACTCGCGTGAAGTGGGTCAATATGTGCGGCCATTGGCTCGACGCTCTTGCGTGACAACGGCAAGACCAGGCCCGAACAGTAGCCCTTGAGGCCGGCATGCCGATCGGCGTGCCCTAACACCTGCGCCAGATGGTCCAGATACGCGTCAAATTCGTCGACATCTTCTCTCATCGCGATCGCCCGGAGTCTGTATTATTCAATAGTACCAGGTATCACTCCACCGCAAATATTTTTTATGACACAGTCAGATTAAACAGCCGGTATCTCATCAGGCCAACTACAAGGGGTCGCAGTTTCGGCGTGTGAAAAGCTGCGTGAGCCCGTGTGCGGCAGGTTCGGTTGTACGGGAGTCAATTGGACGTCTTGAAAGGGGAGAATGATTAAAATCGTCTGGGTACGATCAGCCGCTGTCATGGTCGCCCTGTCTTCCCCGTGCTTCGCGCGGCAATGTTTTTACCTGTGCCACCGTCGTAACCCAAAGGTCGAAGTGCGTCATCCTTCAGTCCGCAGCATTCACCTCTGAAACCGACGATGCAGCCCGATCGTGCGTTTGAACTCGCAGTATCCCTAAATTGTAGCGTGCCAATATCGACTCGCGTCGTACTTACTGGCATAGTGCGGCCATCGCCAGATCAAGGGGGGAGTAAATGACAACGCTCGAAAAAGTACAGGCACAAATCACAAGGCTTCAGGCGAAAGCGGATGCGCTCGTCAAAAGCCAGTCGTCCACCGTCATCGCAAAGATTCGTGACCTGATGGAAAACCATGGCTCGACCGTTGCGGACATCGAAGCACACATTGGCGGCAAGAGGCGTGGCCGTAAGCCGACTGCACAGGCAGCTGGCAAGACCACCTCCCCGGCGAAGTACCGTGATCCAAAGACGGGCGCCACCTGGACAGGGCATGGCCGCGCTCCTGCGTGGATCGCAGGCGCCAAAGACCGGACGAAGTTTCTGATGGACGACAGCACCGCCGGGCAATCGACTCTTGCCGGAAAAGAGACTGCCAGGACTGACAACTACGTGAGGGGACCCCAAGCCCCCAAATATCGCGACCCCAGGAGCGGTGCTACGTGGAGTGGCCGCGGTCCTGCGCCGGCATGGCTGGCTGGTGCTAAAGATCGTTCGAAGTTTCTGATCGCAGCAGCGGGAAAGGACGCTTCAACCCCGAAGTCAGCTCCGGCCAGGGCGGTGACGGTGGGGAAAACCACGACCACAAAGGTTGCAGGCAAAAAGGTCGCAGCAAAGAGGGTTAAAGCAGGAACGGAACCGGCAACCGCGAAGAAGGTCGCCGTCAAAAAACCGGCGGCGAAAAAGTCTGTGACGAGGAAAGCACCTGCTGTGAAGCAGGTGTCGCAGAATCCGCCAGCGGTTGTACCGATCAGCGATATCGCCTCTGCACCGGTCTCCGCGTGACCTCTGCCATCTGATTGTCGGTGAGAGATTCGGTGGTTTGAGCAGGACGTCTCCGTCCTGCTCAAACAGTCCCGGGTGCTTTCGACGAGTCGGCGACCGTGCGCAGGCGCGACCGGTGCCCAGTCACATTGAACATACGGTTTCCGTTTCCCGAAGCGAGGTGCCCGATGGGCCGGCCTGACGTGAACATGCTCCGTGACATGCATGCTTCGACGCCTCGATCTCGAGGAAGGCACGCTGGAACTGGCTGGGTTGCGACGAGCAACAAGCAGTAGACAGGCCATCTGATCCTGCCTCGAGGATCAGCAGGAATACCGCGCCAGTCAGGCAATTTGCGCGGTGCAACGCACTGAGGTATCAGGCGATCGCAGCAATGCTGCCATCATTGAAACGATGGAGGCGCGATGAACACGACCCCGTGGCAGAAAGGGTTCGCCGCTGGCCGTCTGGGCAAGCCCCTGGATACGTGTCCGTATTTCGACTGCGCGGTGTGGGAATGGATCTGCGGATATCTCGACGGACAGGCGAAACGCTTGCGCCTGGTCAACGATCATCCGGTGAATCGAGAGAGTTCGTGAAGAGGGCGCATCAGGACGTTGCGTTTGCGGAAAACCTCGGTCGACACTCGGACAGCATTCCACGTGCATGTGCCGAATGTCCATCGCGTTCCCGAAAGGCCTGACCCGCTGAAGGCAAGGAAAGCTGGCCCGCGCAGAACGGGCCACCAGTCAGGATGACGCGCGTTCCGGTCAGACAGGCTTGATGTTAGCGGCCTGCTTGCCCTTCGGACCCGTCTTCACATCGAAGCTTACTTTCTGGTTTTCCTGCAATGATTTGAAGCCTTCAGACTTGATTTCGGAGAAATGGGCGAACAGGTCTTCGCCGCCGTCATCCGGCGTGATGAAGCCAAAGCCCTTCGCATCGTTGAACCACTTCACTGTGCCCGTTGCCATTTTTGAACCCTGTAGACGTTGAAACCTGCAATCGTGAATGCGGCATCGCATGGGGCGATCACCCGCAAGGGACGCCTTTTGTACCACGCCGGGATGACACCTGCCAATCAGCGGCTCCACGGACAGTCGCGGGCTCCTGGCAGGCGGGCAGGGGACGGCTTCAACGCAGCGCCTCCAGGCGGCGCTGGCAGCGCATGTCATCTCCACCGCGTCGATAGATCTGCATGGCCTTTGTCCGGTCCGGGATAAGGCTGTTGTCGTCTGCACCCCACACGCCTTCCCAGAAAAGTCCGAGATTGTGTGCCGAGGCCTTATGCCCCAGTTCAATGGCTCGCTCGTAGAGCGATCGCGCCCGGCTCACATCAACCTGCATGCCCCGTCCGAGCCGCGCGCTATCGGCCAGCGCAGCGGCGGCCATGCCGCGCAGACGACCTTCCGCGGTTTCATCTTTCAGCACGTCGTCGAGAATCGCGTTACCTGTCTCAAAGTCCGCCTCACCCCCTGTTGGCGTGACCAGGGAAATGGCCATTGCGACCCGCCAGGCAGGATGGCGGTTCGCGCCAATGCGCTCCAGTAGCCGCCGGCCCAGATAAGGCGCGCCATCCAGTGTGCTGGTGAGGAGGGCGTTTGCAATTGCGGCGAGTGACTCGGGTGACAGGAATCCGGTCTTGTTTGCTGCGAGTACATGACGGAAGAATTTTTCAACATCGAGTGCAGGGTCGGCGCGACGCAGCTGATGCCATTCACGCTCGATGGTCCCAACCCAGCTTTCCATTTGCATGGTGAGCAATCCGTTGGTGAAGAATGCACCTGATTCTAGCTCACCTGTTCCGGTTCCCAATAGCAATTTTCGGGTTCCCGGTGCCTGTTTCGCAGCACGTCCCGTTGCAGGCGAGGCCAGCTGGCCAGTTCTTGTCTCGTGCCATCGCAACGAATCAGGCATGCTGGCAAATTGCTCCGAGACCGATATGAAATGCCGCGGAGCCGTGTCCGTCACACGAGACTGACGCCAAGATCCAATGCGAGGTCAATGATCGAGGCATACACCTTTATGTCGCCTGTCAGGCTTGCAGGTCCGTCGACCTGTTTGATGTCCTTCGGGTCAACACGATCGCCGAAGAGCATGACGGCATTTTCCCGGTCGTGCTGTCGCGAGACCCAGCAAAGGCCGTCCAGATTAGACGCGGGCGTTACCGCCCGTGTCTACCCGTGTCTACTCGAAAGCCAGAACGCCAGCGCCCAGCCATCCCCTGATTTGCCGAACACCCGCGGGACCTCGGCGACCACGCGACGCGGTCGGTACTTCCTGTCCGTGTCCAGCCCGTGGGCAGGGAAGTGATCTTTCCCGTTGATGTCGATGGCAATAACCAGTCCGTCATGGCTCCGACGATCAGGGCTAGGGCCATGGCGCAGCTGTAACCTCGCGAGCTCTCACCGCGAAGAAGCCGTAACTGCAGACTATTCGGGTGGAAAGCGGATCTGGGAAAACTGTCTCCCTGCCAGAATCGCCCGACGTTCGACGTCAGCAGCCGATTCAATCAGGCCCTGCTGTTCTAGAAATAACAGGAACGCTCGGGTCGAGACCTTGCGACAATTTTCCGGTAACAGGAAGCTGGCGCGGGCGATTTTGTGGTCCTCGAACAGAAAAACGCCCGTCTGTTCGGCAGCAAGGCCGAACCCAGTCATCGCCTCCTGTATCGCGAGTTCGCCGAGATTGGCCTTTCGGGCGGGTGCCGCCGCGTCCACCTGCCTGTATCGATGGTACGTGCGCGTTTCGAGAACGGGGATCTTGTTGTCACTTGCCCACGTGGCGATTCGGGCGCTGGTCGGTGTTTTGTTGCGGGTAACCTCATGCAGCACCATGTCGACCAGTGCGACTGACCAACCTGATTTCAGCAGCAGTCCGAGTGCGTCGGCATAGGCCAGCGTAATCAGGGGACCAGCATCTGGAAGCAATGTAACCGTCCTGTTGACTGCCATCGTCAACTGCGCAGCGCATTGAGGTCGTCAATCATGCGACGCGTGCTCGCCTCGGGCAAGCGCGGCATCGGCAGATGAGCCTGCGCCATCAGCAGGAACAGATCTTCGTCACTGTCGATACCAAGTGAATGCATCGCCTGGCGGTCGTCAATGCGGCCGAGCGAGAAGTCGAACAGGGTAAGGAAATTCTGATTGCCGCTGACTTCTGCTGCTTCGAACGTCTCGACCAGATACCGGAGTTCTGCGTTAAATAGTGCGTTGACGGACGTGTCCGATTTCGCCGCGAGGATCTTGGCGCGCCTGAGCAGGTCGCGATCGACTGCGCCGGTGAAATTGACGGTGTCGGCCATGATGGGACTCCTCCATGGAACAATGCTGAAATTGTAGCACATAAACAAGTGTTACACATAATTATGTGTTTTAACTGGCCCGCAACTGCATTACGCGAATCCGGCGGACGCGTGGACCTGCGAGTTCGAGTGCCGCTCTCCGTACTCGGGGTATTCGTCCTTTTCGTGCAAGAAAAAGATCACCTATGCGCCTCTGACAGTCGCGAGACTCCGCTTGCGCGACGTAACCGAATGATTACATCCCCGCTGCTCGGCATTAATGCGGTCGCTTACGAGATCCGAACCGGCCTACGCCTGACTTAGCTCCGCCAGAATATCCCGTGCGCGCTCGGACAGGTGTGGCACAAGAGCCATCGCTCGAGCGGCTGCAGTAGCAACGCGGGGGCGTGCGCTTTCAACCAGCTCGTCGGCAGCCGTCGTGAGCCACTCAGGGAATCGTTCCGTTAGTGCATCAATCAGCACTGCTGCCTGCCGCTGGTCCTTCTCGGCTTTAAGTGCGCGCGCCGGGTCGCGAAGCGTGCTTACGATAAGCTTGTGTAGCGCAAATCTGGCCGGATCAGGCAGCGTTACGGGCACCACGTGCTCCTTGCCGAGGATAAAGCCGCTCACCGGGTTGGCTACCAGATAACCGAAGTACGGCCAACCAGTCGCATGCGCGCGCAATTGGCGCAGGGGCTTCGTTTCGTACGCCTCGGTGCCCGGTACAAGCAGGTCCACCTTGAGGGGTTGTCCGCGCGCCTTGAACGAGGTGGACGGTTTCCGCGAGTCCAGTTCTGGCACCTCGATGAAGGGGAGACCGGTCTCGCGCAGGATGTCGAGAAAACTGCGGTCTTCCGGGATGGCCACCGAAATCGAGCCCGCGCTACCGATGTCAATATCCTCGGTCCTGTAGTTCGCAGGCAGACGGACACCGAGACCGTTCAGGAGCGCGCCGAAGGCGTGGGAGCCGACAAGCAGTCCGCCGTGCGTGAAGATGCCGGCGTTAAAGAGCGTCGCGATGGTGAGGGCCGATGAGTTGTCCGCGGCGGCAAAGCCTGCTTTCCGCAAAACCTGGACATCATTGGCCAGCGCCCGCATCTCCGCGCTCTCGAGTTGCTGCGCCTCAAGTGCGGCGTCGGTGTCCGGCTCCCCGGTGCGCCCCAGTGATGTTTCCTTGTGTTTGCCAGAAGCGAGGTACACCCGCCAGTAGGTATACGTTTTTCCGTCGACGGTTTTCTGGGCGGCTGAACCCGGGGAGTGCAACGGGATGCGCGGTTGTGCGCTTGCCCGCTCGGCGACCGAGGAATACAGCGTTTGCAGTGCTTCGTTATGGAAGGAGGTCATGGCTCACGCCCTTATACCTTGAGTTAGTATCGTAAGGTATAAGGGGTAGCGTGTCAATTTATACCTTAACATCTGTTAACGAGGTATAAATCACCACCGCTTCGGCGCACGCCCGCCTGCTTCAGCCAAGATCAGTTCATCCCGTCGGTTTAGCTGCTTGCTACCTAACGATGGATGCGCACCGCGCCGCGTTCATTGATCCATTTTCGCCTCGAAGTACAGTCAATTTGAGATTATTAGCATGATCGAAATTTAAATTAGTAATCCTATATTTAGTGAGCGGAAGAGGTGCCAACTTGTGCAGCAGGCTGCTGCACAAGTTCCGGATTCGGCCATACCTTCGGGTTGCACGGTGACAATCTGCGCATGGCGGGGAAGGCTGCCTTGAGTTCGAGTATCGGCACTGCCGGTTCGATACGATGGCCGTGCACCATGGGGCGATCAAAGGCGGGAAGTGCACGCCTGCAAGTGCAAGTAAGAAACCAGAGACGGTACGGAATGCGGCCAGGCTCGCATTTCAGGCCAGCGTCAGTTGCTCTCCGTCTCCGGCCAAGCGTACCTGGTAGCCCATTGCGCGGTATCCCCGCTGACGCTTTTCCCACATGCGGTTTAGTGCCGGGTGACCTCCGTCGACAAAGTCAACCACCCGAACACCGGTTTTACCCGCATGCTCGCGATGTAGCCGGCCAGCGTATTGCTGAAGCGTGCCTTTCCATGCCACGGGCATGGCGAGCACCAGCGTATCGAGCGCAGGATGGTCAAAACCTTCGCCAACGAGTCTGCCAGTGGCCAGGACGACGCGAGGTGCGTCATCCGCCAGCGCTTCAAGGGCAGCAAGCTGCGCCGCCCGCGTTTTTTTCGTGAGACGCCCGTGCAGCACGACAAGCGGCTCGACTGCTGCATCCAAAGTCTTCTGCAGGCTTTCGAGATGATCCGTCCGTTCGGTGAGAACCAGCACCTTGCGTCCTTGTCCAAACTGCTCGCAAATCGCCGCAGCAATCATGTCCGTCCGCGGTGGATCCTGTGCGAGTTGCGCGAACACTGTCTGGATCGGCGCGTCGGCCGCAACGTCCACGGATGAGGTGAGCCTTTGCGGGAACACCTCCAGCGAATGCGGCGCATTGGGCGGCGGACGCGCCGCGTGCCGCACCGGCCCGCACAGCATGAACATCACCGGTTGCTGGCTGTCGCGCCGCACGGGTGTCGCAGTCAGTCCCAGCACGTAGCGCGCATTGACGGCCTTGAGCACTGCCTCAAAGGAATCCGCCGATACGTGGTGACATTCGTCGACAATGACGTGACCGTAATGTCGCAAAAGCGCTCCGCGGGGGCCATCCGGTGCCACTGACTGCAGCATGGCGACGTCAATCCGGCCTGTCGATTTCGACTTGCCGCCGCCGATTGTGCCGATGTCGCGCGGGTCCAGCGCGAGAAACGACTGCAGCCGCTCGCGCCACTGATCCAGCAGTTCCCTGCGATGCACGAGCACGAGCGTGGTGACGCCGCGCCGGGCAATCATTGCGGCCGCCGTGACGGTCTTGCCGAACGCCGTCGGCGCATGCAGGATCCCGGCGTCGTGCCGCAGCAGGTCGTCAACTGCGGCCCGCTGGTCGTCCCGCAGTGTGCCGGCAAACGAAACCGCCAGGGACTCACCTGCGCAACGCTCGTCGCGGATGTCGCAGGTAATGTCGTTGTCGGTCAGCAGCGTCATGACCTCGTCGAGGCAACCCCGCGGTAAAGCGATGTGTCGCGGGCAATTCTCGGCGCGGCCGATTATCCGCGGCTTGTCCCATACGCTGAAACCGCGCGCCTGGGCGCGATAGAACTCCGGATTCTGGAACGCCGCTATCCGGATGAGGCGATTGAGCAGGGATTGCGGAAGCTGGGCTTTTTCAAGATAGAGCTGGTTTGCGAGCGTCAATGTCAGCGAGACCGGCATGGCTCCGGCAAGCCGCTTCGCCAGCGCGGGCGGGGGATTCCACGGCTCGACCCGGTCCTCTTCCGCGATGAAGGCGACGTCAAGCGGGTGGGCGCCGCCTGTGGCGCGGAAAATTACCCCTTCGATATCTCGCCCATCCATTGTCCGGACCGACGCCAGGAACGCCCACTGGTCGGCAACGGGCTCGAACGTCCCGTCGACAAACACGCTACACCCGTGCTCGCGAGGCTGCTTCTGCAACGGCAGGGCGATCAGGTTGCCGAAGCCGCCTTTGGGCAGTACGTCCTGATTGGGAAAGAGCCGGTCGTAGGACGATAGCTCGAGCTGGCGGGTTCGGACGCACGTGTGGCTGATGATGGCCGAACCGAGCCGGCGCGCATCGCGAGCGGTGACGGCCGTCGCGAAGAAGATCCATGCGTGCGCACCGTTACCGGAGCGTGAAATTTCCAGCGACACCGGAACATCCAGTTCGTCGCACGACTGCCGGAAGGCCATCGCATCGTCCCGCCAGCTTTCCTCGTCGAAGTCGACAGCAAGCAGGTAACAGGTGCCGTCCGGCATCAGGGGGTACAGACCCACGGTATGATCGCCGGCAAGATGCGCATAGATGACCTGATCGTCCAGCGACAGCAGCACGCGATGCGCGCAGTCCGCGCAGCGAATGCGGGGCTTTTCGCAGACGCCTGTACGCCATTCGTTCGCGCACGCCGGTGCGTAGCCCGATTTCCCGGAATTGTGGCTTTCCCAGCGAAGCGGATAAACGTCGGTACGGCCTCGGAAAAGGCTCCGGAAGAGGTGCACTTTCTGCTGCGGAGAAAGCGTGGAAGTGCTTGTGCTTCGCACCGCCAGCGATGGATTGCCCGGGGGCGCAGCCTCGAGCTTGCCATGCGCCGGGACGGCCTCTCGCAGTAAGGCGGCGAGCCGGGCGTTTTCGGCCTGCAGGCGCGTGAGTTCTGCGAGCAGTTCTTCGCGCCTGCGATTCTCCCAGCCTGAGCGTGACAGCTTGGCGTCATTCATCGCCTAGTCCGTTCGAATGGAGTGGGATGCGCGAGCGGGTTGCTACCGGTGGTAGCCTGCCGCGCAGCCGGGTCTAATCATCGGGATCCGGCTGAAAACTGGCCGGGTAGTCCTGCCCACCATAGTAGATGCCGAGCACCGCGACCGTCTCGCCCGTAACGCGGTACGCGATCACAGTCCGGCCGCGGTAGTGGGTCACGCGCAACCCGGGCAACAGGTCATCGCGCGGCACGCCACGAAACGGGAAGCTCTCGAGCTGTTCGCAGAATGTCACGATCGCATCGACGTATTTGACCGCGGTCTGTCGTGCGCCTGCGGCGGCGATCGTTGCCTCCAGTTCCGCCAGCTGATCGCGTGCCTCCGGCGCAAAGACAACGCGATAGGATGCCGCGCTCAACGACGTGATGCGCGGCGTTGGGCCAGCGTCGCGCGAACATCTGCAGCGTCCAGGGCGCGCGATGGATCGGTGTCGAGGGCGGCAGCGGCCGGCACGACGGAATCGCGCAGCCACGCTTCGACAGCGCGCTCACGCGCGGCGAGTGCGCGCAGGCCGTCGCGAATGACTTCTGACTCGGTCGCATATTCACCGCTTGCGACGCGTCGGCGGACGTCTTCGGCCATTTCATTCGGCAGCGTGATGCTCATTTGCTGGGTCGTGCGCATGGCGGTACTCGCGTTTCAATGTGATTTAATCCTACACCTTCTTCGAGTCTGCGTCACGCCGGAGTGGCTGCGGGCCAGGGCTGTTAAGTTCTCCTGGTGCCGCAGGCGCAACGTCGGAGGTGTTCAAAATTCAACGCGTTGCGCCGCAACTCGATAGTCACGCTTCGATCAGATGTCGCGCGCAGGCAGTTTAGTGCCATGGAGCGCAAGCGGGCCAGAATTCCGGGTTTGTGTCGCGTCGTGCAGTGATCCTCCTTCATGACTACATCGCGCACGTGGTGATTCTGGTTTTCAATCGACCAGTGACCACGGATGGCCATCTGGCAGGTTGCCGCGCTCATGACGGTTGTGCTCACCCACCACGCCGTCTCACTGGTGCGTTCCCAGCCGCCAGTCCGGTTCCTGCGTTCGACCGTACGTGAGACGCTCACGATCTGTTGTACCAGCGGCTGCCAGTCCGCTTCCAGCCAGTTCGCCGGCACGCTCCACGTGCGCACCATACGCGTCTCGATGCGACCGTGGCCCTTGTCGTGTTGCACGTCGCATTGGGCAGGAGCGCAATAGCGGGCAAGATCCTCACAGGCGGCAAGCAAGGTTGGCTGGTTACCCTTGACCTGCACCAGCACGTCGGCGCCCTTTTCCAGGGCGAGCGCTAGCGTTTTTTTTGGCAGTGCAACGCGTCCATCGTGAAGACCTGTCCCTGCAAGCCGAGCGATTCGATCAACGCCTGCGCGGCCGGAATCTCGTTCGACTTCTGCGCAACCTCAACATGGCCCAGCACAATCAGGTCATGATGATCGAAAGCCGAAACGATGTGCCGCGCCGCGATGTCTTCCAAGCGTGAGGCGCTGCCGCGCAGCGCCTTGCCGTCCAGCGCGATGAACTGCCGCCCGGCCGGCGCGGAGGTCTGTTTCTGCGCGAAAGCGCGCACCGTGCTTTCCAGATCGTGCTCGTCAAGCTGGAGCAGGAATTTGCGGATACCCACCCAGCTCGGCGCCTTGCGCCAGTCCGTACCGAACAGCTCGTTCAGCTGTGTACGCCGCTCGCCAATGAACACCTCGATCGTCCTCAGCGAGTTCGCACCTGCCATCATTGACATCACGATCGCACACAACAGCGGCTCCAGCGCGTAACGCTTACCCTGCGCCCGCCGTGCGTCACGCAGCTCCGAAAATACGCCTCCGAATATCATCCCTGTTCCCGCCGTCTTGTTTGGACGGTCACAAAGTTAACACGGTCGAACGGAAGTTAACAGCCCTGGGCTGCGGGCGCTTGGTAACTTTATAGGGTCCCCACATTCACTACACCAGTTCAATTGATTCTTGGCACCTGTGGCGACGTGTTGCGCGACAAAGAGAATGGCTAATGTCAGCGTTTATCGACGCCTAAGTAATGTTTTTCAAGGAAAAACCAACAGGTACCGTTGCGTCGCATGCGTGGCCGTTTCTGTTGCGCAGAATTCGGCTGTGAGCCTCGAGTTTCCGTCGATGACGCGCCAAAAAACGCAACACCCTAAAACATACCATACATACCACTGAAGTTGATAATTAACATTATGTCAAATTATGTGCGCAGGAAGAGCGGGAGGACTGCCAGGTCAATCCCAGGGCCCGTCTCGTGTTGCGCATTGAGCGTCAAGATGAATCCGGAACCCGTCCCTTATCCGCCCGACCGTTAGCGACGAATATTTGTCGGGAGTCATGCCTCGTGTCGCCAGAGGAAGGAGCCTCTACGGTATTCCGTTACACGACGGCCCGAGGGTCGAACGGACGAGCTACTTCGCGACACATGTCTTTCGAACCAGGCGCGGCAGTGTGATTTCACTGCCTTGACGATGCGGGTGCGGCCGGTTTCGAATCCTGAGCGTGTGCGTTTCATCGGCACTACCCGGTAGCCAGAGTTGCGCCTTGAGTGCGTTACGCGCAACCGCGACTTCGACCTCGCGGCCGCGGATCGACAGCATGAAAACGATGGCACGTCCGTCCGGCGAGACGGCGGGCGCACGATCGAGAACCTCCGTGACACGCCTCAAGGATACCTTTCGCGGCCGGTCTGTTTGTGTTGCGCCGCGTAACGATAAATCTACCCGAAGTGGCAACCGGCGCGATCGCCAATGACGTCACGATTCAGCCCCCGCCAGGCGTCCGTGATCGCCGGCACCGTAGCGCATTTCCTGCGAGCCCGGATGCCCCGGGCCCGTTTCGTTGCGAGCCCGGATGCCCCGGGCCCGTTTCGTTGCAGGCGGTTTTTTGGTTTGTGGCGTAAACGGCCGGCATAGACGGTTAGTTGCGTATTTGTAGTTGGCATTTCTCGTGAATGGTGAGCTTTTACAGGAGTAAACGCAGTGGGCCAATGCGCGGCGACTACCGGATACCGTTGGAGATCCGCCGATCCTGGGTGAGCCACCATTCGAACAAAAGCTGCGATTCGTGCCACAACTGCTCACTCACGGGCCTGCTGATTGGAAATCGCGTGCGGTCGCGCGAGCACCGGTTCCTGGAGAACACCTTTTTTGGCGACTCCAGATCGCCGCAATGCCTTTCCCGGGGGGCGGCCGGGACCGCAAATTTCCGCCAAAAGCGGTTTATTCGCTGATTCAAAAAAGTGAATCTCTTCGGGTCGCATTCCCCGTCCCTTGGGACGTAGGCCGGTTGGAAACCGGCGGCTCGAGACAGCGCCGTTCATACCCCGCAGCTTGCTAGCTTGCTGCGGGGTGCTTGATTTTCTGATTTTGGCCGCCACGGCCGATCCATTCATTGATTCATTCATTGCCCTGGCGAGCGGTCGCGCATCAAAGCTCGTCGGCCCGGTCAGCGATGTCCAGCTTGAATTGCCAGCCCTCGAATGCCATCAACATGCGCCCGAAGTCGTCCCAGCTGATTTCCTTGCCGTCGACGACAACAAGAGGGGTATCTCCGGGCCCCGACATATCCGACGAAATCTGCCCTCGCACGGTTTGATCAACGATCCTTAGCTGATGGTGATCCACGGTGAGATGCTTGACGGACAAGGCCCGCCTCATCTTTTCGACTAACCGGCCGAGCAGCGTTAGCACGTCCTCTTCCGGCTCACCGATGATCCGGAATTCATAACCGGATCGGAGTTCATCCTGCAGTTCGAATGCGTCAAGGACGATCATGTCGCCGAGCAGACGCATCTGAAAATGGAACTGGTGTGCCTCGCCGGCGCAGTCGACCATCCGGACAGGTTCGAGCCGGACGTTTTCGAAGCCAGTCAGGCTGTTCTGTTTCGCGACCTCTGCATTGAAACATTGGCTGCAAAGCAGCCGGTAGCCCCGCTCCATGGAGCCATAGTGGATTGCATCCCAGGCTGCTGTGGGCTGTGCACACTGTTCGCAACGCCCCTCTTTCATGCCGATTTCCTTTGCCGATGAGATGGCTTCTTCTGTGCGGGCACAGGCACAAAAGCAATGCAGTTCACGAGGTTGGCAGCCACCATCATCACATATTTGTCGCTGTCTTCGGAAACGACGCTTTTCAGCCAGTTCGCGGTTTCGGACCATACGCAGGCGAGCAGGTTTTTCTCGGGATGGTTTTCGATGTATTGCTGCATCAAACGATCCCGTAGTGGTGGGCCCAGGTCTTCGCCGAGCTTGACGGTGGTCGTGTAAAGCTGCAACTGCAACTCCTGCTCGTCCTCCGTGATCAGGGGCCATGTCAGGCCCGACTCTTTCATGGCTTGAAAGCACAGAAGGAGAAGTCCGAAGGCGAACTCCATTTTCTCCATCGATACACCGAACGTCTGCAGCACGAGAACCGAGCCAAGCATGTGGGGTTGGACAAGGAATATTTCGTCGATGACCGCCTCCTTCTGCTTCAGATTCATTGCCTTGACGGCGCTCATGGCCCGCGTCACAGCAACTGGCGAAATATGGCTCATTGATTTTCCTGTTATGGCGGAAGGAAGCAGTTTTTGAAGCGTTGCGCCTGCCAACAAGCCCGCGCCCGGGGCACCGGAATTTTTTTGGGGGTCACCTGCAGGCTCCCTGACAAGTCGTGTACGCACGTCGGCGTCCGCGGCGATCGGCAATGTGACGAACGCACGCTCGAACATCCCAGTGTACGACCGCTGAAAAGGAAGATAGCGTATCGGCGTGCCGTTCGTGGAGATGGCATACAGCAGCAGTGGTTTCCAGAGGCCGCCGATCATCGTGCCCGGAGCGATCTCAGAAGCGACGACGCGTACGACACAGCGTCCGTCCAGTCGCCATCGAGGATGGGCGCGAACGAATCGCGCGAGCGATCGGGCGCCGTGCGACGAAGCGAAAGTAGAATGCGTTGGGAAGAGAAAGTTGTAACGACTGGGGCAGAGGCCGTTCACCCGCGGGGAAACAGGCGCTCATCCCACACGACGGGGCGCGACTCGCTAACTGCAAGACGTTGGGTCATCGGGTGCGTCGGGTTAACGAGCGCATTCCATTCTTCGCGCGCCACCACGGACGGCACCAGCAGGACTGCGCTGCGGCTCTCGGCGATCCAGCGATCGCCAAATGCCCGCGCGATTTCAAGGTCGGGCCCGTCCCAGCCCGCCGGCAAAATCGCGGCATCCGCGCGTTCGATCGCGATGTTATCTGGCACATCGGCGACAACCAAAACATGGGTGCGCGGCACCTTGCCAATGCGGGCGTGCACGAGCACCTCCAGCATGGCGCCGGCGAACGTCGTCGCCCCATAAATGACTGGGCGGCCGGGACTGTTGAACCGGCCGCCCACCAGCATCGCGCCGGTGCCGTCCCATATCGGGTGACGTCGGTCAGCAATCCGGTAAATCCGCATCACGCCGGAATTCCATAAAACAGCTTCCAGAGCAATTCCTCAACGCGTCGCGCGCCGAGTTCGGTCATCGACACGTCGAGCGGCGTGCGGCCATCCAGCAGCGGATGGGGGGTATTGAGAAATTCCCGCGCGTCGGCTTCCGAATCCCACACGTATTCCGTCGTGGCGAACACGCGAGCCAGGCGTTCGGCCTTCTCCGATTCATCGGGGTTCAGCAAGTCGCGCCGACGCTTGAAGGTGGCTTCAGGAATGATGCGGAACAGAAGGTTGCGGCGTTCTTCCGTGGTTCGCGCGACGTGCTCAACGCTGGCGCGAAGCGCGGATTTGGGCAGCCCGCCGCGCACCCGATCGTCGAGCTCTGCAAATGATCGGGGCAGCGGTGTCAAGGCCATGACAGCTGCGATTTTTGCGGGTGAGACAGTCGTCATGACAAGCCCCATAGGTATCAAACGATGCCCTATTATACCGCATTTGATACCGTTCCACGTAAGGCCTCGGTCCATTCGATGATTGGCGCAGCGCCTTGAACAAGCCTCAACTACTGTATATATTAACAGTGATTATCTATACAGTACCGGAGGCGGTATGGAACATCTGGTCCGGGTGCTCAATGAACGGGATCACAGGTCGGCGACGCAGCGCTGACGGCCGCAGCCCAGCGGTGCGGCGGGCCGACGAAGCCTTATGTGTCGTCCGTTTGCCGGTACCTCGGCGTCACCGCGCCGCAGTTCAGCGGGGCTCGCCTCCACAATCTGACTGCCACGGCCGAACAGTCGTTGGCTCTCATCAGGCAAATACTGACCGATCGGAACCGGTCAGCGACTCCGTACCGCAGCGAGCCGCATCCCCGTGTCCTGTTCACCCGGATGTAGCCCTATCGCGGCTCGCTGCACAGCGACTTCATCAACATATTTCAATATTTTAAGCATTTTCAACTGCATTTGTCTGGCAAGGTCGATTTTAGTTCGACGTCTTACGGAAAAGTGATCATGTTAATTATGTCAAGTCCGGGAGTCAATTAGAGAATTCGGGACCGGAATGCGACGAGCGGGCGCATCACGCCCGCCTCACGCACCGGCCTGAACTTGCTCGTCGGTGTGACCTTGATCCACGTGCAATTTTCCGGTTAGGAGGATCAAGACTGTGCGTGGATTAAGGTCACACCCGGTCGGGTGTCCTGTCGTCCGAAAAATGTATATTTTTTTCGGACAACGCCTGGCTTGCAGTTTGTCCGAAAAATGTGTACATTTTTCGGACAATAGGAGTGGTCGTGACTGAGCTCAGCAACCGCATGATTTTAACGATGAGCGCCGGAGCGCCGGGATCTGTCTGGGTGCCTGCGGATTTTGCCCAGCTGGGCTCGCGTGACCTCGTTGACAAAACCCTGCAGCGGCTTGTCGCCAGCGGCAAGCTCCGTCGCATAGATCGCGGCCTGTATGACATGCCGTCGATCAACCGGCTGACGAACCGCCCGAGCGTTCCCGACTATCGCGCCGTGGTCGAGGCAGTTGCCAGACGCGATCAGATCCGGGTGTTAGTCGACGGTATCACCGCCGCGAACGACCTTGGCCTCACCGACGCCGTGCCGGCCAGGGTCACGCTCCATACCGACGCTCGACGGCGTTCGATCAAACTCGAAAACCTGTTGATCGAATTCAAACACACCGCACCAAGCCGCCTCTACTGGGCCGGTCGGCCGGCAATGCGCGTCGTCCAGGCCCTCCACTGGCTCAAGGACACGCTGGACAACGATGGTGACCGGGTACGGCGCCGCCTTGGCGCGGTTCTGTCAGACCCTGACCATGGCTACGACATCAAACGGGACCTGATCGACGGTTTCGCCCACCTGCCAATCTGGATGCAAAAATTCCTGCACTCAATACCTAACTTCGACCCGAGCAAGGCCGATAAGCCGCTGCCTCGCGGCACTGACCTGACAGTGCAACGGACGCGCCGAGCCGCGGATGCCGGAGGACAAGGATGAACGAAGCATACAAAGACATCATCGCGGCGTCCGACGACGATCGCCGAAATCTCTTCCTCGAAACTGCGGCGCGCCTCGGCACCGCGGTCCAGAACGTCGAGAAAGATTTCTGGGTTTGCTGGGTCCTCGACGCGCTTTTCAACGGCATGACCCCAAACGGGCCGCGCCTGCTCTTCAAAGGTGGCACATCGCTCTCCAAGGCCTTTGGTCTGATTTCGCGCTTCTCTGAGGACATCGACATCACCGTCTTTCGCGACGACATCGGGCAACATGCAGAACCCGAGGAACTGGAGCTTTTGAGTGGGAAGCAGCGCCGCAAACGCCTCGATGCAATCCGCACTGCATGCCAGGCCTTCATCCACGGCGATCTCACGGCTCAACTGCAAGTCCTGGCCAATGAGTTCATCCCGCAGGGCTTCAGGCTCGAACCCGACCCTGACGATAGTGACCGCCAGACACTGCTGTTGTGGTATCCGGCCGTAACCGCGGCGTCCGGCCAATATATTCGCTCTGCCGTCAAGATCGAGGCAGGCGCCAAATCTGCCCTCGATCCGCACGCGGCCGCGATGATCACACCTTACGTCGCCGCGGGTGTTCCGCATCTCAACCTTGACGTCGCAGAAGTAACCACAGTCCAGCCCGAGCGCACCTTCTGGGACAAGATTGTTATCCTGCACGGTCTGCGTCAATGGTATGAACGACGTGGCGAACTGCGTCACGGCGGACAGCGCGTATCGAGACACTTCTACGATGTTCATCAGCTCACGATCAGCACACACGCATCCGACTGGCTACGTAATCAACCGTTGGCTGAAGACTGCGCCCGGCACGCACGACTGTTTTTCGGCAGTTCGGATTTCGGTCTTGAACTGGCCAGAGCTGGCGCCTTTACACTGTCGCCGCCTGAGGCGATGCGCGACGGGCTGCGTCGCGACTATGAAGCGATGGTCGGGATGATCTTTCACGGCACACCATCCTTTGATGACGTATTAGCGACTGTGGAACGGGTCGAGCGTCAGATTAACGGCTGAGGCGCGAATAGCGAACCTGCGAAGGTAGCCTGAAGGAATCCTATTTTGATGAAGGGTTTGGAAACAATTGATCAAGACGGCGACTCGTAGCTCGAATGAAGACCACGGAGGCATTGCATCGCGCGTTCCATATACATAGGACTACTGTACAACGTTGCCAATTTCTTTTATGTCAAATGACCTCTACTGACCGACGGGTTTCCACGCGTCAAGTTCGTTTGCACAATTTTGTTCCCGGCTTTTGCAGAATTTTGTTCCCAGCTCCTTGGGCGAGCAAAAACGAGGCTGCCCAGCGTACGGCGAAATGTTCGCGGGCGAATCCGGGTGTGGCGACACACTGATAGCGCATCTGTCCGACCGGTTCCGCCACGAAACGATCGACAACCGGTTTCGATTGCGTGGACAGGAAGCCTTTGACGTCGCCGCGCGCCAGTGCCTCGAGCGTATGGTTCTGATCGTCCACGACGATCTCAAGCGCCACATGGTGTTGCGCCAGCTCACGCGTGACCGGCTCAAACCAGGTGACAAGCGAATCGGCGTTGACGGCAAGGGCAAGCGCTGTTGTCGCCGCCCTCCCCGGCGTGACATGCCGGAGCAGGTCATCCTCCTGAAGCCGGACAGTCATGAAATGACGAAACACGTCTTCGCCCGCTCGTCGGCATCACAGTCGGCTCGCGGATCAGGAGCAGCGCCCCGATCGACTGTTCGAGCCGCTTGACACGGCGCGTCGCTGCAGCAGAGGAGATGTTCAGCGCAGCCGCCTCCTGCGTGAAACTGCGATGTTCGACCACTGCGGCAAACGTCTCCAGCTCGATCATGTTCAACATCGCGCTCACTTTCACCCTCACTCCTCTCTCCCGGACAGCGCAACTGTCGAGCGAACATCAATGCCCAAAAGCGGTTATGCCGCGAGGTGCCGACGTTCACCTAACCAATCGCGCGGTCGTCAAGTCCAGTTCGATAATCCGCGCCAGAAATGACCACAATAAAAAATGGTAACCGTCATCTTGCCGACGAGGAGGACAGCCCATAATCCGGTTTCAATTCGCTTGCCTAACTGTATCTCCGGCAAGCTAGAATCTTGCGCCGATAGCGTCAGTAGACGAGACTTCGCCGTGCATGGCCGGTCGCTCCGGATCGGGTGGAAAAACGCACCATTTTCCGTCCCGGTGACGAAAAAAGAGCATCGCCTTCGACCCGCTTCCATTGTCTGCGACGACGCACACATATCGTCCCCTGCTGGATCGTCCGTAGTGGCTGACCCGAAACCCTCTCTTCGGGTCGGGCGCCAACCAGTCCTGCACCATACTTCTCAGCGACGTTCCCCCAACCGCCATAGTCTTCCTCATTCCGTGAAGGTTACGGTTCCGCGATCCTGAAGAGCGAAGGTAGTGACTGGCTCGCGGCAACACGCGTTCGACAGCTCCACCCAGACCTACGTTTACTTCGGACCTGCCTATTCGCTTCCGCTCGAATTCGATGGTCGTAGCTACCGGCCCAAGGAGGTCGCTGAAACCTTTGCGTAAAAACGAAAGAGAGCTAAATAAGGAGCGGTCCTGCTTCACGCGGTGGGGAGAATTTGCGCCCCCATCAGTGGACGGTGAACTGTCCCTCCGGGCCTCCCTAAAACGAACGTCATACGTCATGCCCGCCACCGCGCTGCAAACCGTCGCGGGACTCGTCAGAACTTGTGCCGCATTGCCGCCCGGATTACGAGCTGATTCGAGCTCGAGGAAACGTCTGCCGCACCTGGAACATAGGCGGCGTCGAGCACCGTCTGAGTCTTGTCGCCTCCAGCATGCTGGTATGCACCCTGCAGGTACAGATCCGTACGCTTTGACAGATTGTAGTCAGCCATCAACCCGATCGACTGGTAGTTGGGATGCAGCTTCCCGGTGGTGGCGTTGAAATCGGCCCGCGTATAGGTGTACATCGCGCCCACGAAGAACGCAGGGGTGAACTGATATTTCCCGTTCACTTCGAAGTTCTGGAAGCGCAGCGACGACAGGGTCGAGCCGGTGGGCGGCGTGATCGCACCCACATAGCCGGAGCTGAGCGGTTGCGTGACGTTGGTGTTCGTATATGCGAAGCCCAGTGTTGCCGAACCGATCGTGTAGTTGATCCCCGCGCCGAAGATGCGCAGGCGCTCGGCCAGGAAGTTTTCGTCGCCGCCGTTGTTGATCGCGCCAGTGGCCGTTGAAGATGGATTGTTGGCCTGCAGATACGCCGCAGCGAGAAGCAGTCCACCGGTGGTGTACTGCGCACCAAGGCTGTACTGGCGATTGTTGGCGAAATTTGTGTCGTTGCTGAAGCTATACGTACCGCCGAACTGGAAGCCGGCGAGCGACGGACTGGTGTACTTTACGGTATTGTTTACGCGGAACGTGTTATCCGTGTTGTCGTTGTCATACGGGTGGGAAAAAAGGTAGCCTGCCCAGTTGCCGTTCGCGGTGGTCTGCGCCAGATAGTCGACGACCGAATCATACTGTCGCCCCAAAGTCACCGAACCGAACTGATTCGAGGAAATCCCGACATATGCCTGACGGCCAAACATCAGCCCGCCTTGCCCGAGACGACCATTGTTAACATCGAAGCCGTTCTCCAGTTTGAAGGTCGCGGTCAACCCGTTGCCAAGATCCTCTGTTCCTTTGAGGCCCCAGCGGCTACCTTGAGCGTAGCCGCTCTGGAGTTCATAAACCTTTGAACCTCCAACATTGTTGGTGTAATCGAGTCCTTCATCAATCAGACCGTAAAGCGTCACAGTAGATTGAGCGAATACCGGAGTTGCGATAGTGGAAATAAAAAGTACAGCAAGTGCGATTTTTTTCATTAAAGTCTCCGAATATTAGAATATAACTACGTGCAAACTTTTTTATCGACGGGCCGAATTAACCACGTATGATTCGTATCTTATCTCTCAGTATTACTGATTAAATATCAGACGTCGCCTGCAGTTTTCTCACGGTTGCGGGCTACTTCAGGCTACCAGAGAGAAACTGCCTGAGTCGTTCGCTGCACGGCTTGCCCAGTACTTCCTCAGGAAGCCCCTCTTCCTCTGTGCGTCCTTGATGAAGAAACATCACATGATTCGATACATTGCGGGCGAACCCCATTTCATGCGTAACCACAATCATTGTGCGTCCTTCGTCTGCGAGCTTTTGCATTACCTTAAGAACTTCACCTACCAACTCTGGGTCGAGTGCAGATGTTGGTTCATCGAACAGCATCACGTCAGGGTTCATCGCCAACGCACGCGCAATCGCGACACGTTGCTGTTGGCCGCCAGAAAGATGCGACGGATATTGCTTTTCCACGCGCGATGGGAGTCCAACTTTCTCAAGGTATTCACGCGCGCTCTCTTCCGCCTCGCGACGTGGCAGCCCGAGCACATGTACCGGCGCTTCAATGATGTTCTCAAGAACGTTCATGTGCGCCCAGAGATTGAAATGCTGGAACACCATCGATAGCTTCGATCGGATCCGCTGCAGCTGCTTCGGGTCCGCGACGTCGAGATAGCCGGATTTATCGGCCCTCGTCTTTACCGCTTCGCCATCGACCGCGATGTACCCGGAGTTCGGCCGCTCAAGAAAGTTGATGCAACGAAGAAGCGTACTCTTTCCCGAGCCGCTTGCCCCGATGATGCTGATAACGTCGCCCTTGTTTGCGCTCAGGGACACGCCCTTGAGCACCTCGTGGTCTCCGAAGCGTTTGTGGATGTCGTGAACTTCTAACTTGCAAGCTTCTGTCTGAATCGTCCGCCTCAACATTCTGATCCCTTATCGTTACGTTTAAAGCACTGATGTGTCATACACGTTGGCTGGGCACTAACATGCAAGCTTAGTGAGCACGCGGTGCGAGGTAGCCAAGCCAGTGGTGCTCAGCGCGCCGGAACACAGCAACCAGCGCGAAGGAGATGGTCAGATAAAGAAGCGCGGCAATACCAAATGCCTGGAACGACTGGTAGGTTGCAGAATTGGCGTCGCGGGCGACCTTCAGGATATCGGGCACGGTCGCCGTGAAAGCAACCGAGGTGGCATGCAGCATAAGGATCACCTCGTTGCCGTAGAGAGGCAGGGACCTTCGCAACGCGGAAGGGATGATGATGCGTCTGTAAAGAGTGAACCAGTTCATTCCGTACGCGCGTGCCGCCTCAACTTCACCGTGAGACATCGAGCGCATTGCGCCAGCGAATATCTCGGTCGTGTAGGCGCAGGTATTAAGCGAAAACGCAACAATCGCGCAATGGTAACCGCTTCGAAAGAAGGCATCGGTAAGCTCGTGCGACCGAATAAAGTCGAAGCTATAAATACCCGTATAGATCAGAAGCAATTGCACGTACAACGGCGTGCCCCGGAAGACATACGTGTAGAAACGCACGGGCATGCTTATGCAGCGATTCGTGGAGACACGAACCACCGCGAGGGGCACCGCCATCAGGAAGCCAATTACGAGAGATGCCACCAGCAGCCAGAGGGTGACGGCTAGGCCGGAGACGCGCTGCCCGTCCCAATACAGAAACGCGCGCCAGAACTGGGTAAGGATATCAATCATGAGCCTAGAGTTCCGCGTGACGAACGCCAGCCGAGAATCGTTTCTCGAGCCTGAACAGCACGAAATTGGAAATGGTTGTCATCGTGAGATAGATGAGCGCGGCACACATGACAAAGAAGAACATTTTGAACGTGCTCTTACCCGCATCCTGTGTGGCCTTTACGACGTCTGCCAGGCCGATAATGGAGACAAGCGCAGTCGCCTTGACCAGAACCTGCCAGTTGTTGCCGATGCCCGGAAGTGCGAAGCGCATCATTTGAGGAAACAGGATGCGTCGGAAAACAAGAACCCCATTCATTCCGTAGGCGGCGCCCGCTTCAAGTTGGCCGCGCGGCACCGCAAGGAATGCGCCCCGAAAAGTTTCCGTAAAGTAGGCTCCATAGATGAAGCCGAGTGTCAGGACGCCTGCCGTGAACGGGTCGATGTCAAATTGCGCGAGACCCAAGGCGTCGGTCAGATTGTTGACCGCAATCTGGATGCTGTAAAAGACAAGGAGCATCAGGACAAGGTCCGGTACCGATCGTATCAAAGTCGTGTACGCTGAGCCGATTGCGCGAAAACCACGATTTAGCGAGAGCTTCGCGATGGCGCCCATGAGGCCAAGGACAAACGCGGCCGCGAGCGACAGCACCGACAATTCAATTGTCCGCACAGTGCCGGCCAGCAGCTGCGGACCAAATCCAAATAGAAACACACTCGTCTCCATGCTTGTTATAGATAGATAACGGCGGGCCGAAGGCCCCCGCATCTCTGCTGTGCGGCAACCATTCAGTCACCCAGGCGGCAAGGAAAATCCCAGTGGTCCGGAAGGGGACTCACCGGGCACGCGCAGCGGATCCCTGTTCATTAGCTGCGCCAACAGAGGCATTGGGAACAGGACAGGTGCGCGCCAGCATATCGTCCGGCTTTTCGCGGCTGAACTATGTGTGATGTTCCTCGTCACCGAGTATCTTTCCCGCGGGTCACAAACTGTCACCCTGCGCCCGACGGGCAGTGCGAAGCGCGCGACATACTCGGATAGTTTCCCCGGCGCCAATTAGAACGAGCCTTGATCGTTGGTCTAACACCGCCTGTAGGTATCAGCCGCCCAAAGGATGCACTCGCCATCATCGGGTACCGATTTTCAAACCGAACGTTTTCGGGATGGCCGCAGCGACTCGAGGCAACAATCCGGAGCTCCTGCCCACTTCCTCATCTTCTTCACATCGGAGAATACCCCAGCGAACGAAGCGCCCCCCGACATATCGAAAAGGCTCCGGCGGCAGCGCCCGCGGTTCACGCGTACAAAAAGGTAGCGAACTCCATTCGTCTTTTGACCTAAGAACGAGCGACGCAAGACATTGCCCCCCAATGTACGTGGGATTAACGCCATGTCCTGAATATCCGCAGCCGTAGTGGATCCGTGTTCCAGGTAATGTTCGAAAGAACGGTAACCTGTCGAACGAAATATCGATGCCGCCGCCCCATGTGCGATCAATCTGAACATCTCCGAAAGCCGGCAGCAGCCGACGGAGTCCACGTTCCGCACGTATTGCCGAAGCCAAGTCAGTAGTCAGCCGTGGATCTGACGTATTCCCGCCGAAGCCTATCGGACCCGAGCCCGAACCCATCAGGATCCGTCCATCGACAGTCTTGCGAAAATAGTGAACGAACATTCTCAAGTCAGTGATACCCTCGTCCCGCTTCCAGCCCATCGAGCTGAGTTTCTCGGGGGCCGGCTGCGTCATCAATGCGTAGGAAGAGAATACGGTAAGAAATGGCGCGACCTCTCTGCGCTTGGCGAGTTCGATATTGGTCGCGAGCACCACTTCCTTTGCGACGATTTCACCCTTAGGCGTGACAACGCGATTGAGCGTTCCCTCGTCGAGCCGGATCATCGGCGTGCCTTCGTATATCTTCACATCCGCAGCGATCGCTGCAGCTCGCAATTGGCGCGCCAGGCGGGCTGGTTGAACAGTCGCGCCTTCAGGGAAATATAAACCTTCCCGAAAAACTGAAGACCGGCAAATTTCCTGGACCTCTTCGGCCGTCAGCGAGCGTACGGTGTCTGGAACGCCGAGCTGCCGTGCCGTCTCAAGGTACGATGCGATTTCGGCATCTTGCGCCGGTGCTGCGGAGACACGCATATGGCCGTTTTCACGCCACCATACGTCGCGACCGGGCGCGGTAGCAAACCGCCGAATGGCTTCCTGAGCCCGTGTACCAGCTCTTGCAACGTCCAACGCCGCATCAGGGCCAATGTTCGCCGCGATGCCAGTGAGAGACGGCCAGTATCCGCTGACCTTCCCCCCATTTTTACCGCTAGCACCGGAACCGCATTTGGATGACTCAATGAGAGCGACGGAGAGCTGCGGCGCGCGTTCCTTGAGGGCCAGGGCAGTCCACAGTCCCGTATATCCGCCACCGACGATCACCACGTCAACTGTGAGCGCCCCGGTAAGCGCAGGCGCGGCCGGTTGTGCACCCTCACTGCGCAGCGCCTCCTCGAACCACCAGGACGGGTCATTCGGAGCTTTTCCCTGCAGATTCATTTGCCCTTCCCTCTGATAAACGTATATGGCTCTGGCAACATCACGCGGGTCCTGTTCAGACCACCGCTTGAACCTGGATCTCGACAAGGATGTCTTCTCCTGCCAACTTCGACTGGACCGTCGCGCGTGCGGGGGGATGCTCCGTATCGACCCAAGCTTCCCATACTTCATTTAGCTCGTCGAAGGTGCGAACGTCCTTGAGCCAGATGTTCGCAACAGCAATACGAGACTTGTCACTGCCGGCGGCCTGCAAATAGTCATCGATCTGGGCGAGGATATCTGCCGTCTGCTCCTTGACACCTCCTGTAGTGTCGCGGGCCGTTAACCCGGACAAAAAAGCGAAACCATTCGCGATCAGTACTTTACTTAATCGGCCCGTAATCTCCAGACGGCGGATCATGATATCTCCTCTTTCGTTAAAAAATCTTGGCGTAACGGTTCACTCTCAGATGCCACATCGCGCGTGCGCTTTGGAATCAAATCGCTGGCGCGATTCGGATACCTAAAAGTCTCCATTCTTAATCATCGAGGACTTGCACACTTCTGACGCGATACGCTTCCTGTCGACCCCGATAGCAGCGAGCACATGCAAACCAGCCACACTGCCATCGTGACGCGCGCCCCGCACGCGGTCAAATGCCAATACAATGGGTGTGTATACCATTTCCTTATAGGTGGCCCAATGAAGCTCCGACAAATCGAGGCCTTTCGTGCAGTAATGGAGTCAGGGTCAATGACCGGTGCAGCGCGCGATCTGCAAACCACTCAGCCTAACGTGAGCAGGCTCATTGCACAGCTGGAGAATGAAACACGCCTCGTCCTATTTGATCGCACAGGCGGACGCTTGCTGCCACGGCCAGAGGCCAAAGCTTTGTTTCGCGAAGTTCAGCGAGTCTTTGTGGGGCTAAAAAGCCTGACGTACGCGGCAGATACCATTCGCAACCTTGGAAGCGGCCGCCTCCGCATCGGCGCCGTGCCGGGTATCGGACTTAGTTTCCTTCCCAGGGTCGTTGAACGTTTCAAACGGACGAGACCAGGAGTAAACATATCTATCCATACAAACTCATCGATCACGGTCGAGCAATGGGTCTCGTCTGAGTTTTGCGACGTCGGAATCGTGGCGTTCGTTTCCGGCGCGGCGACGTGTCAGGTTATCCGGCTACCGGATGCTCAGGTACTTTGCATGGTTCCGAAAGCGCATCGGCTTGCTCGACGCACTGCAATCATGGCAAGCGACCTTCGCGGAGAGGAGTTCATTTCCGTGTGTCAAGGCGATGGATCGAGGGAAGACACTGACCAGCTGTTTGAAGACGAAGGAGTTGAGCGCAAGCTAACTCTCGAGGCACAGTACAGCGCAACTTGCTGTGAGATGGTGAAACTGGGTATGGGTGTAACGTTGGTTCATCCACTCGTCGCAACAGACTTCGTCGGGCAGGGAGTGAAGGTTCTTCCTTTCACGCCGTCTATCTGTTATCCCAGCTTTCTTCTATATCCGCCGCATGACGTCGTCTCGCAACTGGTTAGCGAGTTTGCAACTCTGCTCCAAAGCGAGTTCGAACGCGAGCTGACAATCTGGAACGAGTAAGCCAGGAATGAAGTAAGAGAAGGGCTCGACTGCATGCGGGCCGTTTTTCTGGCTAGACGCCCGTGCAAGCAGCACGGGCGTCTAGCACCTGAAGACGTCGCCGGGCTCACATCGATAGTGGCGGTCGACAAGTCGTATCGACGCCGACCATAAGCCTCCGACTTCTTCTATCACTTCGGCCCCCCGAGGGGAAAAAGGATAGTTAGCAATAATGCTGCCCGAAACCTGCGATCATTGAGAAACGAGGCGAGATGGGGTTTCTATGTTTCGTCCATTTCGACGAGGTCGCTCGTGCAACGAACAGGGGGCATTAATAGAAGCCATGGTTACTTCCGCAACGTCACAAAGCGGGACTCGCTGGCAAATGACAGCATCGACGCAGCTACGGGCCGCGCCAAAATGTCGCCCGCAGTTTCGGAGGCGCACCCGCTGCCGGTTTTCAGCGAGCAGTTCAGGCCCACGGTCACCCGCCGTACACATCGTACGTGAAATACTTTTTCGCGATCCGGTCATAGGTACCGTCCCTACGTATGGCGTCGATCGCGTTATTGATCGCATTAAGAAGGACCTCATCGCCCTTTCGGACCCCGATGCATACGCCGTTACCAAATATCGCGGCATCTCTGATTTCCGGTCCTCCAGCAAAACCATAGCTGCGACCTTGATCTGTCTTCAAAAAGCCGCCCTCAGCCTGCGGACCGAACGCAAATACCGCGTCAAGGCGACCACTCACCAGGTCTGCCCATGCCTGGTCCTGCGTCGGATACGAAACGATGTCGACACCCTTTCCGCCCCAGTACTTTCTCGCATAAGTTTCCTGCGTACTCCCCTGCAGCACGCCGACGCGCTTTCCTTTGAGGGATTCCACTGTTGGTGCCAGACCGGAGCCGCCTTTGACGACCAGTTTTTCGATTGGCGCATATAACTTGTCGGTGAAATCGATGATTGCGGCGCGCTGTGCGTTCTTTGACAACGACGAATTGATTGCATCGAACTTCCGGGCCTGAAGTGCGGCTATGATCCCATCAAAAGAATTTTCAACCCAGATGCACTTGACTTTCATCCTCGCGCAGATCTCATTTCCGAGGTCTATGTCAAACCCGACCAGCCGTCCATCTGGAGACTTGGACTCAAACGGCGGATACGAACTGTCTACGCCGAAGCGGAGCTCTTTAGGGTCTTGCGCAGATGCGCTCGTCGAAAGACTGGTTGCGATGAACGCAAGCAGCAAAGTCGTAATCACCTTCATGTTGGATCTCCTCACTGGCCCCCCCAAAAAGCGGGCAAAAAATTTAACCGGCGACGCGCGTGGTCGCCTTGATTGCCGTGCGGCAGACTTCCTACGATGACCAAAAATTCCGATTGACTCCGGAAAGTGGTGCACCAATTGAAGTCTTCCTGCACCCAAGTCCCAGCCATCTGAAGACGTACGGGGTGGCAAGCTCATCATGCTTGGCATCTCGGTGTGACGTCCAATGCGGAAAAATTTGGCGCCTATACGGAATTGGTATACCCCAGACCGTACAGCGTCGCGAACTTGCGTGCGTGCGGCACTGGATTACCGAACTGACACGATGGCCCCGCGCGCCTTCCTGAACCGTTGACGCTATAGCACGAACTGGTCATCGGAGACCACGCCAATACGGAGGGATACAGGTCTACGCATACGATTGAGGAAAGTGCCTTACGTACCATGATGGACTCCGGCTCCGTTGAAACACCGCCCATCCCGGCCCATAGGTGATTTTTGTGCATTTTGTGACTGTAGGGATAGCAGCGCACGAACTCCAGCACTGCGTCCGTCGCCTGACACAGCTTCGTTCACAGCAATGCGGGCGATCATCTGTCTCATCGCGGCCGACGCCAGTTCCAGCACCATGCGCACGATGTCGGCCACCGCCAGCGGTGTTCCGTGTGCCGGTACCGGTGCATAGACCAACAGCAGTTCCGCGTGCGAGGCGCGTCCTGAAGCCAGCAGAAACACGTTGTGCGACCAAGCTTGAGAACGATTTTGCGCCGCTCATCCGGTTAGATCGAGAAGATTGCGCAGCACAGGGCCCCGAGGACGGGATTTGGCGCTTGAGCCGACAGCGGATCACGATGCACCGCACTGTCGATGCGTATATAGCCGCGCGTGGTTACGTCACGCAGTAAGATTAAACTGCGGTCAAGATGGTCGGTGAGCGGTCAAGGGATTCTTCCAGGTTCTGCGAAAGATCCAGATGCCCATAGGAGCGGTTACGCTTCGCATTCCATTCGTCTGGCGGCATCAGCGGCATCGCCTGGCTGCGTAACGCGAAGCCCTGCTCTATCAGTTGGCGCCCCGAGCGGATGCTGTGGAGCACCTGAACCAGCATGGCTCGCAACAGCCTCTCTGGCGCGATGCTCGTCCGCGCCCAGACGGCGTGCCAGCAGACGAAGGCCACGCTGCGTCCTTGATCTTGTCGGTTAGCGTCTGAAGGACCACCAGCTCCTTCGCTATGCGATTGGGCAGCGCAGTATATTGCCGCTGCGTCTCGTTGCCGACGCTGGCCGATTTCTCAAAACGAGTCATCTCCATCTCGAGCACCGAGAGCGATAGCTTGCTGACATCGGCGTCATCCGGAAACAAGAGTCTGGGATTGCCCGGGGGGCGCGCCCAGGGCCACGTCAGATCGCTATGAGGGCCCGAGGACGGGGCGGCCGAGGAAAGACTTCCGTATGAGTCGGTGTGATGGACCCAACATGATCGATCCGATATCGCATGCCAGTAGCGGTCAACTGTGCGCGACCCGCCAGCGCCGTACCGCCCGACCGGCGCAATACCGCTGTATCGATCACTTTTCAACCGGTACTGCGCTTGATCGTCTGAAGTTCGGTTGTCGTTGTGACCTTCTCGACATTGAACCGCGGATTCGCGAGCCATGCATTCGCCAGAGCATGATACTCGGCGAGATTACGGCACGCGATCCGCACCAGAAAATCGAATACGCCGCTGACCAGCCAGCAGTCGAGCACTGCGGGATTGGAGCGCACTTCTTCCTCGAACATCTCTTGAGAGCGCACGTGATCGCCGAGCGCAATTTGCGCAAGTAAGATAACCGGAGGCTCGTCTTGAGGCAGCCGCACTACCGCGCGGTACCCCTTTATCACACCGAGTGCCTCCAGTCGCTGAACGCGCGCTTGGCACGGCCGTGGCGTCAGATTTACCCTTTCAGATAGTTCCCGGTACGAAATGCGCCCATCAAGCCGCAAGATATCGATGATCCGTTGGTCGATCTTGTCGAGCTGGATTTTCCCTTCCGTCATGTACACGTCCTCCCGGGCAGGTCCTTTCGTGAGCGCCACCCAATCGCCCGTACAAGCATTATCCAGCGGATCGTTCTTTACGCAAGCTGGCGTTCGATGGAAACGTCCGCATTTTTCGCCCGGGCCGATACTGTCCTAGAAGCGCAGCGACAGGCAGGTCAGACCGCCGTCCATCTTGCGGAACTCGCTAGCGTCGAGCACGTGCAGCGGCATACCAAGCGCTTCCAGGCGCTCTTGCACCCGCGGGTAACCTGCCGGAGTGATGAGTTCGCCGTTCACTTCGAGCGTGTTACACGCATATTCATCGGCCATATCAACGGCAATCCGATGGAACTTCTCGAATACGGATTGGTTGGCGAGCACGTCGCAAACAAGGAGTGTCTCGTCTCCAAGGTAGTTCACGGACGACTTCAGATGCAGGCTGGCACCGATTGGCATTGCCTCGACGTCGTAACCAAAGTGCGACACGATGTCCTTGAACGCGCGCACGCCCGCTACGTCGGTACGGGCCGAAAGTCCGACGAAGAAACGCTTGCCGATCAGCATTACGTCGCCGCCATCAAGGTGCCCGTCACGCATCGGCTTGACCTCACGGCATGCGGCCAGCGGGACTTCGATCGCCTTTGTTTCGCCGCTGCGTGCGGGCGCTCCTGGACGCGTCAGCACGGCGAATTCCGGCGTAATCACTGCTACGTCTTCAACGAAGTGAGCATCCGGAAATGCATCAAGCGAGGGCAATTCCGTGAGCTCAAGACCCAATTCGCTCAACTTCGCGCAGTATTCCTCGAACTGCTGCAGGGTCTTTGTGTAGTCGGCTTGACCGAGTTCCGCGTTAGTTAGGCCGTCGACGCAGGATGCGGCGGGACGACGAACGATTGCCTGTGTGAATTTCATTTGACTCTCTTTCCACAATAACCGGCGTAGGCTACCCGTTATGGGATATCAGCCTTCCGGATTCGAAGCAATTATCGGCCAGCGTATCTCGCCATTGCGGTCGACTTGGTGTTCAAGCGCGACGATTCCGGTCGAATTTCTTATTTTTTATAGCCGAATCGGCTGCGTGAAGAAAGTGAGTGGCATCGGAAGAATGCCCACGAAAGCGCTTTCCTCGTGAGCCGATACAGTCATGACGTGTTCAAACTTTGTGCGTCGACAAGAGAATGCTCGTCTCAGAGTTCGCGATTCCGTCAACAAGACGAACAGCGCCGAGCACGCGATCGAAATGTTCCAGCGAATCGGCATGCAATTCGACGACAAGGTCCCAACGGCCGTTTGTACTATGGATCGAGACGACGTTCGGATGCCCGCGCAGAAGTTTCACGACTTCGGCGGCACGATTGCCCTGCACCGCGATCGACATAAGCGCACGGATGCGATGGCGCTCGACTGCGGGCTTCAGCCGAACGGTATAGCCGATGATCACCCCGGCTTTCTCGAGTCGAGTAATCCGGTTCTGCACGGTCGCCCGCGCGATGCGCAAAGTCTTCGAGAGCGCGACGACCGACAGCCGCGCGTTATCGCGCAGCAGCGCGATTAGCTGACGATCTACGTCGTCGAGAGTAACCATCGAACTTGTCGCTCCTGTTAGATGTCATCCAGCCGCAAGCATGTCGCGTCTGGCCCTGCTCGACCAGCGCGAACCGATCATGTTGCCGAATCAGAGCGAGCATTCTGAATAGCTTATCGAGAAATTTGACGATTTTGTTATCTATCTGCTGGTACCCTCCCCTGCAACAATGTCTCCATCGAGCGGTCGTTTTCGCCGCGCTCACTCTAGGAGATAAACCAATGACACGTTTCCTCGACGTTCCCGCCACCGCTCGACTGATCGCCAGGACTGGCGTCACGCCGTTCCTTCGCGAACTCGTCGACACACTGCGTGCCGACTACCTGCACTGGGCCGACTTCGACAAGTCACCGCGCGTCGCGTGCCACTCCCGCGACGGCGTGATCGAGCTGATGCCCGTCGCGAACGCGTCGCTGTTCGCGTTCAAGTATGTGAACGGCCATCCCGTCAACGCCGCGCGCGGAATGCACACGGTGATGGCGTTTGGCGCGCTTGCCGAAGTCGACACCGGCTACCCGCTGCTGCTCGCCGAGCTCACGCTGACGACCGCGCTGCGTACCGCCGCGACGTCTGTGCTCGCCGCACAGGCGCTCGCCCGGCCCGACTCGCGCACGATGGCGCTGATCGGCAATGGCGCGCAGAGCGAGTTCCAGGCGATCGCGTTCCACACGCTGCTCGGCATCGACGAAATCCGCGTGTTCGACGTCGATCCGCTCGCGACCGACAAGCTCGTGCGCAACCTCGCCGCGTATCCGGCGCTGCGCGTCGTGCGCGCCGCGTCGACCGCCGACGCGGTGCGCGGCGCCGACATCGTGACGACGGTCACGGCCGACAAGGCCTACGCGACGATCGTCACGGCCGACATGATCGAGCCCGGCATGCACCTGAACGCCGTGGGCGGCGACTGCCCTGGCAAGACCGAACTGGAAGCGGACGTGCTGCGCGCGAGTCACGTGTTCGTCGAGTTCGAGCCGCAGTCGCGCATCGAGGGCGATATCCAGCAGATGCCGGCCGACTTCCCGGTGACCGAACTGTGGCGCGTGCTGCAGGGCGAGACGACCGGCCGCGAGCGCGCGGACGAAATCACAGTGTTCGACTCGGTCGGCTTCGCGCTCGAGGACTACTCGGCGCTACGCTACCTGTACGCGCTCACGCAGCAGCACAACGCAGGGGTCGAGATTGCGCTGATTCCGCCGGCCGTCGATCCGAAGAACTTGTTCGCGCTGATCGACGGTCCTGCCGCGACTGCGCACGGCCACGCGCCGTTCGTGACCGAAGCCGTCGCCGCGTTCGCGCGCTGACCGTCCTGCGCGGGCGGCACGCGCCGCCCGGTCCCTTGTCTATCGCTCCAACCCTTCATGAATCTAGTATCGATCCAGGCGCCGGCCGCAGTCGTGATGATCCGGCCTCACGGCTTCCTGCCGAACCCGCAGACCGCGGCCGACAACACATTCCAGCGCACGGCCGACGAGGACGCGGGCGCCCCGCCGTCGGTATCCGCCGCCGCGCGTGACGAAGTCACGGCCGCTGCGCAGACGCTCGCCGACGCGGGCGTGCGCGTGCATGTGTTCGACGACCACGGCGAATGCGACACGCCCGATTCCGTGTTCCCGAACAACTGGTTCTCGACGCATGCAGGAGGGCACATTGCGCTGTATCCGATGCATAGCCCCAACCGCCGCCGTGAGCGGCGCTCGGACGTCATTGATATGCTCAAGAACGAGTACCGCGTGCAGGACGTGATCGACTATTCAGGGCTCGAATACGACGACGTGTTCCTCGAAGGAACCGGCGCGATGGTGCTCGACCATGTCGCGCGGATCGCGTACACCGCGCGCTCGCGCCGCGCCGATCCGGTCGCGCTCGAACGCTTCTGCACGCACTTCAATTTCGAGCCAATCTGCTTCGATACGGCCGACGCGGAGGGCCGGCCGATCTACCATACGAACGTGATGATGAGCGTCGCAACCGAGTTCGCCATGGTCGGACTCGACCTGATCGCCGACCACCGCCGCCGCGACGAAATCGCGCGCCGCCTGACCGAAACGGGACGCACGGTGATTGCGCTCGATCAATTGCAGATCGCGAATTTCGCCGGCAATACGCTGGAACTGTCGGGCAAGAACGGGCGCGTGCTCGCGCTGTCGCGGCGCGCGTTCGATTACCTCATGCCTGACCAGCGCGCAACGATCGAGCGCTCGGCGCGGCTGCTGCCGCTCGATGTCCCGACGATCGAACTGGCCGGCGGATCGGTGCGCTGCATGCTGGCTGGCATCCATCTCATGCCGCGTCGTGCGCAATGTGTTTCCAACTTTTGACACTGGCACGAAGACTGATTGAGAAGCCGGCCGTGGCCGGACTACGCATCTGCGAGCTTTGCACGCTGCTCTGTGTCGGGAGCGAGTGACTGCGCCCGAAGCGTCAGGGCAAGGATTCTTAAGCGAGCCATCTGCCGAGCGAGCCTTCCACATCATCGAGACGACGGCTCAACTAGATGCTATGTGGGAGGGCGGCGACAGTAAGCCCGACTGGAGTAAAACGGGACTTGCACACTCGTTTTCTCCGAAGGAGCACGCAAATGGATGCGCCTGACACAGCCCTCCGTGGGCAGAATACGACGGCAGGTGGCCGCCTGTACATGGCTTTTGAACTGGGCGAGAAGAACTGGAAGCTCTCACTGGGTGATGGCCAGCGCGCGCCCAGCCGCTATACGGTCGCCGCCGGTGATACCACGGCGGTTCTCACCGCCATCGCCAACGCCAGGGCGCGTTGCCATCTCGGCGCCGACGCACCCGTCTACAGCTGTTATGAAGCAGGCCGCGACGGCTTCTGGCTGCACCGCTGGCTGACTGAACAGGGCATCGTCAATCTCGTGGTCGATTCGGCCAGCATCGAGGTGAACCGCCGTGCGCGTCGTGCCAAGACAGACCGGCTTGACAGCGACAAGCTGCTGTCGATGCTCATGCGCTATTACGCGGGCGAGCGGCGCGTATGGGCGGTGGCACGCATTCCCACACCCGAGCAGGAGGACGACCGCCGCCTGCACCGCGAACTCGAACGCCTGCGGAAAGAGCGTACAGCGCACACCAACCGGATCCGTTCCCTGCTGGTTCTGCACAACCTTCGGGTCAGGTCTGTCGGCGGTCGCATCTGGACGCACTGGTGGACCCGTCAGCGCGAGCTGCTGGCGCCCGGTCTGCGCGCCGAGATTGAGCGCGAATGTGAGCGGCTCGCGCTGGTGCGCCAGCAAATCCGTCTGCTCGAAGTGCAGCAGGACCGGCAGGTGCGCAGCGGCGCACATCCCGCCATGGCGCTGCTCGCACAGCTTGCTGGCATCGGTTCAGGCAGCGCGTGGACCCTGGTCAGGGAACTGTTCGGCTGGCGGCAGTTTCGCAACCGTCGCGAACTGGCCGGCTGTCTGGGCCTGACGCCGACGCCGTATGCCAGCGGCACCAGCGCGGTTGAACTCGGTATCAGCAAGGCGGGCAACCGGCGATGTCGCTGGCTGATGGTGGAGCTCGCCTGGAGCTGGCTGCGCCTGCAGCCCGGCAGCGAGCTCAGCCACTGGTTCAACCAGCGCTTTGGCGGCGCCGGCAAGCGGATGCGGCGCGTCGGTATCGTCGCGCTCGCACGCCGTCTGGCGATCGCCCTGTGGCGTTATCTCGAGTACGGCGAGATCCCCGCCGGCGCGATACTCAAGCCGCGCGACGTCAACACCGTGAGGGCCTGAATGATTGAATGACGTCGGATGCAGCAACAGCATGTAAAGGTCAACGCGCCCGAAACACGCTCGGGCTACCCACTGCGGGTGGCCGTTTCCCTAGATGGGGCGCGTCGGTAACAGGGTAGCTCCAGCGCTTCGCGCATGCGGCATAAGGTGACCGACCTGTCAGGTCGGCACGGATAGAAGGTCGACCCGGCACTGACCGGTCAACAGATACCCTGACCTGAATGACATTGACATGCCAGGCTGCAACAAGGCTTACGCGATGAGCGTCGGTACCGTCCTTCACGCATCGGTCTCTACCGCCAGCCTGCGGCTGGTCATGGTAAGTGACCGCGCAGGCTGGCGGTAGAGACCGAACAAGGAGACTTACTTCGCATAACAGAATGTTTATCGTGAACCGGACTTGACTTTCAGTTCCCCATAGAAGGGCGTGTTCACACTAATCGTATTTGATCGTATACTTCGGTGATGGAAATCACCGAAACCCAATATCAGCGGATCGAGCATTGCCTGCCGCGACAGCGCGGCAATGTAAGCCTGACAAACCTGCAGGTGCTGAATGCGATTCTTTATGTGGCCGAGCACGGTTGCAAATGGCGTGGACTGCCCAAACGTTTTGGTCGGTGGCACACGATCTACGCACGAATGAACCGCTGGTCCAGGAATGGCGTGCTGGATCGTGTGTTCACTGAATTGCAGCGTGAGCAGGTCATTCGCATCAGGATCGAAGCGGTCTCGCTGGATAGCACGATGATAAAGGTTCATCCTGATGGCACCGGTGCATTAAAAAAAACGGACCTCAAGCAATCGGAAAGTCCCGAGGTGGATGGACCACCAAGATTCATATGGTTGCCGCGGATGCTCGAACAGCCATAACGTTCTCCCTGTCTCCCGGCCAGGCAGGCGATGCGCCAGAGGGGCGCGCCCTGTTGCAAAGACTCGGCTCGCCCAATCGGCCACTGCATCTGCTGATGGACAAGGCGTATGAAGGCGACGAAACACGACAACTGGCGCTCGACCTGGGATTCATTCCGGTTGTTCCACCCAAAAGCAACCGGCTTGAACCGTGGGAATATGATCGCGAAATGTACAAGCGCAGAAACGAAGTGGAACGCCTGTTTCGCCGCCTCAAAGGCTTTCGCCGCATCTTCTCCCGATTCGACAAGCTGGACGTGATGTTCCTCGCCTTCATCAATTTCGCCCTCATTGTCGATGGGCTCAAATAGTGTGAACACGTCCATAGGACGGGTGTCGACTGTCGATATCATCACTGCACTCGGCATCTCGAAAACGACGGCTCACCGTCTCGTGAGCAATCTTGAGGAGCTCGGCTTTCTCAAGCACGGCATCGAACACGGGCACTATCAAGTTGGTCCGCGATTGATGGAGCTCGCAACCAACGTACTCACCACTTCCTTTTCGCAAGGGCCGTCCACACACTTTTCATGGAGCTTTCAAGGCGCACTTCGGAAACCGTGAGTCTTGGCGTTCATGCGCGAATCAGAGGTGGTTTACGTCTATAGCGCAATAGGCGATTCGCCTCTGACACTCAATTTCCAGAAGGGGCATCGTACGCGTTTGCATTGCACGTCGAGCGGCCGCGTGTTCCTCGCGAACATGGATGAGAAGTAACTCAACTTCTATATGTTGAGCCGACCCATATCGGTTATGAGGTCGGTCGGAACTCGTGGACGCAAACGGGTTAAGCAGTGACCTTGTTTAAGTAAAAACGCTGCGAAAAGCGGCGTGAGACAGATAGTCAAAGGCTCAGGGCATCGCGTCGGTCTGTCTTGACGCGTTCGCCCGGCTTCTTTGGAATCAGCGAGGGCGCCACGACCTGCCATTCCCGCTTCAGATCACGCAGCTGTCGGCAAATTGTGTAGCCGCAGGGACCGGCTTCTTAGCAGAACGCCAGTCGACCCGTGCCCCGCCTGAGCTGCGTAACCAGTTTCGCAATGGCCTCAGGTGTGTTCACGATCTCGCCCACATACCGCACCTCGCCAGCCGTGTCGGCAACCGCCACGGCAATCGTCTCCTGATGTACATCCAGGCCCACGTACTTGCTAAACTTGTTCATGACCTGCCCCCTCAATGCGGCTCTGAGCCGCGGTGTAACCCACCTCAAGCTTAATCCGCGTACCTTGAGGTGCGGCAGGTCCATACATGATGTCTAGATACCTTGCATATAAATCCCAACCGCCTCCACAGTCAATCCACTTAAGTTAAGAAATAAAGATCTTGCAGCAAGGCTTTTGCGTCATGAATTTGTGGGGTTTCGAGCGGGGTTTCCGTTGCTTTGAGATTCCTGGTCGATGATGGAAGGTATGGCGTGCGATGAAGGCCAGCGCGTCCGCCCGCGAGGTCGCCGCGGCGATGCCGCGCAACAGGGATGGCAGTAGAGCCTTGAGCACGGAATGCACGTAAGCGCGGTTGATGCGCCGGTCGGGCGGCAATTCATGGCAGGCGTGGGCCGTCAGGGTGGTCAAGGCCTGCAAGTTGTCGCACAGGACCCTGGCGGCGAGATCTTTGTCAATGCCGCCTGTAATTTCCCCAGAAGGGGGTGCGAGAGGTGCCATCAATCGATGATGATTGAACCAGGCCACCCATTCCAGCGTTGCCATCTCGACGGATTCTCGTGTTTTCCATGTGTGACGATGAATCAGTTCGGCCTTGTACAAACCGTTGATCGTCTCAGCCAGCGCGTTATCGTAACTGTCGCCACGGCTACCAACCGAGGGCTCGATGCCCGCCTCGGCCAGTCGCTCGCTATAGCGAATGCTGATATATTGCGATCCTCTGTCGGAGTGGTGTATCAGCGTTCCATCGCCGCCTGGCCGCCGCGCATAAAGTGCCTGTTCAAGTGCATCCAGAACGAAGTCTGTAGTCATCGACGAACTGACGCGCCAGCCGACGATGCGCCGGGCGAACACGTCGATCACGAAGGCCACATAGAGCCAGCCCTGCCACGTCGAAACGTAGGTGAAATCCGAAACCCCGAGCTGGTTTGGCCGTGCCGCCTTGAACTGGCGATTGACCCGATCCAGCGGGCGCGGGGCTATGGTGTCAGGAACGGTCGTGCGGACACGCTTGCCTCGCATCACACCACGCAGACCCAGTTGCCTCATCAGCCGTTCAACCGTGCAGCGAGCCACCGCGATACGCTCCCGGTTCATCTGCTTCCAGACTTTATCCGCACCGTAGACCTGCATGTTGGCCTGCCAGACACGCTTGATCTCCGGCCGCAGACGTTCATCGCGTATTGCGCGAACACAGCGCCGCGATGGATCACGAAGCTGCGCGGCATGGCGCCGGTAGCCAGACGGGGCAATCCGCAAGACCTTGCAGATCGGCTCGACCCCGAAGGTGTCGCGATGCTGATCGATGAAAGCCTTCAGGACTTCAGGCGGCGGTCGAGCTCCGCCTGGGCGAAAAACGCGCTCGCCAGCTTCAGAATTTCGTTGGCACGGCGCAGTTCCCTGTTCTCGCGTTCCAGTGCCTTAAGGCGTTCGCGTTCGGACGTAGTCACGCCGCCACGCTCGCCGCTATCGACTTCATTCCGTTTGACCCACCCCAGCAATGTCTGGCTCGTGCAACCGATCTTGGGGGCGATGGATTCGATCGCCGCCCACTGGGACGGATACTCGCCCCGATGCTCTTGCACCATGCGCACTGCACGTTCCCGGACTTCAGCAGAAAATTTGTTCGACTTGTTCATGGCTCCATTTTCTCAAGAGTTGGAGCCTCCATCAAATCCCTCAGGATTACCCACAAGTCGCTCGCGACTGTGCGATTGAAGGGCGATGGCTTGTAAACGGTGACGACCGATGTTAACTTTGATCCGGTTCGTGATCTGTGATGCCGGGCATTGTCGGATACCTCTGACCTTGATGATTGGGCAAATGAAGAGTTTGGCGCCGCCGAGCTCGGCGACGCTCGCCTGACCAGACGGCTCGTGACGCTGGCACGCAAGCTTTCGTTGGGCCCACATTGCTCTTTTCCGCAGTCGTTCAATGGTTCGGAGCTGAAGGCGGCATATCGTTTTTTCGACAACCCGCACGTGGATGTCGATGGCGTGCTGGGTGGGCACATCGGTCAAACGCTGTGTCGTATGCAACAGGTGCCAGTCGTCCTTGCTGTTCAGGACACCACCGAGTTCAATTTGTCTCATCTGCGGGCAACCGAAGGTCTGGGATACGGCTCCGATCCACACGTGCGTGGTTTCCTGATACACAGTCTGCTTGCGCTCACGCCAGAGGGGCTGCCACTCGGGCTGATCGGGATGAAGACCTGGATACGTAGGCACGAGGAGTTGGGCAAGAAACATCTGCGCGGGCAACGAACCGTACAACAGAAAGAGAGCGCAAAATGGCTCGAAGGCATCGAGCAACTGGGCGTACTCAAGACGCACTGTCCGTGCACGCATGTCATCGGCGTGAGCGACCGTGAAGGCGATGTCTATGACGTTTTCCTGGCGCAGCGGCCTGCCGGTGTCGACTGGTTGGTGCGCGCGTCGTGGAACCGACGCGTTGCTCACCCCGATCGATATTTGTGGGAAACCGTGCTGGCCTCGCCAGTGCTTGGAGAGGCGCAACTGCAGGTGCCTGCACGCGAAAACCGCCAGGCACGCACCGCACGGCTGGTTGTGCGCTGCATGCCCGTACGCCTTCGTCCGCCGCAAAATCGTCGTCGCGAGAAGCTTCCCGAAGTTGAAGTGTTTGCAATTCATGCACAGGAAACGAACTTAGACGAAGGAGCAGAGCCATTGGAATGGCTTCTACTGACTTCGGTGCCTACGCAAACACACGCAGAGGCCCTCGAGCGTCTGGCATGGTATGCGCGCCGATGGACGATTGAATCGTGGCATCGTGTGCTTAAAAGTGGCTGTCGCATTGAAGCCCGCCAATTTGGCAATCTCGATCGATTCGTCCGCGCCACCGCATTGTTCGCCGTCGTAAGCTGGAGGATCCTGTACTCCATGTTGCTTGCAAGGCTTGATGGCAACCTGCCGTGCGAAGTATTGCTGCAGCCAATCGAGTGGCGAGCCCTCTACTGTCGTACGCATGGCAGTACTGAAATACCTGATAAACCGCCATCACTGGCGCAGGTCATCTTGTGGATCGCCAGACTCGGCGGATATCTCGCTCGAAAGCATGATCGTCCGCCTGGCCCTACCGTCATCTGGCGTGGATTTCTTGTCCTGCACGAAATCACGATGATGTACAGAATATTCAGGCAAAACGAATAGCACCATCACATTACTTGTGGGTAATCCTGAGATCAAATCCGGGGCGGTTCAGCTCGATCAATCCTGTTTTATCAACCCTCAATTGATAGTACTGCCCTGACTCGACTAGCATAGGTTCCCGCAACGGGTGAAAAGCGGCCGCCCAATGACTAGTCAGACCTCTCGAGGTGACAAGAAACTTACCAAAATAGGCATCGAAGTATGACGTTATTCCGTGACAAAGTCCGGATCTGCATATTAAAATTTTGTGATCGACAACATCCGAAGTGCTCGGATTCATATAGTCAAATATCTTCAAAAGAATTAATGATGAAATCCTTATCGGATCATGCACCATTTGATTGACAGGGAAATACGATTTTTCAGAAAACGTGTTAAACATAGAAAAGTCAAATCCACATTGGTTAAACACGGAATTTCTTTCAAAGGCTGTTTCGTCAGCACATAGAAAACCGAATTGTTGAATGCGATCTGGCATCACAATCGTGCCAGGCCCCGCAATCTGGCGGACATCTCGAGCGATCGTTTCATACCCCTCGCCGACAACGCCGCAATCCAACGTTTCGGTGAAGATTATATCCGGCGCCGAAGGGAGGTCAGAATCAACAATAGCCTGCCTCGATGACTTTGAAATGACGACGATACGGTCCTGAAAGTTGTTTTTCTGAATTATCTTCCTCGCCACATTAGCGATTTGCTCATTCACCTCACATGTGAATACCCTTTTAGCACCATATTTAGCGAATAGGAGCGCGGGGAGGCCCGCTTCAGTTCCGATTTCCACAACAATCTTTCCGCCTACATCAGACGATGCGATTGCTGCCTCTATTGCCGCATTCCGAGCGAAATCATGCAACATCTCGAAGTGCCACCTTGGGATCATGTAATTAGCTCGATCAATCAAATTGGTTTGATGCATCTGATACTCCAGAAGAACGAGATGAGCAATACCGGCTGCTCAAGAAGTCGCCATTGTCGACCGCGGCTATAAAGGTGTCGCCATCGTCGGGGTGAAGATATACCACCCGGGCTCGCGGCGGGCGTCACGCGCGGACTACGCGCGATGATTAGGCGGCGAAGCGCAATCGAGCCAGCGATCGGTCTCGTGAACACAGACGGAATGCTCGATCGCAACTGGCTCAAAGACGCGCTAGGCCGAACTTTGAGCACGCGGCGCGCGCAAGTCCTTGACTTGCCGCGGTTACGCGTGTCGGGGGGAGTCGGTTACTGGGTACAAACAGGGCTGATGTTGAGCAGGCGGAAGGCCTTTTCCTGAACGGGTGTGGGCCGCGTGATCATCACGATCTTTGCGTCCGGGTTCAGAGATGTGTGGCAGACGTTGTAGGCGAGCGTGGCCAGATCATCGAGCAGCGTGCGGAAGCTATGGACGGGCAAGCCGTCCTCGCCAAGCCGCGTGGCATCCTTTGCTTTTGCCTGGTCCGAACGTCGTGCCTTGGCCACGGGCGAGGGCCGGGTTGCGCGTGCGAGCTCGATGTATTCGTCGTCAAACAGCATCGGCTTCAACGTCTCGCGCATGTGCCATTCGACGTAGTAGGCGAGCATGCACAGGAAGACGTGCGCCCGTACACGCTCGGCGTTCCAGTGGAATATGGGGCGCACGTTCAGATCGACTGTCTTGAGCGACCGGAAGGCGCGCTCCACGACCGCCAGGCCCTTGTACGCCGTCACGGCCGCTTCGGCCGGCAGGTCCTGTTCGGGCACGCTGGTGCGCACCACATACAGGCCATCGAGCGCCGCCTCTTGCCGGATCTGATCGGCCTTGCGCGTCCACGTGAAGCCCTCGTCGGCGAAGCTCAGCTCGAAGTGCTTGGCCATCCTGTAGTGGTCGATGACGCGGCCCACGCGCAGGGCAATGGCATCGGCGCCCTTGAGGCGGTTGCGGGCACGCGTGGTCGCTTCGGCGATCTTCACCAGCTCGGCTTCAGTGGCCTGCAGCAAGTCCTCGCGTTTGCGGGTCCGCTCCTCGGCCAGCAACGGATTGCGGCACACGATGAGCCGCTCACCGGGGAACGCCTCGCTGGTTACCTCCAGCAGGTTGCGCTCGTCAAAGAGCGAGGGCTGGAAAGGCCCCTTCTCCTGGGCAAGCGCGCTCACCTGCGGCGCGCGCAGGCTGCTCACCCAGTCCAGCCCCGCCGGGCGCAATACCGTGTCGATGCGCGCCTGCGTGAGCATGCCCCGGTCGCCCACCCAGGCGATCTTGCCGATGCCATAGCGGTCCCGCAGTTTCTCCACCTGCGAGGCCACGGTAGCCGGATCGGCGGTGTTGCCGGCAAACACCTCGACGGCCACCGGACAGCCTTCAGGAGTGCAAACCAACCCGAACACGATCTGCGGATCGTCGCGCTTGCCATCGCGGCTGTAGCCGCGCGCGGCAAGCTCGCAGCAGTCTCCGGTCACCCACGTGGACGTGAGGTCATAGAGCACCAGCATGCTGCCGGCCAGATGCTTGCTCGCCAGCCGCTTCTCGATGTCTTCCTGGGCCTCGCCCAGCCAGTCTAGCGCGGCGTACGCCTGCTCGAGTTCGACGTCCCCCAGGCTCAGGAGGCGCGACAACGAGTGGGTCGCCGTCTCGTCGCGCAACATGCGATGGGTGGCGAGCTTCGAAGCGGGAGACACCACCCGCGCCACCAGCAGCGCCATGAGCACCGCGCGCAGTGCGGCCGGTGCAGGCGCAAACCACTGCTCGGCGCCGCAGGCACGCGCCGCGCCCAGCACCGCGGCCACATGCCCGTGCGGCAGGCTGCGCTCGATCACGAAGGCCTCTTCAGCCGAGGGCACTGCCACGCCACCGCGCAGCAGCACCTTCAGTCCTTCGATGACCTCGGCGGGCAGCGATGAGAGGTTGGCCAGGGTGCGCTTCTTCACCTTGTTGCCGTCGCGGTAGGACTCGCGCAACAGGATGGCGGGCGGTGAGTTGCGGTTGGGGACGTGTTCGATATACATGAACACTGATTAAAGCAAATATTCAAAGAACTTCAATATAAAAATACTAATTTACATGGCTACATGATAGTCCCAGAAAATAGCCGAAACCCAGCACTGATGCGGATTCCGGCTATTTGAGAAGTCAAAGCTCGGGCTAGGGAAAGCGATGCACGCAGTGCTGTGCGGCGCCGACCACAACCTTCGGACGATCCTCAGGAAGCTGCGGCTTCCTTGTGCCTTAATCTCGCTGCCTTGCTCAACTTCTGCATTGCCGCCGACGTGCCGGCGTGACGCCGATGGCACGAGAAACAAATTGTTCAAGGATGACGAAGTAATCGATGCCATTCGATGCGCTCTCCACCTTCCGTTGCGACTGCGTCTTCATAAATACTCCGTCCCCAATTCATACTCTTAACGTTTAACACATGGGGTTTGGGGCTGGTAACTTACAATTGCGCGTTACGCAACTCATTTTGTTTCGCTGACCAAAAGCTTCACCGACGGTATTGGCCATTGGTATAGGGAAAAATAACCGAGGCTGTAATGTTAGAACGACTCTCTGAATTCGTCTCCCTCGGCATACTCGAGTGGTATCTCGATCAAAATCGGCTTACTGCGATCGCGGCCTGCAATAACGGTATCAAGCTCTTCGAATGAGCTAGCCCGTGTGCCAGCGACGCCGTTTGCCTTCGCAAGCGCTGTGAAGTCCACGCTCCCGAACCTCAAGATGGCTTTGTTCGCTCCGTTCCCTCCCCGCTCCTGATACCGTTCAATTAGCCCGAACGCGTTGTTGTTCAAGATCAGCATGACGATAGGGAGCCTATGACGGGCCACTGTTTCTAGATCGCAACTCCCGGAGTGAAACCCGCCATCGCCTGCAATAAGAAACACAGAGTTGTCCGGGTCAACAAATTGCGCTCCTATCGCGCTTGCAAGCCCGCTCCCGAAGCTGGAGAGGCCAGCATCGGTAAAGAATTGGCTCGTGCTAGTCGGCTCACTGAAAAGAATCGCGTGATGACGGTAGTATCCGATGTCCGTTATAAACTTACCCCTACCGATATTCTTGTTGACGGCCTCCACCACCTCGATGGGATTGAGCCGCCCGTACGAACTTCTGCGTCGGCGATGCGCTTGTATTGTCGTCTTCAACTTATCGGCAGGAAAGAGCTGCTTAGGGGTGGCTGCATATTCACCCAGTTGCTGAAGCGCATCGAGGATGTTCGACGTCACCTCGAAGTTGAACCGATAATTTTCCTTTATTGCGTCCACGGAATGAGCCGAAATGTGAATTACTTCCTTACGTTTTCCGCGGCACCACATCTTCGGCAAGATATCGTCGACGTACTGATAACCGAAGTTCAGGATAAGGTCGACCTCATTGAAGACGTCGTCGAGCGCTGTCGCGTAGCCGAGTATTCCTTCCATGTATGGGCTTGCTGAACCGATGTATAGGGGATCCGTCATGGATAGGAAACCCTTGGCGTTTGCAGACGCCATCATCGGTATATTCCACCTTTTACAAAAGTCCACTAGCGCGCGCTCTGCGCCCGCTCTGATGACTTCATGGCCGATCAAGCATATTGGACGTTCCGCTTTCCGCAAGCGCTCGATAACTGCTCTAACGCTAGACGCGCCAAGAGTGGAACGGGGCCATAAAAGCTTGTTTGATACCTCCGGGAACTCGTCAGCGACCAATCGTGGGTGGCTCGTCGAATAAATATCGGCCGGAATACTCAGATGCACAGGCCCCGGTGGATCGGTCATCATGACGGAGAACGCGTGCTGCAGAATGTCTGGAAGATCCTCGGGATTTTCCAACTCCAACGAAAGCTTCGTGACCGGCGCAAAAATGGCGCGTTGATCCACACATTGATGGGTTATGTTGTAGTGGCGATCATCCCGTTCCAGTTGTGCGGACACGATTAACAGCGGCGAATGGTTGAGGTGGGCCGATGCGGCTGCTGTTACCATATTTGTCGCGCCGGGCCCCATCGTGCAGAAAACAATCTGCGGGCGCAGCATGCATCGGCCTGAGAATTCAGCTGCTACTCCGGCATTAAACTCCACTCGCCCCGTGACAAAATCTATGCCATCCACTTCATTAAACAGTATGTGCGCGTTCTCGCGGCCTGGGATCCCGAAAACGCGGGAAATCCCAGCATTTTTGATAAAGCGAAGCAAGTATTCAGAAACTTTCAAGATTATTCTCCGATTGATTCAGTAAAGCGATCTGATGCCCGCGAATATGAGAGCCTGAAACGTGCGCGGGCATTTGCACAGAGTTAACGTCCCTAGTCCGTTGAACCAATGAAATTGCAGTGATCTAATAGTGCATGGGCAAAATGAATCTGAATGAAACCGAGCGCGAAGAACTGATGTCGACGCAGCGCAGCCGCACGACGGCCGTTCGCTAGGTGAGGCGTGCGCGGTTGATCTTGCTGCTCGACGAAGGGGCCTCGCGCGCGGCGATCATGGCCGAATTGCGATGCGATTCGCGTTTCATCACAACGTGGCAAACACGTTTCGCCAGTGAGCGTGAGCGGTTGGCCGCCCTGTACGGCAGACATCCACGCCGGGCGCCGCGACTTGACCTGACGGGCCTTGAAGCGAGAGTGCTCGACTACACGCTGCGATGCAATCGGGCCGACGACTCGACGCACTGGAGCAGCCGCAAACTGGCGGCACAGTGGGGCATGGCCTTCGTGACGGTGCAACGTTTCTGGCGCAAGCGCGACATTCGGCCACATCGTCTCGATACCCACATGGTGTCCAACGATCCGGACTTTGAGATCAAGGCCGCCGATGTGATCGGGCAGTACATTAATCGGCCGTTGCGTGCGGTGGTGTTCTGCGTGGACGAGAAGACAGCCATCTAAGCGCTGGATCGCAAAGACCAGATGTTGCCGCTCTCGGCCGGACGCGCCGAGAGCCATGGCTTCGAATACAAGCGCAACGGCACCGTGAGCCTGTTCGCTGCATTGAATGTCGCCACCGGTGAAGTGCTGGGTAAAACCGCGCCACGCCATACCAGCGCCCAGTTTGCTGCGTTCCTCGCCGAAGTGGTGTCGGCATTGCCACGTGGAAAGGAGATTCACGTGATCTACGACAACGTGAGCAGCCACAAAACCGACGCCGTTCAAACATTTTTGGCTGACCAGCCGAAAGTCTCGATACATTACACCCCCTCGTATTCGTCATGGCTGAATCAGCTCGAAAACTGGTCTTCCCGTAACGAGACCTCGTTACGCCTGGCGTATTACCAGCACCAACGATCTTGACAAAGCTCATGCGTTACCACCGTCAATACAATAAGCAGGCGTTCCCATTGAAATGGAAGTATTCCGATCCATCGCGGCGAATTCGCTGCGATTCATCCGGCTCAACGCACTAGTGAGTCCGGCCGACTTGCGCTTGGCTGAAGGGTAGGTTTATGCCTCTGTCAGGAGACATGCAATGATCGCGCCGGCAGCGCAGAAAATCCTCGGGATGGGAATTCCGTGTTCTTTTCAGTGAGTAACGAGAGTTCGCTACAGAGTGGAACCGAACACTAAATGTCGCCAATGCAACAAATCAGACAGTGATCGGTCCATGCATGCGCCTCCGTAACTCCTCCTTGATCTGCCAAGAACCCCTTGATGTCGAGATCGAGCACCCAAGCGTAACGCCAGCATCGCTGCCGTGCAGCCGAAAGTGATTGATGCGCCGCCCGCCGGGACGATATCCACAGGGATCCTCATGAAACACCGGCTCCGCAATGGGTTCCAGATATCGTTTGACTACCATCTGCGCGTTCTGTCCGACACCGTTGGGTCGGTCATCGCGAACTGCACACGCGCTCAACAATTATTTGGGTAGGGCAAGATCTGTCACCCATTTCATCCACTTGATGTAAAACGCCATTCTCAACGTATCCACGCTATAAATGAAAGGCATCAACACAATCAATTTTACAAATCAATTGTTGTGTTGCACAGTGAAACCCGTCGTCGCGGAAATGGAAATCGCAGTTGATTGATCGAATACTTCATATTTATAAACCTAAGTAGTACGACAGATTTAGGTATGTCTCCATGATGCCCACACTTTCGGATGTATCTCTCGACACGCCACCTAAGCTTACCGAAACCGTGCCCGTCGCGGCCTTCCGGATGGGACGATCGACCGCGGAGCCGCCTACTGGCTCGATAATTGAACGAAACGGGCCAGATCTGTGAAGGTCCTCGATTGCGTATCCGAGGCGCGCGACGAGTGCCACGATCGCGCCGGACGTCGCGACGTCTACTTGACGTTTGACGACGGCCCTAATCCACTTTGCACACCGGACGTCCTCGATGTGCTGGCAGAACACCGGGTGCCAGCAACGTTCTGCGTCATCGGTGCGTACGTAGAGGACCAGCCGAAGCTGATCCAGCGAATGATCGCCGAGGGACACGAGATTGCCAATCACACGATGACTCATCCGGATTTGTCCAGATGCGAACCTGATGAAGTACGACGCGAAATATTGGACGCGAACAGGATCATCCGGATGGCGTGTCCCCAGGCCACAGTTCGGCATATGCGTGCCCCTTACGGAATATGGACGGACGAAGTGGTCGTTGAAACGGCAAAGGCGGGGCTGGCGGCTCTTGACTGGTCGGTCGACCCGCGTGACTGGTCTCGCCCCGGCGTCGATGCGATTGTCAGCGCAGTGCTGGCCTCTGTCCGGCCTGGCGCAATTGTGCTCTTGCACGACGGATGTCCTCCCGGCGAGTCAGGACGGTGCTGTCATGCTGGGCTGCGCGACCAGACCCTCATGGCGCTTTCCCGCCTGATTCCAGAACTGCATGACTGCGGATTTGTAATCAGCTCGCTACCCCAACCACACTGGCCAAACCGACATCTATGAATGCCATTGCCACAATCAGCACTGCCCCGGTTTTGTTGTATGCACTACTCTCGACTGTTTACAAAAGCGCACAGGCCCTCCATGGTCTACCCACGAGTGGTCCGCCGAAGTCGCCCAATGCCGCCGACTCCAACTTTCTGCCGGACGTGGACGTCATCGTGCCGTGCTTTAACGAGCAACCGCGCACACTCTCGGCGTGCCTGGAGTCCATTGCAAACCAGGACTACGCCGGAAAACTGCGGGTCTATGTGGTTGATGATGGTTCTGCGAATCTCGACGCTGTGAGGCCGGTATACGATGCGTACACACACGACCCGAGATTCAACTTCATTACGCTTCCCCAAAATATGGGAAAGCGCAAGGCACAGATCGCCGCGATACGCTCTTCATCCGGGGAACTGGTACTCAACGTCGACTCGGACACGACGCTGGCGCCCGATGTCGTCAAGAAGCTCGTATTGACAATGCGAGACACGACGATAGGCGCCGCCATGGGGCAGTTGACGGCCAGCAACCGGAGCGACACTTGGCTGACCCGCCTGATCGATATGGAGTACTGGTTGGCTTGCAACGAAGAACGCGCGGCACAGGCTCGCTTCGGCGCTGTTATGTGTTGCTGCGGTCCGTGTACCATGTACCGACGGTCCGTGCTTCTTTTGCTATTAGACCAGTACGAGACGCAGTTTTTTCGCGGGAAACCGAGCGACTTCGGCGAGGACCGCCATCTCACGATTCTCATGCTGACCGCAGGTTATCGGACCGAGTACGTTCCGGACGCCATTGCGGCGACAGTCGTTCCGGACAGACTGGGGGCGTATCTGCGCCAACAACTGCGCTGGGCGCGCAGTACTTATCGGGACACGTTGCTTTCGCTGCGCCTGCTGCCCTGTCTCGATCGCTACCTTACGCTGGACGTGATCGGACTGAATGTGGGCTCGCTATTTCTCGCCTTATCGCTTCTAGCGGCGCTCGCGCAGCTCGCATTGACAGCGACAGTGCCGTGGTGGACTGCCCTGATAATCGCATCATTGACGATGATCCGCTGTAGCGTGGCATCGGTTCGCGCTCGCCAGATTCGATTTCTTGGCTTTTCTCTTCACACACCCATTAACCTCTTTCTCTTGCTCCCGCTGAAAGCCTATGCGCTGTGCACATTGAGCAATAGCGATTGGCTGTCCCGTGGCTCTTCAGGCAACGTATCGAACGTTCGAGAAAAACAGCCCGATACTCCGGATCCGGTTACGAAGCCGAACATGACTTCAGCGTCAAGAGTTGCGACTCCGCACCGTCGACCGGATCACGCGTGTGAGTCCTCAACGTTAGCAACGTCTGACGAAGCATTCGATGGCAATTGTTAATCGTACATATAGGACCTCGACCCTTGCGCCAACCCAGAACCGCGCACCATCGGCAGCGGCCCGCTTGAGTGCGATCGTCTCACGCAATGGCTCAATTGGCGCCTTCCCAACGCGAGTGCATTCACCGGAGTCCTGGTACTCCATTGTGAGTAACTATTCCGCAGCAGGTAAGGATCTTCTATCGGACAGGGCGTTTTCAATCGGGCCGCGGCAGCAGAACGGCTTCTTTTTCTCCAAGACGAGCGCGTAATTTTCCTTCTTATCCCCATGTCCAAGGCAGCAATCAGCTTCGCTAGCGTAAGGAAGTCATATGGCAACAAGATCGTAGTCGACGGATTATCGTTCAGCGTCGCGCCTGGAGAGTGCTTCGGCCTGCTAGGGCCAAATGGCGCGGGCAAGAGCACGACGGTGCGTATGGTTCTCGGCATGGCGCCGCCCGACGCAGGCAAGATCATCGTGCTCGGGGAGCCAGTGCCGGCTCGCGCTCGCTCGGCACGTATGCGCATTGGCGTAGTGCCGCAATTCGACAACCTCGAGCCCGGGTTCACCGTGCGCGAGAACCTTCTGGTGTTTGGCCGCTACTTTGGCATGAGCACACGTGAAATTGAAGCGGTCGTGCCATCGCTGCTCGAATTCGCCCGCCTCGAAAGCAAGGTCAATGCGCGCGTCACCGAGCTATCCGGCGGCATGAAGCGGCGCCTAATGCTGGCTCGCGCGCTGATCAACGATCCACAGTTGTTGGTCATGGACGAGCCAACAACGGGTCTCGACCCGCATGCTCGCCACCTGATCTGGGAACGGCTGCGTTCCCTGCTGGCGCGCGGCACCACGATCCTCTTGACCACCCATTTCATGGAAGAGGCCGAGCGGTTGTGCGACCGACTGTGTGTGCTGGCGGAGGGTCGAAAGATCGCCGAAGGCGGGCCTCGCGCGCTGATCGCAGAACAGATCGGGAGCCACGTGATCGAGATCCACGGCGGCAATCCGCATGAGCTGCGCACGTTGATCGCGCCGCACGCGCAGCGTATCGAGGTCAGTGGTGAGACCCTCTTCTGCTATGTGTCCGATCCGGAACGGGTGTGCATACAGTTGCGCGGGCGCACGGCGCTGCGCCTTTTACAGCGTCCAGCAAATCTCGAGGATGTCTTTTTGCAGCTAACCGGGCGCGGGATGAAGGAGTGAACGATGAGAGAGTTTTATGCAGCGGCCCTGCCCGCGAACCTGTGGAACTGGGTTGCAGTGTGGCGCCACAACTATCTGGCATGGAAAAAAGTCGCGTTTGCCTCGATTCTCGGTAACCTTGCCGATCCTATGATTTATCTGTTCGGCCTCGGCTTTGGTTTCGGGATAATGGTAGGTCGCGTTGATGGCGCATCTTATATCGCGTTTCTCGCGGCGGGTATGGTCGCGACGAGCGCAATGACCTCCGCGACCTTCGAAACGATTTACGCAGCTTTCTCTCGCATGCATGTTCAGCGCATGTGGGAAGCGATCCTCTGTACACAGCTCACGCTCGGCGATATCGTTCTCGGTGAACTGGCATGGGCCGCCACCAGGGCCTTTTTTGCCGGCATTGCCGTCATGGTGGTAGCCACCGTGCTGGGTTATGCAGCGTGGTCATCCATTCTCTACGCATCGCCTGCCATCGCCCTGACTGGCCTCGCCTTCGCGAGTCTGGCGATGATCCTCGCGGCGCTTGCACCCAGTCACGATTACTTCGTGTTCTATCAAACGCTCGTTCTCACGCCCATGGTGCTCCTGAGCGGCGTGATCTTCCCGATCAGTAAGCTACCTGCCGTTTTTTGTGACGTAGCGCGCTTCTTACCGCTGGCACATTCCGTCGACCTTATCCGTCCCCCGATGCTCGGACGCCCGGTGAGCTATGTTGCCCTGCATATTGGCGCTCTCTGCATTTGCACGGTGTTGCCGTTCTTCCTGTCAGTGGCGCTGTTACGTCGACGCCTCATGTCTTAATGCTGCTATGGCCAGTACGAATGAGTGGGAAAACACCATGTCGTATCAAGGCGAACGCCTCGTGCATCCGCGCACGCGCCTCATGCGACGACAATATCCCCGCAACCCGATATGGCAACGGAAACGAGTCGCGATGTGGGCGAACAGCAGCGCCAGCGCGCTGCTGTTCGCGTACGACCTGTAGTTATGCTCGGCGAGCCACACCTCGTGGTAGCCGAACGTTCGGGCGGCCGGCGCATTACGCACCGTTTGCGTCAGCGCATCGCGCGTCGCCGTCGGGGTTCTCGACGTTGAGGAAAAGGCCGTAGCGTTGTGCGGAATCCGACATGGCAGGCCCTCTCGTGGAAAGACCACGTCAAAGGCAAGTTTTGCGCCCACATCTCGCGGTACGTAAAGTCTTGACGACGTCAGCCATGCCTCAGGCAGAAGCGCGACGCTGCGACCACGCCGCGCGGCTGGGCAGGCCGAGCCCGCAACACGCCCGCGATGAAGCTCGTCACGCTCGACGAACGCAAAGCGGACCACGGCGCGCGATGACGCGCGCACAACCGCCGCAGCGCGACCAGCGAGTCCGGGTCGATCAGATCCAATGGGCACAGCACCCGGTAGGCGCCTGACAGCAAAGCCTCGAAGCCTTCGGCACGGCCATCGTCGTCGATGGTCCCGGTGTGATGAACGAACTCGCCTCCCGCCGCATCCACCAGCGCACGCAGCACGGCGTTGATGCTTGGCCGCCCGCCCACATAAACCCATCGACGCCCGCTCAATGCGCGCGTCAATGCGCGGTCGTCGAGCAGCGCCTGCTCAACCGCGAACAACTCGTGCTGCAGGCTCGCGACATGTGCCCGCGCGCGCTCCAGCGACAGGCTCGCACTGCTGTCGGGAAGGCATGTGCCGCGGTTCTGATTCATGACGGGCTGCGCTTCGGATCCCACCGTTACGGCAACGGCAGGCGGCATGGGTCTCATGGCGAGCGCCTCGTGGCATGGCCCGCAAGCCGTTCGCCCGCTGCCGGAGAGAGAAACCAGCTACGCACCGTGTCGTACGTGTAGCGCGTCCGGCCGGCATGACGCGCGTGCGGCGCCAGCCGATGCTCGGACAGCGGCTTCGCCCAGCCCCAGAAGTCGGCGCGCAGCGCGGGCGGGAAACCGACGTCGTCGAACGCGTACCAAAGTTGAACCAGCCAGGGTTCGCGGCCCTCTTCGTCAAGCAGCACCGGCGGCCTGGAGCCCGCCTGCAGATGCGCATGCCGCTCGCCGTAATACAGCAGCCCGCCGCAGGAGTCGACCACGAAGTCGGCCACCCGCGGCGCGACACAATCGAAGCGGTGACCGACGCGTGCAAACAGCAGCATAAGTCTGAGCCGCTGCAAGTGGCACAGCGCCAGATCGCGCAACCCAGCTTCGTCGCAGATCGCGAGTAGCCGGCGCGGCGGTTGCGGCAGCGCGGGCACGCAGGCGGGCGGCAATGCCCGGGTGCAGGGTGTACAGCGAGGGCGGGGCCCCGGGGACGCAGCAGATTGGAACGAATCCATAGGTGCGTAAGGTTTGTGGTGCGATTTCTCGGTTGAATGCCTGAATAGATAACGACGAGCACGCTTAAGCAAGTCCCGCGCCTTCTCACTGTGAATCTACCGAAGAAGCCTGGCAAAGCGGACCGGCGACGCACCTGCTCAACGGAGGCGCGGGCCGGGCATTTTTGCCTACTCCGCTCCAAAGCAAAGCGCATGGTCCGAACAGACGTCACAACTCGGCGCCTTGCAGATGAACAGGCCCTCGCGCTCGCACAGTTGCTTGTAGAAGAACTTCTTCCACTTCATGTCATGCGTATTCTTCGCGGCCAGCCGCGGAAACCAGTGGCTGATCAATGCGGACAACTCGCGCCGCGACGGCAGAAGCAGGTCTTGCCAAAGGTGGTTTTGCCCGAGGCTCGCGCAGGCCAATGCATGGGCCACGCAGTTCGCCTCGTCTGCCGGGCCGGCGCGCGGATCGGCATGGTGATTGAGCAACGCCACCAGGTCTTCCAGTTCGTCGTCACGCGGCATCGTGGCGGGCGACAAGACGCACGTAAGACCGAGCGCCGGCCCGGCACCTGGGAACCAGCGCGCGAGCATTCGGCGCGTCTGGTCGGCGTCCAGTCCGGGCATCGGCAGCACATCGACGCCGTGGTGCTCGAACCCGCTCGACAGCACGCCGGCCAGTACCAGCACGGTGGGATCGCCCACATCCACCGCACACGCCATCAGGGTTGCATAGGCGTTCATCGCGGCATCGCTCAGAGAACGGCCGCCGCGTGCGTGTAGCACTTTTTCGGGCAGATCTTCGCGCACGCGGTGCAGCCGACGCACAGTTCCCGATGCACGATAGTCATCACCTTCTTCTCGTACTCGTCGTCTTCGTCTTCGTCGTCGCCGTCCAGTGCGATGTGCGCGCCGTCCTCGTTAAGCCCGACGAGTTGCAGCACGCCACGCGGACAGACACGGAAACAACGTCCGCAACCAATGCATTTTTCTTCGTCGAGCCTGTTGACGAAGGTCGGCGTCCAGGTGGCGCCGCTCGGCAGCGTAACGCTGAAGGTATCGCTCATGATGTGGCTCCGTGGCTTGGCTGGTTCAGGCAGCTGCCGCAGCGGCAGCCTTGCGGGCTGCCATCAGCGCGGCGTGAGCGTCATGGCAGCGCTGGGCGACAGCGAGAATGTTCTCCCAGTTGGTCGGGAGTTCCTCTGAGAGGTCGTGCAGGTCCAACTTCGCCTGGGTCGCTTGCGCGTTGAGTTTCTTCAGGTGCGCCTTGAGTTCGTCGGCATCGGTGCTCATCGTCTCGGTCCCCTCACGATTCCTTCAGGCCCCGTACTGTGCGATGGCGGGGTACGTCCGGATCACCTCGACCGCTTCGTCGAGAAGCTTTGCGCCCGCCTCGGCGAGCTTCTCCAGCGAAGCGAAGCCGAACCGGTGTACGTCGCGCAACTGCTTGTTGACGACAACGAGCCGCCCCGCGAGCAACACCATGCGCCCGAAGCCCTCGTGGCTCATCTTCATCATCGGCGAAACCATTTGGCCGGTCTCACGCTCGATCGCCACCGCAATCGCGCTATAGAAAAGCTCGAGCCGCCACAGCGTTTCGGGGTCGGGGTCGCCCATGATCGGAATCGCGCGGCGTTCCTCCGGCGTGTGGATGTACGGCTTGAGCAGTTGCAGGTCGGTCTTTCCGTCCCACACGCCGTGGGTGTCCTGCGCGCGCAACTGCCTGACGAGCTGCTGCACAAACGGTGCGACCAGCAGCATTTCGTCGCTGGCCTTGGACGGAATTGCGGATGATTCAGCCATGGGATACCTCATCGTCTTCAAAGTCGTATACACGTTCGCCACCCTTCGCCAGCGCCTTGCGCAGCCACGGCGGCGGCGTGCCCCTCAGCACCTGTTGCAACTTGCCGAGAATCTCCTCGATGGACTCGGGCCGCGGCACCTTGATCGGGTGAATCTTCAGCGCAACCACTCGAGCCGCGGCCGAGCCGCCGATTGCGGCGACGTACAGGATCGCGCAATCCTTGACGGCTTCGAGCTTGGGCGCGACCTTGTCCTCGTCGCCGTCCTCTTCGAGCTTGCCACCAAAGTCGAACGCCTCGACGAACTGGTAGCCGTCCGGTGTGACGTTGTAGGTGACGATGCTCCTCGCCCAGCCAAAATGCGCATCGACGAACTGCCTGTCCTGGGTGGCGAACGCGATCTTCATGCTGTGTGCTCCTTTAGGTGGGTCAAGCACCGGCCGCGACGACAGGAATGTTCGCTTCCCGCGCGGGATCGCGCGCGGCCAGATCGATAGCGGCCTGCGGCAGCGGCCATTCGCCCGGATCGTGATGCGGAATCTGCTCGATCATCAGGTTGGCGATCTCAAAGATCAGGTTCATCGTGCCGCGGTAGCCGACGTAGCGTCGATGTGCGTTTCCGACCCGGTCGAAGACCGGAAAACCGATCCGGAAGAGCGGCTTTTGCAGGTGCTCGGCCATCTGCCTGCCGTGCGAATGGGTGATCAGCAGGTCGCAGTCCGCCGCGGCGCGCTCCATGTCTTCGAGATCGCCGATCACGACCTGATCAGCGGGCAGCAACGCGTGCGCGGGCGATCGCGTCGTGCTGATGCAGCAGCGCAACTGCGCGCCCATCTCGTGCAGCATGCTGCCGACCGCGAACAGCAGATCGGGCTCTGCGCCGATCGCGACCCTGATGCCTCCAGTGTAGAAATGGCCGTCTAGCATCGCATCGAGCAATCGGCTGCGCTGACGCCGGTATTTCGCGGGAACGGGGCGTCCGGAGCGCTGCGCGAGCAATTGCAGCAGACGATCGTTGGGTTCCAGTCCGGTGAGCCGCCCGAACACTTCGAACGGTGTGCCGGCGATAGCATGCAATGCCTCGGCGCCGTCGCGCGTCTGCTCGCCCACGCCGATCGTAAATGCCGATGCACCCGCGGCCCGGATCTCCGCGAGCGTGGTACCGCCCAGTGTGGTGCCGCGCCAGTCCGGCGCGATATGGCCGTCGAGCGAGCCGGAAATGTCGGGCAGCACAATGACATCGAAGCCGAACGCTTCGATGATCTCGCGCAGTTCGTCGATGTCGCCAGGCGACAGATGGCTGCCGGGCAGCAGCGTCACCTGATTAGCCACCGTTGGCAACGCCTTGACCAGCGCGTTGACGATGCCGGTAATCGCATGCCGGTAGCCGTCTTCGAATGCGCCGACATAGTCGGGGGTCGACACATAGACGATCTCAGTGTCGTTGAGTTCGGGCTTGCGCTTGCGCACGGTAACGAGATAGCCGTCCACGTCGTCGCCCTCGGTCTCGGTGAGACCTGTTGAACAGATCGCGATGACCTTCGGCGCAGCGCGCTTGCGGATGTTGAGCAGCGCGGCCTCGATGTTCTCGTAACCGCCGAGCACCGCGGTGACTTCGTCCATGGCTGTCGTCTGCAGCGGGATCGCCTCCCTGAAGTGGCGCACCAGCAGCACGAGGCCGAACGACGTGCAGCCCTGCGAGCCGTGCATCACGGGCATGCAGGCATCGAGCCCAAGGAACGCGAGGCTCGCGCCCAGCGGCTGGCTCATCTTGAGCGGATTGACCGCACAGGCTTTCATAGATTCGACGACATAGGCCATGGCATGTTCTCGAGTTCGGGGGCGTCAGGTCGGTATACCGGGTTCGAGGCTCATCGCCCCCACCCCGGGGCGCTCGACGGCGGGCGCGCGGCTTGCGCTTGGACCACACCGAGCGCTCCCCCGTGCGCGGCGCTTGACAGCGGGCGCGCGGCTTGCGCTTGGGCCACACCGAGCGCTCCCCCGTCGTCGCCCCACGGAGCAGGGATCCGCACCTGTTGCCACACCGGGTTGTAGATCGCGCGGTCGATCTCATGGACCAGCTCGACGATCCCCTCGTAGCCGCCATAAGGGTGGTGGCGTTCCTGATTGATGTCGAGCCACGGTATGCGGGCCTTCAGTGCGACGAACTGTGAGCGGCCACCCGACAGCATGATGTCGGCCCGCGCGTCCCTGAGCATCGCGTACATCTCCCGCGGCGTCATACCGTCGATCATGTGGGCGTCGTCGCCCATGATCTCCTTGATCTTGTCCTTGTCTTCCTTAGTGCTCTTCTTGACGCTGGTGCCGACGATTTCGAGCCCTGCTTCCTGCAGCGCGGAAACCACCGACCAAGACTTCACGCCACCTGTGATGAGCAATACCCGCTTGCCGGTAAGGCGCGCTTTGTAGTGCGCGATGCGCTCCCACGCGCGTGCTTCCTCGGCGGCGATCAGGCGCTCGGTCCGCTCTAGCAGATCGTCCGGCGCGCCCTGCTGCACGAGCAGGCTGGCGATATGGCGCAGCGTGTCGCTCATGTCGCCGATCCCATAGAACGAGCCCTCGAAGTAAGGGATGCCGTAGCGCCGCTGCATCTTTGTCGCGATGTTGATCATCGACTTCGAGCAGACCATCATGTTGACCTTGGCGCGATGCGAACTTGCGACCTCGTTGTAGCGCCCGTCGCCGGAGATGCACGAGAGGATACGGATGCCCAGCGCGTCGAGCAGCGGCTTGGTCTGCCAGAGTTCGCCCGACAGGTTGTATTCGCCAATGACGTTGATGTCATACGGCGTCGTGTACTCGGGCTCGCGCGTGCCGATCACATAGTTGAGGATCGCCTCGCCGCCAAGCTTGTTGCCCAGATTCTTCGGCCCGGCGAAACCGGGGGAAATGACCGGAATCACCGGCTTGCCAAATTGTTCGGTGGCGCGCTTGCAGACTGCCTCGATGTCGTCGCCGATCAGCGCAGTGACGCAGGTCTGGTAGACGAACACTGCGGGCGGATCGTATTTCTCGATGATTTCGCGCACGCTCCTGAACAGGCGCTTCTCGCCGCCGTACACCACGTCGAGTTCGTTGATATCGGTGGTGAAGCCGGTGCGATAGAGTTGCGAACCGGACGAAGCGGCGTGCCGGTTGTCCCACGAGTTACCTTCACAGGCAATCGGCCCGTGCACGAGGTGTGCGACGTCCACCACCGGCTGCAAAGCGATCTTCGCGCCGTCGAACGCGCACCCGCCTGCGGCCGAACCCGGCGAAAGCTGCTTGATGCAGCCCCTTTTGCGTTCCTTCTCGCTCTTGCCTTGATTCTTGTCGCAACCCGGCTCGTCGAAAACTTCGGCGATTTGGGCATTGAGCGAAGCAGACATGACGTGCTCCTGATGGATGGACGTTTCTCTAGTGGCAAGTTCCATACCACCGGGAAACGCCTTGAAAACGTGCCAATTCGCGCTGAAGCAGGCGCTCGCGCGCATCGCAATGGCGGGTTTGAACGGTTTGCGACAGACGGTTCGCGACACAGAGAACCACAACACACGTTCACTGCCTGACTTGCCGTTCCGTATGGAGCAGGAACCGTGCGATCGCATTCGCGCGCGCCTCCAGAAACGCATCCGGCCCCAAGGGTTCGCGAACCGCCAGGTAAGCAGTCAGCGCGTGGCGCATCCGTGGAGCTTTCGCGTAGTCCCACCGCACAGATCGACAGGTACTCTGCCCGTCCGTTCGCATCGGAAACGTCGTCGACCAGCGCGAGCAGTTCGCGCGGCGTTACCTCGTCATTGATCTCCGCGAGGCTCAACGGGTCGGACGCCGCCACCTCGCGCTCAAAGTCGTCGTAGGGGAATCAGGCACGCAGCGGCACGGAGTCAGACTGCGCGACTACATAGATCATGCCCCGCTCCCTCGCTGAGGTTCGTCACGCAGGCTAGCTACACACAGCGCAGCAATTTCGTTTTCAGCGGTGCCCCGCTACTCGACATCCTCCGCCGCAATCTTCGCCCACACCGCGCGAGGTAACCGCGGCGCGATACCCGCCGGGCTCGCGTCGAACTGCCACCGAGCCGCCGACATCGCACCCCGTGCAATCGCAATCTCCTCGTGCGTCAATGGCAACCGGCCGGCCACATGCGCGGGGCCCCGGGCAGCACGTGGGCGATCATCTGCCGGTTCGGGTGTTCGAGCAGCGGGACGAGGTGGGTCGGCCTCGCCCACACCGGCCAGGCAAACCCAGCCGCTGATGACCTCGACGTTACGGCCGTCCTGCGTCATCTTGACCAGAACTGCATCTGCCGCGCCCGATGCATCTGCTGTGTCTGCCATGGCCGGGCTCTCCTCGTCAGCGAATGATGTCGTAGCTGTAGTCGGTCTTCGCCACGTCGATCGTGTTGGCGTCGAGCGCTTCGAAGAACTCGTCCAGCAGCGTGACCAGCACCCGCAACGCACCTTCATAGCCCCAGGTCGGGAAGCGATGGTAATGGTGGCGATCGAAGATCGGGAACACCATGCGTATCAGCGGCGTTTTGGTATCGCGCTCGAGATATTTGCCGTAGGTGTTGCCGATCAGGAAATCCACCGGCTCGGTAAACAGCAGTGAGCGCATGTGCCACAGATCGCGTTTCGGATACACCTTGCAGCCGGCGCCGTAGGGCGACGCGTCGAACAGCGCCTGCACCTTCGCAGCCCAGGTTTCGTTGCCGTTGGTCGCCAGCACGTGAGCCGGCTCGGCGCCGAGTTCCAGCAGGAACTGCGTGTAGCCCAGCATCTGATCCGGGTCGCCGTAGAGCGCAAAGCGCTTGCCGTGCAGGTGAGCCTGGCTGTCGGCCATCGCATCGACAAGCTGGCCTCGCTCCTTCTCCAGTTGCGCCGGAATCGGCTTGCCGGTCACGCGCGAGATTTCCATCAGGAACTGATCGGTGCCCGCGACGCCAACCGGCGAGTTCAGCACCACCACTTCCTGGCCATGCTCGCCAATGAACTTGCTGGTCTTCTCGCAGCAGTATTCCTGGAACACGAAGGTCGCCTTCGCGTTCAACGCGCGCTCGACCTCCTCCTTGGTCGTGCCGCCTTCGTACATTCGGAACTCGCCGTCGGTCGGCGTATTCCACGTTTCGGAAGGGTCGCAGATGATGTTCACCGTCACGCCGAACAGATCGAAGATGCGGCGAATTTCCTTCATGTTGCCGACCACGTAGCCGTCGAAGCCGCCGATGAAGTTGACGCTGTCGTCGGGCACGCGCTCAAGCGGCGTCGCTGTGCCGGCCTTGCCGTCCCAGAAGTGTTTGAGGATGCCGAGGAGCGCGTTGTCGTAGCCGGTCACGTGGCTGCCGACGAAGGCCGGCGTATGCGCGAACGGCACGTCGTAGTCTTCCGGCACGCTGCCCTTCTGCTTGCTGCTCTTGATGAGCGCGTCGAGGTCATCGCCGATCACCTCCGCCATGCAGGTCGTGGAGACCGCGATCATGTCGGGCTTGTACAGGTTGTACGCATTTGCGAGGCCGTCGATCATGTTGTTCATGCCGCCGAACACCGCCGCGTCCTCGGTCATCGACGAGCTGACGCACGAGGTCGGCTCCTTGAAGTGACGCGAGAAGTGCGAGCGGTAAAACGCTACACAGCCCTGCGAGCCATGCACAAAACTGAGCGTCTTGTGAAAGCCGTTGGCCACGTACACTGCGCCGAGCGGCTGGCAGGCCTTGGCCGGGTTGATGGTGAGCGAGTCGCGTGCAAAGTTCTTTTGCCGGTAGTCTTCGCTCTTGGTCCACTCGACGATCTGCTTGACCTGCTCGTCTGAATGGTTGAACTCGAAGTTTTCCTTTTTCGCGCGGAAAATTTTCTGATACTCGGGCTCACGGAACAGGAGTTCCTGGTCGAGAATCTGGTCTGCGGATTGGGGCACGGGATGCTCCTGATATTCAATTCAATGGCCTGCCGTCCGGTGATCAGTCCGGTGGCCGGCGCTTAGGGGTTTTTCTTCCAGGGCGCCTTGGCGAGCCCCCACACCGGGCTGGAAATGGCCATGTCCATGTCGCGCGCGAAAATGGCGTAGCCGTCGTAGCCGTGATATGGACCGGAATAGTCCCAGCTGTGCATCTGGCGAAACGGCACGCCCATTTTCTGGAACACGTACTTTTCCTTGATGCCGGAGCCGACCAGATCGGGCTGGACCTGTTCGACGAACCTCTCAAACTCGTAGCCGGTCACGTCGTCGTAAATCAGTGTGCCGTCCTTCACGTAGTGCGTGGTGCGCTGATAGTCGTCGTTGTGGCCGAATTCGTAGCCGGTGCCGACCACGTTCATGCCGAGGTCTTCGTAGGCGCCGATCACGTGGCGCGGACGCAGGCCCCCAACGAACAGCATCACAGTCTTATCCTGCAGGCGCGCTCTGAACTTCGCGTTCACCGCATCGACCAGGGGACGATACTTGGCGATCACCCTCTCCGCGTTGGCTTTGATGGTGTCGTCGAAGTGGCTGGCGATCTCGCGCAGGCTCTTCTCGATCATCGACGGGCCGAAGAAGTTGTATTCCGCCCACGGAATGCAGTACTTCTCTTCCATGTGCCGGCTGATATAGTTCATCGAGCGGTAGCAATGCAGCAAATTGAGCTTGGCCTTGGGCGTATTCTCGAGCTCGGCGATCGAGCCGTCGCCCGACCATTGCGCGATCACGCGCAGCCCGATCTCTTCGAGCAGAATCCGGCTCGACCAGGCATCGCCGGCGATGTTGTAATCGCCGATGATCGCAACATCATAAGGCGTCGAAACAAATTCGGGCCGCTTGTCCGGATCGGCCTTATCGAATATCCAGTCTCGAATCGCATCGTTAGCCAGATGGTGGCCCAGCGACTGGCTGACGCCGCGAAAACCTTCGCAGCGCACCGGCAAAATGGTGTGCCCTTCATACTGCGCACTCTTCGTCTTCGAGACGGCCTCGATGTCGTCGCCGATCAGGCCGATCGGGCATTCACTCTGGATCGAGATGCCCTTGTTCAGCGGAAACAGTTCCTGAATCTCGTCGATGATCTTGTCGAGCTTCTTGTCGCCGCCGAAGACGATGTCCTTTTCCTGGAAGTCCGACGTGAACTGCATCGTCACGAAGGTGTCGATACCGGTAGTGCCGATGTAGTAGTTGCGACGCGCGGCCCACGAGTACTGGCCGCAACCGACCGGACCATGACTGATGTGGATCATGTCCTTGATGGGCCCCCAGACGACGCCCTTCGAGCCGGCGTACGCGCAACCGCGAATCGTCATCACGCCCGGCAATGACTTGATGTTTGATTTCACGCCACAGTCGGGCTTGCCGTCCTCGAAGGTGCCCAAATGCTTGGCGCGCCGTTTGGCCATCTTCTCCGGATAGGCCTTCAGCACTTCATCGATCAGGGCCTTGTTCGCGGCCTTGCGCTCTTCAACAGTGACGCTCATGGGAATGCTCCATAGGGTGAGTATCAAGCCTGGCAGCGGGTAGCCGGCACGGCCCGGTTCATCGAGTGAAGAAGAACACCGGGCCGCGCGCAGCGGCGCTCGCTTAGGCGGTCAGTTCCGCTGCAGGCTTGCCGACTTGCGATTCGTCGATGGACGTCATGATTCCGTGCTCCATTAACAGGTCTTCCAGTTGATCCATCGTGATCGGCGTCGGGATCGTGCCGTTGCCCGCGTTGTTGTGCACCTTGGTGGCGAGCTGGCGATACTCTTCCGCCTGTTTGGATTCGGGCGCGAACTCTATCACCGTCATGCGGCGCAGCTCGGCGTGCTGCACGATGTTATCGCGCGGCACGAAGTGGATCAGCTTCGAACCGAGCATCTTCGCCAGCGCTTCGGCGAGTTCGAGTTCCTTGTCGGTCTGACGCTCGTTGCACACGAGCCCGCCGATCCGCACACCGCCGCTGTTCGCGTACTTCAGAATGCCCTTTGAAATGTTGTTGGCCGCATACATGGCCATCATTTCGCCGGACATCACAATGTAGATTTCCTGCGCCTTGTTCTCACGAATCGGCATTGCGAAACCGCCGCACACCACGTCGCCGAGCACGTCGTACGACACGTAGTCCACGCCGTCATAGGCGCCGTTTTCTTCGAGGAAGTTGATCGACGTGATGACGCCACGGCCCGCGCAGCCGACGCCCGGTTCCGGACCGCCGGACTCCACGCAACGGATGTTGCGGTAACCGATCTTCATCACGTCCTCGAGTTCGAGGTCCTCCACCGAGCCGGCTTCGGCCGCTAGCGACAGGATGGTGTCCTGCGCCTTTGCATGCAGGATCAGGCGGGTAGAGTCCGCCTTGGGATCGCAGCCGACGATCAGGATCTTCTGCCCGAGTTCCGTCAGGGCTGCCAGGGTGTTCTGCGAGGTGGTCGACTTGCCGATACCGCCTTTACCGTAGAACGCGATTTGCCGAAGTTTAGACATTGCATTTCTCCATTCAGGAAGAAGGGTTGAAACCAGGGTTGCGTAACCGCGACCATGTCAGCCTGTCGTGCCTGTATGGGTCTTCTTATATCGAGTCACGCATCGGCCGGACCTGTGTCCGCGCTGGACTCCAAACGCAGCTTCTGTGCCACGTCACCAGCGGTACTGCGTCGCGTCCGCCCCGCCGCGCTGCGGCGGTTGGTTCGGGACTTTTGCGGACTCCTCTTCTGTCTTGTCGATTTCGCGACAAACCACGTGAACTTCGTCGCCAATGAAACCATTCGGGCGCGTTTGTCGTGCGATTTCTGTCGCATTGGCCTGCGTGCAGCCGGACAATCGCCGGGTTGCGGCCTGGTTCGGTTATTGCATTGATCGCGCCATGGACACACCAGCCACCCAAGCTTCGCGACCCGTGCCGCGCGAGACGCACTTCGACCGTCTAGGCGGCGAGACCGCCGTCATCCGCCTGGTCGATGCGTTCTATCGGCACATGGATACGCGGGCCGACGCGCAGCGCATTCGCGCGATGCATCACCCGGACCTGTCTTCGACGAAGGCCCTGCTGGTGCTGTATCTGTGCGAATGGCTCGGCGCCGACAAGCGGTACTCGGCACAGCGCGGCCAACCACGGTTGCGCACGCGTCATGCCGCATTCGCGATCGGCACCGCCGAACGGGATGCGTGGCTAGCTTGCATGCGCGCCGCGTTCGACGAGACGGGTGTCGATCCGGTGCTACGCGATGAACTGATGCAGGCCTTTTTCAAAATCGCCGACCGGATGCGCAATACGCAGACGTGAATCCCTCTTCAACGCTGTTTAACCCAAGGATCTGTGATGACCGAAACGCTCGCGCACAAGGAGATCGACGACACCGCGTTCGCCCGTCTCGAACATGAAGGCCGTCTGCTCAACCCGGTTCTCAAGGGGTTGACGAACAAGCTCGGCCGGGTCGGCTTCCGCGGCGAACTTGCGCTGCGGTTTGCCCCGAAGCTCGCCGACGAAGCGCGGCCGCCGGAGCTGACCTGCGATCAGGTGATGGCATGCGCGACGATCGGCCATAAGCACTTGCCGTTCTTCGCCGGGTATCTGTTGAGCTTCGAGCATCTGAAGGACGTGGCCGAGGTGCTCAGCGACACGCTCTCGGCGGATGGCAAGTACTTTCTGTTTTGCGACAACATCGACCTGAGCAAGCGATATCAGGTGCCGTACAAGGGCGCGATGTTCTATGTGCTGCCGATTCTCGAGTCCACCGTCTACAACGAGATGCTCGAACTGCTGTACCTCGAAAAGAACGAATTGAAGAAAAAGGACTCAGGCGGCAAGCTGGATGCGGTAGCGGACGCGGCCATCAAGTTCGACGTGACCTTCGACACGATCACCTACAGCGAAGGACTTGAATTGATGGGGCCGGTGCGCAACCCCAACGAGAACCGGCCCGTCTGAGGCTCGGGTCCCTGCGGCCGCCGCCCGCGCGGCTGCGCCAACCGATGTTCCCTTGCACCCGAACGCGACCATGATCATGCACACCGACACTGTTTTCGTCGTCCGCGAACGCCTGGCCTCGCGCGTTGTCCGGAACCCCGATGCACAACTCGAAACGATCGTGCCCGCCGCACTTTCCACCTGGCTGGCGTACCACGGCTTCCCTGCTCCGCATTCGCGCTGCGTGAACGGCGAAACCCCGTTGATGCGCGCCGCGCAGCATGGCGAGGACGCGGTCGTCGAAGCGTTGCTCGCACTCGGCGCACGCGCCGACGCGCTCGATGACGACGGCAACCATGCGCTCTGGTTCGCGTGCCTGCACGGCGGCCCCGCGACCATCCTGCGGCTGATCGACGCCGGCGCGCCGATCGACCATGTGAACGACGACGACATCACATGCCTGATGCAGGCAGCCGCGAGCGGTCGCCTCGACGTCCTGCAGATGCTGCTTGCGCATGGGGCGAACGCAGAACTGTGCGCACCGGATGGCCGCAGCGCGCTCGACATGGCAGCCGACCTCGGGCTGCAACTGCTGCTTGCTTTCGGATGACAGGCTTTGTTAGCGAGTCTTACAGTAACCGTCAAACGGTGTCGGCATCGGCATCAGATGGGCGCGCTCCTGCTCGAACACGTCGGCGACGCTCAGGTCACGATAGTCCGGGTGCTTCACCTGATCCCACAACGACCGGCACCGGGTCGCCAGCCATGCATTCAGTTCGGCGAAACTGCCGAAGCGTTGCGCACGCGCCTCAATCCAGATGCGCAGACGGTTGTTGAGAACCACTGCGACATATTTTTTACCACACCATACTCCCAGCCACTGGCGACGTTGCAGAAGTCCGGATCGAACAGGTAGTGCGAGCACATCACTGCGAAACGCGGATTGACCGTGCGGCCCTTGCCTTTGTGAACCTTGTCTACGGCTGTTTTCATATTGTCGTAGATGCCCCGGCGGGCCACCCCGCCGAAGGCTGCGAACGAGCGCGTATGGGCATCGAACAGCATCTCGTGCCCCTGGCTCGGATAGGCAACCAGCCAGAACGCCCGCGACGCACATAGCTTCATGTGCGACACCTGCAGCTTGCGGTAAATGCCGCCGACAACCAGTCCTTCCTCGGACCGATCAAACTGGAATGCCTCGCCCAGCTCGAATCGCAACGGCACAAACGCCGATTTCGAAACCGCCTTGCCTTCGCCTTGCCGCCAGGCCCGGATGAAATCGGTCACCCGCGAGTAACAGCCGTCGTAGCCGCCCGCCTTGATCTCCTGAAACAGCATCCAGGCGGTGCGCCGCTCCTTCTTCGACCGCCGCGCGTCGACACTGAGCGCCTGCACCAGCGCCTCATGAAACGGCGTCAACCGGGTCGGCTGGGCGCGCCGCTGATACTTCGGCTCCTCCTGAACATCCATGTTCAGATATTTACTAATCGTGTTGCGCGACAGGCTTGTGAGACGTGCTATCTCGCGTACCGACTTGTTCTGGCGGTGGAACATCCGCCGCACCTTGCCAATCATCGTCAGCGGGATCATCCCCAAACACCCTGCCAGAAAAACTAGCAGGATAGGTTGATTGCCCGGCTCAATTTTCAGTCGGCGCGATCCCTACATGTGGCCGAATTTTCGGTCGGCGTAAACACGGTATGTTCACCCCGAGCCCCGGTGGCACGTCTTGAGATGCGTTCAGTATGGCACGCTGGTTGCCACTCATCGGTGGCTTCCGCCACCGATTGAGCAGCGCGAAAGCTTCGAACTATCAGGAAGCGTCGGCCTGTAGAACGCCGAGCATTGCGATACAAGTGGTTAAACGAAGCTCAACGACGGAGGGAGACGGGTCCTGATTGAGATCGTTAATAATCACGGTGAAGTCTGCGGCAGTGTCATCGATCGCGGTCTTCAGATTTGTCAGGTCGCTAAGGCTGGAGGCCTCGGCGGTGGCCAATGTCTTGCACGCCGTGACCAAACCCTGCAGCACGCCGATCTGACTCGATAGCGAGTTGATGCGATTCTGAATCGCGGCAGCATCGCTTTTCCATTTGAGATAAAGACCAAGCGCAGCCGCAAGGCCCGGTAGACCGAATGGCCCCAGTGCAAGGAGATAGTAGTAACGCTTTTGTGCGGCAGCCAATTGGCCCCGTGCCGCGCCTTCCTGTGCCTGCAAAGTCGTCATCTGACTCTGGATAGAGCCTTCGACGTGGGCTAGCTGCGTAAACGACGACGACATGAGAGCCGCGGCAGCGTTCGATTGGGTGAGTAGTGATGTCGCGCTTTGTTGGTACGTACTGATGGTGGCAGCGACGTCCGAGACAGTTTTGGCTATCGAGCCCGGACTTGCACCTTTTTTAAGGTCAGCGAGCGCACCATTCAGCGCGGTGATTGCCGAACCGGTATAGCCGAGCAGGGCCGTCTGAAAAGGAGCGGCGTCCTTCAGAATGCCGATAAGAGAATTGCAGACGGAGTTCTGAATTGGCACCGCGTCGCCGGGCAATTCTTGGATGGACCGCAATTTGGAGACACTACTGTTCAGGGCGGCCAAAGTCTGTGAAAAAGGACCCATGTTGTCTCTTTCCTTCGTTGTGGTATGACGGGGCCGCCTCCGTTGGAATCAATCCCGACGGAGGCCGCACGGGCTAGCGGATCGCGTTACGCCACTCCTGCTGAGGCGGGCAAATTGGCGACCTTCGCGATGAGATCGCTTACGGTCTGATGCGCGGCGGCCGATTGCACGGTTACGCTAGCCATTTGGCCCTTGACCGTCTGGATGTCCGCCAGGAGCGTCCCGATTTCGCCGTTTGCCGCGTTTATGAACAGGGTGCGGATCTCGTCCGCACTCGAAATCCCCTTGTTCAAATCGGCGATGATGTCGCCCAGATCAGATGTGATGCTTTCCCACGCGTTTGCCATCGCCGATGCTGCAGTAATGGCACCATTGACATGCGTAGAAAGTGATGTGTAGCCGCCACTAATCGCCGTAGCGAGCTTTACCTCTTCCTTCAGGTCCGCTTGTTCGGTGAGCAGCGACGCCTTCGCCTTATTCGCTGCGACGAGCCCGGCTGCCGCGCCGGCTTCACCGAGGACTCCCGCCAAGACAATGCCAACGCCGCCGATCACTGCACCGGTAGACGCGCCAGCGGTGACAAACTCAGCGATCGCCCCTACGCAGATGACAAATACGCCGCCTACGACAGTCAGCCCGCTCAGAACGATTCCGGCGATTGCGCCGTCGATTTCTGCCTGAGCTTTGCTGAGTTCCCCTATGATGATGGCGAGAATCCCGTCTGCTCCGCCAACCGCACTATTCATATTGGTAACGGTGGTTGTGAAGTCCGCTGAGTCCGTCGTTAGATTCGCGCCAAGCGTCTGGAGGTTGGTGACAATCTGGTTCGCGGCGCCTTGGTATTTCACCGACTCCTGCTGCACCGCCGTGAGGGCGGCTGTCCACTCAGCAACAGTCGAGCCTGCCGGCAGCGTCGCCGGTAGTGCTTTGTTGAGCTGGTAGTAGTTGTCGATGTTTGCCATGTTTTCGATCAGGCTGGGCTGCAGCGTGTCCAGATAATAGATCGCATGGCCTTTCGCGGTGGTGAGCCCGTCGTTGATTTGTGTCTGGTATTGCGACAGACCGTCGATGCCAGAAAAATCCACCTGGGGCTGTTCTAGAACGCTATTTACATAGGTTTGAACGGTCAGGGCAGCACACATTTGCTGAGTGTTTGCCTCGCCAATTGCTGTCGCATTTCCGCTGATATCCGGCATTTTTACCCTCGCTATTAAATTCAAATTGCATTGAACGCGACCTGAAGTGGCCGCACGTAACGAACGCCGAGCGAAAGCACGGAACCCCGAGTTGCGGGATTAGATGAAGGCCCCCGAGCGAACCGCAGTGTTCGTATTAATCGTCTTCCCGGCTTATGGTAGTGCTGGCCTGCAGGCTTTTTTATGCGTTACGGCTTGCACTGATTCCCTGCAAAGCCAGAAGGATAACAGGGCGAATTTTGCCGTATGGTGTGACATTTTTCTTACGACCGATTCAATTAGTAAGAGGGACGTGCGTCGCGCGACCAGCGAAATCGGTCCACTGATCAGTCGAAAAATCGTATAGTTTGCAGCCTCGTGCGGTGTCGAAGTACCAACGCCACGAAAACCGCTGCACGACGATCCGTTCCGGAAGCATCGCTTCGAGGGTTCGCTGAGCACCGACGAGCCCGTATAGAGGGAGACTCATGTCGACGTGATGCGCGGTGTGCTCCATGATGTGATGAAACAGCGCGCCAAAACCCCAGCGAAAGGTCAAGTGCACCGTCGTGGATACGAACGGATCTGAACGCCCCCATTTCGCGCGATCGTCGTACCAGCGGATTTGCGGATGCGTGTGGTGCGCGTACACGACGAAACCCACCATCGCGCACCAGAACAGGAACGGCACCCCGAACCCGCATGCGATTGACGGGACCACCCCCCGCTGCGTCGCGCGAGCGATCCACGCGAGCGCGCCGATCCACAGCAGTGCGAACACCGATACCAGCGTGCAGTCACGGAAGAACACGGGGCGCCGCGTCGGCATGGCGGCCCGCGACGGAAAAAACATCTTCGTCCACCAAATTTCGATCATGTAGTAGAGACCGGGCGCCCAGCCGCTGCGATAGATACGTTCCAGTGCGCGCCGTGGCCCACTCAAGGCGTGATATTCCTGGATCGTCAGCGGTGCCCACACAAAATCGACGCCTTTCAGGTTCGTGTAGCCGTGATGCACCACGTTGTGACCCACTTGCCACAGGCTGTACGGCGTGAGCGACGGCAGGAAGGCGATCCGGCCCAGCCAGCGGTTGAGCGTGCGGTGCCGGGTCAGGCTCTCATGACATGCGTCGTGACCGATGACGAAGAGCCGTCCGATGACGAAGCCCGCCATGCATCCGAATACGGTCTTCAGCACGAACCCGTGCGCGAACACGCTCGCGGCGAGCGCACACAATAGCAAAACGTAGTCGAACACGAGCAGCAGAAGCGCGTAGGCGGTGCGGCGTTCGGCGAACGGTGTCAGCCACGAGCGGATGACCTTGCGATGGGGCAATGGCTCATTGGCGGGAACGGGGTGATTCGGACTGTTCATGAAGAAAGACCGGTAGAACGGTGCAGCACAACACTACGCACGCGGCCGACGGCTGCATGCCGTATCCGCGATGATATGACCAGACAGTTTCGCGCTGGTGGCGAGTCAGCGCGACATCATGTTCATGCTGACATTGTGCATCACCCAGATCGTGCCGAAGATCAGGAACAGCGCGGCGAGCGCGGTGTAGCATAACGCCAGCACGTTCCAGCGCTGGCCGCGCGACAGGTCGAGATGCAGGAACGTCACCAGTTGCACGACGATCTGCACGAACGCCAGCAACGCGAGCGCCATAATCGCGGAGCCGGACGGCAGCAACCGTTGCGTGACGATCGAGAATGAGCCAGCAGTCAGCGCCACGGCAAGCACGAAACCGGTGATATAACCGGCGACGTCACCACGCGAGGCGGTCGTGGACGTCGAGTGTGAATGGACCATTTAGAGCATGCTCCCGAGATAGACAAACGAAAACACGCAGATCCACACGATGTCGAGGAAGTGCCAGAAGAGGCTCAGGCATGTCAGACTCGTGAGGTCGCGACCGGACAGTTCAGGCGAGCGGACGACATGCACGACGAGCACGGCCATCCAGACGAGGCCGGCTGTCACGTGCAGGCCGTGGGTGCCAACCAGCGTGAAGAACGACGACAGGAAGGCGCTGCGACTGGGCCCAGCACCGTCGGCGACCAGGTGCGAGAACTCGCGCAGCTCGAACGCGAGGAATAGCGCGCCAAGCACGAACGTCACGAGGAGCCAGCCGATCACGGCACCACGCCCTTGGCGCTGCGCGCCGAGCATCGCGAAGCCGTAGGTGGTGCTGCTCAGCAGCAGCGCGCCAGTTTCAAATGCGACACCCGGGATGTCGAACAGGTCCCGTCCGGACGCGCCACCCGCGAACTGGTGCGCCATTACGGCGAACACGGCGAACAGCGACGCGAACAGCATGCAGTCGGTCATCAGGTACAGCCAGAAGCCGAACACGGTGGGCGTTGGGCCGTGGTCAGCGCTCGACCTGCCGTGATGGACGAGTAATGCAGATTGCGTCATGGATCAGGTCTCCGCGGATTCGGGTAATTCAAGGTCGGCCGGGGTGGGTGCGCTGCCGCGTCGTGCTTCGATTTCGCGCACGCGCGAGGCCGGAATCACGTAGCCATGGTCGTCGCGGAAGCTACGCGCGATCAGCGCGGCGACGATCGCGACGAAGGCCAGCACGGCGAGCCACGTGATGTGCCAGACGCCGGCGAAGCCGAGCACGAGGCTGAATGCGCCGATCAGGAACCCGTCCGCGGTGTTCGACGGTAGGTGGATGTCCTCGTAATGCGCCAGTGCGGCATTTGCTGCGCCGCTTTCCTTCATGTGCGCGAACGCGTCGAGCTGGTGGACGACCGGTATGCGCGCGAAGTTGTAGACAGCGGGCGGCGACGCGGTGGCCCATTCGAGCGTGCGGCCGTTCCACGGGTCGCCCGTCGGGTCGCCGTATTCCGGCTCGTTGCGATGGATCACGCTCACGACGACCTGGGCGATCTGGTGCACGACACCGAGTGCGATCAGCACCACGCCGCATGCGGCGACGAACAGCCAAGGATGCCAGGTCGGATTGTCGTAGTGATTCAGGCGCCGGGTCATGCCCATGAAGCCGAGCACGTAGAGCGGCACGAACGACACGTAGAAACCGACGAACCAGCACCAGAACGCCCGCTTGCCGAGCTTCTCGTTAAGCTTGATGCCGAACGCCTTCGGGAACCAGTAATGGAAGCCTGCGAGATAGCCGAACACGACGCCGCCTATGATCGCGTTGTGAAAGTGCGCGATCAGGAACAGGCTGTTGTGCAGCACGAAGTCCGCGCCCGGGATCGCCATCATCACGCCCGTCATGCCGCCGATCGTGAACGTGACCATGAAGCCGATCGTCCACAGCACGGGTGCGGTGAACTCGATGCGACCGCGGTACATCGTGAACAGCCAGTTGAAGATTTTCACGCCCGTGGGGATCGCGATGACCATCGTCATAATGCCGAAGAACGCGTTAACGTCCGCGCCGGAACCCATCGTGAAGAAGTGGTGCGCCCACACGAGGAATGCGAGCACCGTGATCGCGCACGACGCGTAGACCATCGTTCTGTAGCCAAACAGCGGTTTCTTCGCGAAGGTCGCGATCACTTCCGAGTAGATGCCGAACGCGGGCAGCACGAGGATGTACACCTCCGGGTGGCCCCACGCCCAGATCAGGTTCAGGTACAGCATCGCGTTTCCGCCGAGCTCATTTGTGAAAAAGTGCATGCCTGCGTAGCGGTCGAGGCCGAGCAGTGCGAGCGTCACGGTTAGGATCGGGAACGTTGCCATGATCAGCACGTTCGAGCACAGCGCGGTCCACGTGAACACCGGCATCTTCATCAGCGTCATGCCGGGCGCGCGCAGCTTGACGATCGTCACGAAGAAGTTGATCGCGGTAATCAGCGTACCGACGCCGGAGAGCTGCAGACTCCAGATGTAGTAGTCGACCCCGACGCCGGGACTGAACTGCAGCTCCGACAGAGGTGGATACGCGAGCCAGCCGACCTGCGCGAACTCGCCGATCACGAGCGACAGATTGATCAGGATCGCGCTGATCGCCGTCATCCAGAAGCTCAGCGAATTCAGGAACGGGAAGGCGACGTCGCGCGCGCCGATCTGCAGCGGCACGACAAGATTGAAGAGGCCGACCATCAGCGCCATCGCCATGAAGAAGATCATGATGACACCGTGCGCGGTGAATATCTGGTCGTAGTGGTGCGGCGGCAGGTAACCGGGGCCGTGAAACGCGATCGCGAGCTGAAGCCGCATCATTACGGCGTCGACAAAACCGCGCACGAGCATCAGCACCGCGACGATGATGTACATGATGCCGATCTTCTTGTGATCGACGCTTGTCAGCCACTCGGTCCAGAGCCACTTCCAGCGGCCGAGCTTCGTGAGCGTGACGATGACCGCCAGCACGATGAGCGCCATGAACGCGGCCGCGCCCATGATGACCGGCTGATCGAACGGAATCGCGCCGGGCGTGAGTTTTCCAAACATGGCTTACTCCGTGGTCTGCGTGCGACAGGCGGCGTCGCGGAAGGCCGTGACGTTGCCGTTGTTGTATCGGGCAACGATGTTGCGGAACAGGTACTGGTCGATCGATGAGAAGTAGCGTACCGACTGCTTCTCGCTCGGCTTCGCGACTTCGGCGTATTCGTCCATGCTCAGGCGGTCCGGCGAAGCCTTGACCTTCCGCACCCATGCGTCGAAGTCGGTGGCGCTCGTCGCGAGCGTGCGGAACTTCATGTCGGCGAATCCCTTGCCGCTGAAGTTGGCGGACATGCCTTCGAAATTTCCCGGTGCATCCGCGATCAGGTGCAGCCGGGTCTGCATGCCGACCATTGCATACACCTGGGTGCCGAGTTGCGGGATGAAGAATGAGTTCATCACCGAGTCCGACGTGATCCGGAAATTCACCGGCGTATCGACTGGCACGGCGAGCTGGTTCACCGACGCAATGCCGAGGTCCGGGTAGATGAAGAGCCACTTCCAGTCGAGCGCGACCACCTCGACGTCGATCGGTTTCACGCTCGACTGCAGCGGCCGGTACGGGTCGAGCTCATGTGTGGTGCGCCACGTCAGGATACCGAGGTACAGGATGATCAGGGCGGGGATAGTCCAGACGACGATCTCGATCGCCGTCGAGTGCGACCATTTGGGTGCGTAGATCGCATGACGGTTCGACGCACGGTAGCGCCACGCGAAGAACAGCGTCAGCAGGATCACCGGGATCACGACGATCAGCATCGCCCACGTGGCGGTGGCGATCAGCGACTTCTCGGCCGCGCCGACGCTCCCTTTTGGATCAAGCACAGTCAGATCACATCCCGATAGACAGGCGCTCAATGTCGTGACGATGGCTATCGACCGTTTCCTTAAGGCTTTTCTGTCTGTCATAGTGGTTAAGTCCGGGTTGTGGCACTTTTGACCTGAAGCTGGCTTGACGCATGCGGCATCACACTCGCAGCATCATGGTCCGACAACCGGCCAGCTTTGTGATTGATGTCGATCAAGGACGAACAAAGCGGCGGGGTGCGGTGCACTGACGCAGTGCGCGGGCTAAATCAGGCGACAGTCTGCTGCGACAAACCGTAGATCAGGTCGACGTTAATTGAGAGAAATCCCGCATCGCGTGCGCCGCTGAGTGCGCGTTTCACCACACCGAGTGGCTGGATGCGATTGACAGCCTGCTGAACGTCGGTAGCAAAGTCCTGTACGCCGAAGCTCGCTCGGTTGAAGCCGAGGCGCGCGAGTGGTGAAAGCGTTTTGGTGCTGACGGTTCGCGGATCAATTTCGATGGCAAGTTCTGCGTCGATCGAGAACGCGAAGCGGTTCTGCCGTTGCTAGACAAGCTCTTCGAGTTCGGCAACAGGGAAGAAGGTCGGCGTTCCATCTCCCAGATGCAGCTGCACGGTTCGCCGGTCAGGTACGAGATGTGACGCGACCGGGTCCATCTCACGAACGAGGTAGCTCAGATATCTAGCGCTGCAGCCATGGTCGTGCGTAATGACCTTGTTGCATGCGCAGAAGTAGCAGAGTGATCTGCGTGCCGTTCGGCGGCTGCAGCCAGTCCGGCAATGGCTGCGAAATCGGTGTCTCCGGGTGCGAGAAACATCTTGGGTACCAGTCAATGCGGTTGAAGGCCAATAGTCCGGCCTCAAGGCTCCCGCTATCTCGACATTCCTACGCGTGACCCGATGTCGCATCTTGACTTCGGGATCGGGACCGGTTGATCCTGCGCAAGGGCAGCCCTGATTTGCGCGTCGACAATTCCCCGCATACGTCAACAAGGGGAAAGCGATGAAGCACATGATTAAGGCCGTCATGATCGTGGCAAGCCTGTGCACTACCGGTTTGTTCGAAGTGCTGGCATACGCGGATGACGTAAGCGCGAACGGAAGCACGATGGCAGGCGAGGTGCCGGCGGATGGGATCCACGCCGGTGACGTGCTCGTGCGTCTGCGTGCCATCTCGATCGAGCCCGAAGTACACACCAGCGGCACGTTGTCGTCGCTCGGCGTGGGTGTCAATAACGCACTCGTGCCGGAGTTGGACCTGACCTATATGATCCGCGACGCGATCGGCATCGAGCTGATTCTCGCCACCTCGCGGCACCACGTGACGTCTGGCCTCGGCGATCTAGGTGGCGTGAACGTGCTGCCACCGACGCTGCTGCTGCAATATCACTTCAACCATGCTGGCATGATCCGACCGTATGTCGGCGCGGGGGTCAACTACACGTACTTCTACAACGACGGCCTGAGCGCGGGCTCCGAAGGCATCCAGGTGTCACGCAGCAGCTTCGGTCCGGCGGTGCAGGCTGGCGTCGACGTGCAGATCACGAAGACCGTCTTTCTCAACGCGGATATCAAGAAGATCTGGATGCACACGGACGCCTCGGTCGGCGATAGTTCGTTGGGCCGGCTGGACATCGACCCACTGGTACTGGGAATAGGCGTCGGGATGAAGTTCTAGCGAGCGCAGCTAGTGTCCCGTTCCGTTGTTAAGTGCGCACGCTGCTCGGGCTGGGCGCCGATCCGGCTGTGCGTTATCAGGACGACTTCACTGCCATCGACATGGCGGCCAGCCTCGACTGCCTGCAACTGCTGCGTCAAACCTGAGAACCCCGGCAATGGCCCACCTCACCCAAAGACCCGGCTGCTCCGGCAATGCGCGCCAGAAAGCGCTGCTGCGCATAGCAGGCCACACACTCGACGCGCGCAACCTACTGAGCTGGCTCTGGACGGCCGCACGCTGCGGGCCTTCATGGCGCCGCGGCCGGTCAGCGAGAGGTTCTACCGCGCGGCACCGCGCATCAAGTCGAGCGAAGTGGTGCCGGAAACGATCGACGCCAATGTCGCGCTGGCGCTGTTGCTGGCCGAGCCGCTGCTGATCCGCCGGCCGCAGATGCAATGCGACGAGCGCCGCATGGTCGGCTTCAATGCGGCCCTGGTGCACACCTGGATCGGGCTCGGCGCGCACGCACCTGCCCCGGACATGCCGCACGAAGGCTGCGCCGCAATGACGGACCACAGCTCGCACCAACGGGCGATCCGCTGCGCCCCATCCACCTGAAACGGAGATCTGATCACTATGCCCCTGTACGACTACCGCTGCGCGGCCTGCGGCCGCGCATTCGAAACGCTGGTGCGCGCCGGCCACACGCCCGTCTGCCCGCAATGCGGCGGCACCGCGCTGGACAAGCAGGTCAGCGCGCCGGCCTCGCCCGGCAAGAGCCGCGCGATCATCTCCCGCGCGCGGCGTCAGGCGGCGCGCGAAGGGCACCTCAGCAACTATTCGCCGGCCGAGCGCCGCAAGCTGCTGCGCTGAGCCCAACGGGGAATCGCGCTGTCGATGTATATGAACCTCGAGGGCGCCTACGGGATGGCACTCAGTCTCACCGTCTTCATGGCCGGCACGCTGGATCAGGCCACCGCCGACAGCCTGCTGGAACGCGCGAAGGGCATCTGCCCGTATCTCGACGCTACCCGGATCCACGCCTTCGGTCAGGCTCATCGCCGCCGTGTCGGCCTGCTCGATGATCGCCAGCCGCGCGCTGGTTTCGATAGCGGCGCTGCGGGTCATGCCGGCACCGCCGCAGGATCGATGTCCGGACAGGCATGCACGAGACGCCCGTTCAATTCGAGCGCGATCGCACATAGCAGCGCCGCGTCCGGCTGGTGCTCGTCAGGGAAGCTCGACAACGCGCAGGACGTGTTGTTGAACGCCAGCGCCGCGCTCAGCAGGGTCGGTGTGGCCGCGAGCGCGTCAGCAAACAGCGCGGGCAGCGGCGGATCGAACCTGACATGCGCCGCCACCAGCCGCTGCGGCAACGCGAGTACCGCCCGGCGGGCACGCAGCACGCGCGTCGCAGCGCTACTTCCGGTTTGCAGTTCAAGCTAGGCGCCGCGGTCACGCAGCATCAGCAACGCGCTGCCGGTCCGCACGCAGGCTGCCGGAAGCGCGGCAGCCTGCGTATCGACCAGACGCGCCGTCCCGCCTGCGATGCGGCGCGCCCCGGCATGCGTCCCAAGCGGCCCCTCGCGCCGCTGCGGTTCGCGGTTCGGGTCGGTGAGCCAAAGCGCATCGCCGGGGTCGTGCTGCCGCACGCTCGGCATACCCAGTTCGAGTTCGTCGAGCAGCGCGGTGATGGGCGGCTCCGCATCGGGCCAGAACCAGGCCGGAACGAGGCCCAGCGTCTGGCCGGTGGCTTCGCAACATTGCGTCAGCACGGCCGCCCTCGCGCGCTTCGATGACCACGACGGAAACGTCCTGCGCATGCAGTACGCGCGCCAGCGCGAGGCCGCCTAGACCCGCGCCGACGATGGCCACGTCGACCACCAGCGATTCGACCGCGGTCATCTCGCCGCTCAGACGAAGTCAGCAGTTCGATGGTCACCGGCTCTTCGGCCAGCACGGCTTGACAGGCGAGGCGCAACTTGGAGCCGATGCCGACGAGCCTATCGAGCTTGTCGCTTTCGAGCCGCTGGATCTTCGACAGGCTCTTGCGCCCTTCCTGCACGAACAGGTGGCAAGATCCGCAATCGGCCTTGCCGTTGCACTTGTGCTCGATGCTCTCGCCTACGGCGAGCAGTGCCTGCAGCAGGGTCGCGCCGGCGGCAACGTCGTAGGTCTTGCCCGAAGGCAGTACGGTCAGTGTGGTCATGATGGCGATCTTGATAAAAGGCTACGGATAAAGAACGATGGATAGCGGCCACGCTTCACGCGGCCAGTGCGGGTTGCAAGGCATCCACCAACGCTTCGGCGAACCCGCCCAGCGGCATCGCGATGCACGTGATGCCCTGCTCTTCGAGAAAGCGCGCCTCCATACGCGTCGGTTCGTCGGGCAGCACGGCCCAGTGCACGTCGGAGGAGCGCTTCATGATCTGGCGCGCGAAACTGCGTGTGAGCTGGTCATCGAAACGGCAGCCCAGAAACAAAAAACTGCGACCGCTGCGCCACGCCTGCACGGCGGGCGGAATGGGCGTCTGGATATCGATCTCGGTCATGGCTTCGACGAAGTCGCTTTCAGAGACCAGGTAGTTAGAGGCCGGCGCATGGCCGCCGATCGGCTTGTAGAGCAGCGCGCCCGAGGCCGGCACGTCATCCAGCAACGCGCCGTCTGCGCTATAGGCCGCGAACCAATGGCCGAAATGCTCGGCCTGCGACAGCCCCTGCAACTGCGCCCAGCCGCCCTGCGGCCGCGCCTGCGCCAGCGCGCAGGCGAAGGTGTCGTCGTACCAGCTGTCGACAACCAGCCCGGCGCCGATCGTCGCCAGCGCGCAATGCAGTGCCGACGGCGTCGGCGTCATGGCGAAGGCCTCATTCATGACGCTCACCAGCGACTTGCGATGCTTGAAGTTTTCGATGAACTGCGCCGCCTGGGTCAGCTGGGTGCGGATCTTGTGCAGCACGCTGACCTTGGCCGTGATGATTTCGGCGAGCGCGAGCGGCGTGGCAGGGACGGCCGTATCGGGGCACAGCGCGAGCAGCGCTGGTCCCAGGTACGGAATGACGCCGCCCGCACACAGGCGTTCGGCGATGGTCTGGACTGAAACGGTCATGGAGTGCGCCTCACAGATAAATGGCGGCGCCGGCGCCCACGTTGGTCGCGGTGTCTTTCAGCGTCTTGACGATGTACTTGACCTGGTCCGTGTCGAGCAGCGTGTGCAGCGGCAGCGCCAGCGCGCGATCGCCGATGCGCTCGGTGTCGGGCAACAGGCCGCTCTTGCGGCCGATCGCATCGCCCGCGTTCATGTAGTGGAACTGCTGATGCAGCGGATGGCTGTAGGCCACCGTCTCAATGCCGCAAGATTTCATGTCGTCGATCATCTGGGCGCGCGCGCTCTGCGTAAAACGCTTGCCCAAATGCACAACATAGAGCATCCAGTGCACTTCTTCGACGTCCTCGGCCACGTAGGCCGGCTTGATCCCTTCGAAGCTTTGCATCTCTTCGTGATACCAGGTCTCGACCTGCTTTCGCTGCGCGAGGCGCGTGTCGAGTTCGGCCAGTTGCGCGAGACCGAGCGCGGCGGTCAGATCACTGATGCCCGCCTGCAGCGGCACCCACGAGCCGACCGAGACGGACGCGCGGTCCGTGACGCGCCGCTCGCGCAGATAGCGCAGTTCATGGACAAGTTCGTCATCGTCGGTGACGAGCATGCCGCCCGCTCCTGTGCATAGCGCGGACGGGCTGGAGAAGTCGAACACTGATACATCGCCGAAACAGCCGACGTTGCGGCCCCGGTAGCGCGAGCCCAACGCCTCAGTACTGTCTTCGATCAGCCGCAAGCGCTGCGCGTCGGCCAGCTCGCGCAGCAGCGCCCACGCGGCCGGGTGGCCGTTGGTATTGCCGGCGAGGATCGCGCGCGTGCGAGGGCCGATCTTCTGCGCGGCTTTTTCGGCGCTCAGACAACCGCTCCAGTAGTCGATGTCGGCGAACACCGGCACGGCTCCCGCCAGCGTGATCGCCTGCGCCACCTGATGCCAGGCGTGCGACGCGCAGACCACCTCGTCTCCCGGGCCGATCCCCGTCGCGCGCAACGCAATCCAGGTGGCGAGCGTGCCGCTCGCGACCGCGACCGCATACTCCCGGCCAACCCAGCCCGCAAACGCGCGCTCGAACGAATCAAGCATCGGCCCGTCGCTCCAACGCGAGGATTGCAGCACCGCGTTGACGAGATCGATCTCGCGCGCCGCGCAAGCCGGTTCGCTCAGCGCGATCTCATCGATTTCCATGCGCCTTGTCCTCGGTCAGGATCAACGCATCGGCCTCTTCAGGCCGCTGCGTGATGGACCTGCAATGCCCGGCCGACATCGCGAAATAGATACTGCGCACACCGAACCGAAGCGCTGCTGTCTCGTCGCGCATCACCGTTGCGCTGACATGCATTGTGCGCACCTCGGGATAACGTTCGTGCCATTGCGCAGCGGCGTCGCGTAGCGTCGGTGCCGTGCGGAGCAGGTCCGCCGCGAAGTCCAATTGCTCGGCGTTCAGGCTCATCTCACTCCTCCACGCCAGCAATGCGTCGCGCTTCGACCGTGATGGGCAGCGGCGTATCGTCGGCCATCGCGGGCAATTCGAGTTGCCAGCCGTTCGCGAGCGTGACGAGACCGCCCCACATCCCGGGCTGCGCCATCGCGACAATGGGCTCTTCCAGGTCCTTCTTTGGCACGTAGGCGCTCAGCGCGCCCTTGCTGTCCTTGCGGATCATGACTTTCATGGTTGCGGACTCCGGAGATTGATGACAGGTTCAAACCAGGTTCAAGCGGGATGCGCTGCTTCCTCCAGCAGGGGACGAAGCAACGGCGGCAGATGGGCGAGCACGTACTCAATGTCCTGCGCCGTAGTGATTTCGCTGAGCGACAGCCGCACCGCCGCCCGCGCCTCATCGCGCGGCACACCCATCGCGGTGAGCACGTGCGACGGCTCGCTGCCGCCAGCCGAGCCTGACGACGCGGCAACGCCCAGCAGCTCGAGCCGCTGCAACACGACCTCGGCGGGAAGCTCGCCGAAGCGCAGGTAGCTGGTGCCGGGCAGACGCGGTGCCTGCGCCGAAAACACGTGGACGGCCGGCAGCGCGCACCGCAGCCCCCGCTCCAGTGCGTCACGCAGCGCGGTGCGCGCGCCGGCCGAGTGCACGAGATCGCGTACTTCGGCGACCGGCATCAATACGCCCGTCTCGTTGTGGGCCGCCATCAGCGAGACTACCGCGACATCAGGTCCAATCAGCCCGGCGGCGCTGTCGAGGTCCAGCGTCACGTCGGGCCGCACGGCGATGTAGTCGACCGCAACGCTGCGTGCAGCCAGCGCACGCGCCAGCTTCAGGTGCGCTGCATGTTCGATCGCGCTGAATACGCCACGGTGCCGGCCCTCCGGCGCCGCCGCGTGCAGCCCGCACACGGCCAGGTGATTGGCTTCGGTGGCGCCACTGGCGAAGATCAACTCTGCGGGCTTGCAACCGAGCGCTCGCGCGATCGTCGCGCGGGCCGCAGCGAGCGTGCCCTTCGCCTGCTGCCCGACGGCATGCTGCGACGACGCGTTGCCCCACACATCCGTCAGGATGGACAGCATCGCCTGCCACGGCGGAGGCTGGCGGCATGGTCGCGTTGTGGCCGAGATAGATCGTCGCCCGGCTCCGTTAGTTTGCTTCACGGCCAGAACACGCATTCGCGATCGATGCACAGCGTGTCCAGCAGCTCGGCCAGATCGGTGCTCTCATGCTGGGGCATCCATCGGTGCGACGCATGATCGCGCGCGCTCAGGTGCCACATACCGTCTTCATCGCGCGTGAGCCAGGCTATGTCGATCAGCCCGCCATTCGCGTCGACATTGCGGGAGCAGCACGGGCTCTCGACACGGAACTCCTGCCCATCGCGCAGCACGCGCGGCAGCACATAGCGGTAGCGGGTACGCTCGCGCAACGCTTGCTCGATCTGGCGCTGGGTCAGGTCGAACGGGTGGCCCGCGCGCAAACCGTCGCGCGGCGCCGCCGCTTCTGGCGCGCTCGCCTGAACCGTCATGACATGGCTCCTTCTTCGGGTAGCAGGCCGGCGGGTGCGGGCGCAATTTCATTCTCCGTGCATCCGACGACACAGTTGCCGAACTCCACCAGATAGACCGGCTCGCCGCTCTCAACCACCTGGCCGACGTTGACGATTTCGCCGACCGTACCCGCCTCGGCCAGACAATCGTCCTGGCCGCGCTCCGGAAAGCTGCCGTCGTTGCACAGGTCATCCAGCGCGATCACGCGCATGCCCCACTGATAAGCAGGCTGAACCGGTTCGATACTCATGCTGACGGCTCCTGCGGTTGCGACGTTTCCGGCTGGACCCGCGTGCCGATCTTGTGCAGCGCTTCGGCCCGCTCGCCCAAGCCTTGCAGCACGTCGTCCGGCAGGTTGTCGAGCGTGCATAGCTCTTTCGCGCGCATGCCGACACGGTGGCCGCTCTCGACGAAATCCACCGCGTAGACATAGAACTGCTGAAGGAAGGTGTCGATGCTGGTGACGTAGCCGATCTCGCCCTTGTTCACCAGCACTTCGCCGATGTCCTTGCCGTTGTAGGTGCCGTCGTTGCGGATCACCGCGCGTGCGATCACGCGCTCGCCGTAGTTGAAGCGCGGGGGAAACGCGACCTCGATCAGGTCGTCGTCGCGGTTGATGTCAGCCATGCTTCACTCCTGCTGATCGTTGCGTCTGTCCGGTGGTCATCAGGTTGGCGACCTCGCCCGACTGCCGGCGCTGCCGCGCGAGCGCGCGCACCTCTTCGTCCGCGTCATCCACCAGCGACGCCACGATTTCGCCAGCGGCGCGCCGCGCGACTTCCCAGCGCACTCGCCAATCGGGATCGAACGCGAGGCGCGATAGCAGCGTCGCGGGCAGACGCTCGGCGACGATGCGGCGTACCTCGGCCTCGCTGTCGTCGGCAATACGCAGCAGCGCGGGCATCTCAAGACGCTCGGCCAGCCGCATCCGGACTACGCGATCAGGGTCGCCGATCATCTGCGGCAGCAGCGCGAGCGGCAGACGCTGCGCCACCCATTCGCGCACGCCGTAGTCGGAAACGCCCCGCATGCCGACCAATGCAGCAGGCGACAGGCGCTGCGCCACGCGAATCCGCACCTCGCGATGCGGATCGTGGATCAGGCGCGCCAGTTGCGCCTGCGGCAATCGCAACGCGAGCTGCAGCCGGACCATCTCGTCCGGGTCGCCGAGCAATGCGGGCAGACAAAACACATCGGCGTGACTCGCGGCGATTTCACGCACCTCGAAGTACGGATGCGCAAGCTGCTCGTTGGCCAGTTCAGGATGCCAGTGAAAGAAGCGCTCGATGCGGCGCGCGTACGCATCCTGCATGCACGCGTGACCTGGCCCGCAACCGTGCTCCGCCGGCAACTCGCGGAACCGCACGTACCCGCAGCCGGCGCAGTCGAGCGGGGCGCCCTGCCAGTGGCGCGGTGCAATGTCGCCGCCTCGTACGCGCACTTTCTGTACGCTCATGGTTGCGTCCCCGTCCAGCCGCGCGTCGGATACGCACTCAGCGCATCCATTGCATCGTCGGACCCGACGCCGGTCTCATGACGATCCAAGACCTGCGAAAGCAGCGCGCCCCCCACCCGGTCTTGGGGATCGAGCCGCCGCAATTCGCGCAGTCGCATGCGCGCTTCTTCAAAGTCGCCGAGACGCATGTTGAGGTACGCGAGGCCCTTCAGCGTGAACAGATAAAAACGCGCGGCCGCGTCATATCGCGTGGTCACGATCGCGGCCGCAAGCGGTTCGTCGCCGAAATCTGAGCCCAGCGCGGTGCGGGCGACCGCCAGCGCGTCTTCGCCGATCGCACGCGCCTGTGCCAATTGATGGCCGTAGAAGTAAAAGCGGTAGAGCGCGATCAACGGCACCGGATGGCGCGGCGCGGCGGCGCGGGCGCGTTGCAACAGCGCGAGCGCCTCGTCAGGGCGCTCGCCCAACCGACCCGCCTCGGCGATCAATGCATTGACGCCCGACGGCAAGCCGCCGCCAATCGCGCTCTGCGCAAATGCGGTCATTGCGTCGTCGAGGGCACGGTCGCCGGCCTCCATCGCCATCGCTCCTCTTCAGGAGATCTGACGCGGCAGCGGCGGCCGCCCGCGGCCAATCGCGCTGACATCGATGGTCGCCACGCCCGGCGGCGCCGACTCCGCACTGCTGCTGCAACCACAAGCCGCCTGGTTCGGATTGAAGAAGATCAAGCCGGACTGGCTTGGCGTGTCGGCGAAATCGATCGTTATGCCTTCGAGCATCAGCCGGCTCTCAGCCGGCAGGAATACGCGCAGGCCGTTGACGTCGAGTTCCTGTTCGCCTGGTTGAAGCGCCGGCTCGGCGGTGAATTCCGCGGTATAGCCGGAACAGCCGCCGGCGCTCACCACCAGACGAAAGCCGGCGCCAGCCGGCAGGCCCGAAAAGCGCACGATACGACGCATGAACTTCTCGGCGGCGCTCGTAACAGTTACGTTGGACAGCATGATGCGTAGTCTCCTGATGGATGAATGGCCGGCCCGGCCACGAGCCAGACTCAAACCTGAACGATGCAGCCGTCCACGGGACACACGGCGACGCACTGCGGGTCGTCGAAGTGGCCTTCGCATTCGGTGCATTTCTTGGGGTCGATCGCGAACACGCCGCCTTTCTCGCTGATCGCGACATTGGGGCATTCGGGTTCGCAGGCCGAGCATCCCGTACAGGTGGACGCAATAATCTTCAGAGGCATGGAGGCTCTCCTGTTGTCCTGTCTGGAAGGGTGCGGGGTGTCACGCCGCTGAGGCTGACGAGGTGTAAGCACCCTGGCGGATCGAAGCATCGCCGCGGTCCCGGTGCACGATGGCGCCGCTGGCGATGCGGCTGCGGTAGTCGTTGAACCAAGCAAGCACCGCTTTTTCGATAAATTCGCCGACGTACTGATCGACCGGCTCGATGCCCGCTTGCGCCAGTTCGTCTTTCGGGCAGGCGCCGATCTTCGCGACCAGCACCGCGTGGCAGTCGTGGAGCGCGCGCACGACCGACGGTAGTTGCTCGTCGTCGCCGTAACCGCCCCGGCAATACAGGTCCACCCGGCGATGGCCGACGAACAGCGCGTCGCCTGCCGAGACCTCGAAGATCTGAAACTCCGTGACGTGGCCGAAGTGCTCGTTGACCCGGCCGCCGCCCTTCGTTGCGACCGCGACCAGCACCTTCATGTCGTCGGCGACGTCGATCTCGCGAGAGACAGCCAGCGCTTCTTGCTTCGCGTCGTGCTGCGCCTGACGCTCGGCTTCGACGCGCTGCTGATATTCACGGCGGCGGTCGAGGTCGTAGACCACTTCCATCTGATCGATCTTGTCGAGCGTGAAATCCTCGCTGCGGTCCTCGCCCAGCAGGCCAACCGCATCCGCGCGGCACTGGCGGCAATGACGCATCAGGTTGGCGCCGCCCATGCAGGCGTCCTGCACGGCCTTGAGTTCCTGCGCAGTCGGTCCGCGCTGGCCGCTCAGGCCAAAGTGAGTGCCGTGCTCGGGCTCCGAGATCAGCGGCATGATGTTATGCAGGAACGCGCCGCGTTTCTTGACGTCGCGGTTGACCTCGATCAGGTGCTCCTCGTTGATGCCGGGAATCAGCACCGAGTTGATCTTGGTCAGCACGCCGCGTGCGGTGAGCATCTCGAGACCCTTCATCTGCCGGTCATGAAGGATGCGGGCTGCTTCGTAACCGGTCACGCGCTTGTGCTTCCAGAAAATCCACGGATAGATTTTCTCGCCCACCGCCGGGTCGACCATGTTGATGGTAATTGTCACGTGGCCGATGTTGTACTTGCAGATTTCGTCCACGAGGTCGGGCAACGCCAAGCCATTGGTCGACAGGCACAGCTTGATGTCCGGCGCCTGTTCCTGCAGCATCCGGAACGTCTCGAAGGTCTTCTTCGGGCTCGCCAGCGAATCACCGGGACCGGCGATGCCAAGCACCGTCATCTGGGGAATCTCGCTTGCGATGGCCACGACCTTCTTCACTGCCTGTTGCGGCGTTAGCTTCTGAGAGACCACGCCGGGACGCGACTCGTTCGCGCAGTCGTATTTGCGGTTGCAGTAGTTGCACTGGACGTTGCAAGCCGGCGCCACCGCCACATGCATGCGCGCATAGTGATGATGGGCTTCTTCCGAGTAGCACGGGTGATTCTTGACCTTCTCCCAGATGTCCGGCGGCAAGTCGTCGAGACTACCCGGCGCGCCGCAACTGGCCTTACCCTCGCCACCGTGCGTGCCGCAGCCGCCACCGGTGGACGGGTCTTCGATCTTCGCGCCGAGAGGTTTAATCTGCCCGATGCTGATATAGGCGGCTGCGGCCAAGTCGCTCGCATTTGAACTCGCTTGCATGGATATCTCCTCGCAACCAACGGCGGCCGCGCGCAAGCCATAGAGCCAGATCCATGCCACTCGACAAGAACGCCAGGAATCAACGAGTTAGGATATATTTCGCAGTTCTGTTTGATCCCGGCGCGCGACGTATCCCTACAATTTCGTTGCGTCGTGTCGGTGTTGCGACAAATCTCACACGACCCGGACAGCATGTTCTGAACCAGCGAGATGGACCCGCACAAACTGGGCAGGCGAAGCATTCTCTATCCTGGCCAGATCCGGCGAACCTCAACAGAGCATTTATGCAGCGCATAGCCCATCTGCCGGGGTATGATCCCCAGCAAGCGCGCCGCCTTCCTGGACCGAGCCGCAGCGTTCCATCGCCCAGATCAATCGTTCGCGTTCACCCTCTGGCTTCCCCGGCTTGCGATGTCGCGAACGTGTGGTCATCCGCCACTGGATCCAGATGAGCGGCAGCCTCAGGTGGCCGCGCTGCCAGACCAGACAGCCGGTGCCGACGCCATATCCGGATCATGATGCCCGTACGGCGGCTGCGACGACGGCACTTCAGCGATCGGTATTTCGCCCAGAGGCGCGGGACGAACCACATCCTCGCGCTCGACGTAGTGCAGCACCATCGTCAGACAATGGTCCTCCGGACACAGGAACTTGAAACGGTCGATCACGCCGTCACGTGTCATGGTCGCCGTGCGTTCGACACAGTTCTCCAGTTGCCCGGCCAGTAGGATCTCATCAGCACCCGCATCGCTTCCGCGTCGAAGCGAATGGACTTCGCGTTTTCGCGGTTGAAGCGGGCAAGAAGCTGGGCCTTGGCTGGAATATCTTCTCGCCGCTCACGCAGGGGCGGCAACTCGATACTGACCACGTTGATACGGTAGTAGAGATCCGAGCGCAACTCACCGGCCTTCACCGTCCGTTCAAGGTTGCGATTGGACGCGAGAATGAGACGCACATCGACCTTCACCGGCGTCATACCGCCGACATGCTCGAAATCGCGCTTCTGCAGCACACGCAACAGTTAGGCCTGAAACGACGGCGAGATATCGCCGATCTCGTCAAGGAACAGCCTACCGCCGTGCGCCAGTTCGAAGCGGCCCTTACTTTGCCCCTGCGCGCCGGTGAACGCACCGTTCTCGTGGCCGAACAGCTCGCTTTCCCGCAGGCACTCCATCAACGCCGCGCAATTGCCGCGACGAACGACTCGCTGCTACGCGGCGACAAGTCGTGGATCGCACGCGCGATGACTTCCTTGCCAGTGCCGCTCTCGCCGCGCAGCAGCACGGTGGTACGTGCGGGGCGAGCTCGTGAACCTGAGCGAACACCGCCTGCATCGCCGCCGACACACCGACACCTGATCGATCTGTTAAGTGGGCTTGATCGCCTTTCGCATGCGCCCGACGTCATCCTGCATGCTGTCGTGCGCCGCGCATACGCTGCGCTGGAGTAGCAACGCCTGCCCCGTCAGGGTCGCGACAATCATCACCGGATGCAGGTCGTCGGCAAACAGCCGGCTTGCATCGGGGTTCACGCAATCGACAGCGAGCACGCCGAGAGTGCGCCGGTCGGCGTGGATTGGCGTCGCGAGCATGGCGATGCACGCCCCGGTATCTGGTCCGCGCCACCCATGCAAACAGTAGCGCCGGTTCATCGTTCACGTTGGGCACGATCACCCCAATGCCGCTCCTTCGCGCGCGGCCGACGGTGCCTTCGCCGGGCCGGAACTAGCGCAAGGCGCACGATCGATGCAAAGACACATGTGAATCCCGCGCGCGTAACGACAAATCCGACAAAAAGAACGGCGGCAATCTTCGCTCGTCGGGCGCATCGACACAAAAACAACAGCGAAACAACAGCGGCCCGGCTGAAAGAGGCCACTAGAGCGTGAAAATCCACTGGCATGGAAGTTGCCATGAAGGTCGCATTACCCGCTTTCAGGAGCCTCCGATGTCGGATTTCCAACGCGTCAGTACCGGCCTCCATCCGCGCGGCGCCAACCCGGTGCATCTGGATCATGTCGCCACCACGCCGGTCGATCCGCGCGTGATCAGACGCATGCTGCCTTACCGGACCGAGATGTACGGCAATTCCGCTAGCCGTTCGCATGCCTACGGCTGGGTCGGCGAAGAAGCGGTGGAACTGGCCCGCGAGCAGGTCAGCTCGCTCGTCAACGGGGACCCGCACGAGATTGTCAGGACCTCCGGAGCGACGGAATCGAATAACCTCGCGATCAAGGGTGCCGCGCACCTTCATCGCGCCAAAGGCAATCCCCTGGTAACGCTCACGACCGAGCACCAATCGGTGCTCGGCGCGATGCTCGAACTTGATCGCGATGGCTTGGAGGTCACAGTGTTGCCGGTGCAAGAAAGCGGTCTCGTGGACCTCGCCGTGTTCGAAGCAGCGCTCCAGCCGGGCGCCGTGCTTGCGTCGGTGATGTTCGTCAACAACGAGACGGGCGTGATCCAGGACATCGCCGCAATCGGCGCGCTCTGCCGCGCCCGGGGCATCCTGCCGCACGTGGATGCCGCGCAGGCCGCCGGCAAGGTGCCGCTCGATCTCGCCGCTTTGCCGGTCGATCTGATGTCGTTCTCGGCTCACAAGATCGACGGCCCCAAAGGCATTCACGCGCTGTACGCGGAACTCCGGCCGCGCATGCGGATCGCGTGCCAAATGCACGGCGGCGTCCACGAGCGCAGCATGCGCTCGAGGACGTTGTGCACGCATCAGATCGTCGAGGAACTGCCATTGCCGCCGGTCGAGATCCAATGCTCGGTTCTCGCCGAGGACGCGATCAAGGCGGCCGTGTCTGACTTTCGCTCGCGCCAGACGATTCGAGGCGCAGCAGCCGACGACCTGTAACTCGCCGAGCAACCGACCTGCTCGTCTAACCCGAAGTGAGTCCATTCAAGCCTGAGAGGAACCTCCATGGAAACGCTCACCCAACCGGCTTCCGCCACACCCGGCGTCATGCCCGGCCTACTCGAATTCACGCCTCAGGCCGCTGCGAAAGTGGCCTCGCTGATCGAGGAAGAAGGCAATCCCAACCTGAAGCTGCGGCTGTACGTGTCCGGCGGCGGCTGTTCGGGCTTGCAGTACGGCTTCGCGTTCGACGACCAGGTGGCGGACGACGACATGCAGACCGTCACGGACGGCGTCACGCTGCTGGTCGATTCGATGAGCCAGCAATACCTGCCCGGCGCGCGCGTCGACTACGAAGACGGCCTGGAAGGTTCGCGCTTCGTCATTCACAACCCCAATGCGCAGAGCACCTGTGGCTGCGGCAGTTCGTTTTCCGTGTGAGGCAATCATGAAAATCTCACTGACTGGCGCCTCCCGACGACGAGGAGAACAACCAGTTCGACAATGCATGGGGCCTTGACGTGCAATCGCGTCTCGCGTGCTGCGTAAAGCTGCGCGACGCAGACCTGACGATCAAACTGCCGCCACATACGCGCGACCTCGCGCGTGAGCATTGAGGGCATGCGTCCTTAGCGCTGTGCGGCCTCTTCAAGCGCCATAGCGGTCATCGCCGCGAGCGCATAGCCGCGCTGATAGCCGCCGCCTGTGTTTATCTTCCCGCATCGCCGTTGCCATGGATAGCCAATCCCTACAGCGTTTGCATCGCGCCGACCGCGTCCGCACATCCTGGCTGACCACGCCCATCGCATCGCGCATCGCTTTCTGCAGCGCAGTGTTCATCGCTACGCCTGGCTGTTCGAAACAGGACATTCGCGACAGGTCGTCGTTGGAACCGCTTCATCACAGCGCCAGCGAACACCGGAAAGCCCCACGGCAAGCGGCTATTCGCACTAACCGTGCATGGCCCAGTACTTGCAAGCCGTATGATCAAATGCCTAAAGGACAACTTCCCGTGTCGAATCCGATCATCAACGACACCACACTGCGCGACGGCGAACAGACCGCTGGCGTCGCATTCACGATTGCCGAGGCGCTCTCAAGCGCCGGCGTACCCGAACTGGAAATCAGTATACCCGCGATGGGTGCCGAGGAAATCGATCGCATCCAGACCATCGCCGCGCTGAATCTCGACGCCGATCTGATGGTCTGGGGCCGTCTCACCGACGCGGACCTGGCGTCGGCCTTGTGCTGCAATCCCGACATCATTCACCTGTCGATTTCCGTGTCCGATATCCATCTTCAACACCAATTGCGCCAGCCGCGCTCATGGGTGCTCGCGCAGGTGAATCGCGTGATCAGCGCCGCCGTCAAAAGCGGCTGCAAGGTTTCGCTGGGCGCGGAGGATGCCTCGCGCGCGGACCCCTCGTTCCTTGCCGACGTGGCGCGGCACGTGCAACAGTGCGGTGCGCAACGCATCCGCTTTGCGGACACGCTCGGCGTCCTCGATCCTTTTTCGACCTATGATGCGATTGCGCGATTGCACGACGCGGTCGACCTGGAAATCGAAATCCACGCGCACAACGACCTCGGGCTCGCGACCGCGAACACCCTTGCCGCACTGCGCGCCGGCGCAACCCACTCCAACACCACCGTCAACGGTCTCGGCGAACGCGCCGGAAATGCCGCGCTGGAGGAGATCGTGATGGGCGTGCGTCATATCATGGGTCGCAACACGGGCGTCGACACGACCGCGCTATTGAGCATCTCGCGGCTTGTCGAACGGGTTTCAGGACGCCCGGTCGCGCTGAACAAAAGCATTGTCGGCGCCAGCGTATTCGCGCACGAGTCCGGCATCCACACAGACGGGCTCGCGGAAAATGCATCGACCTACGAGAGCTTCGATCCCGCCGAACTCGGTCGCGAACGCTCGGTCGTGCTCGGCAAGCATTCGGGTTCGCAAAGCGTGCGCCAGGCTTATGACGCGCTCGGCCTGCCCGTCAGTGAAAGGCTGGTCATGCTGCTGCTGACCCGTATCCGGCACCATGCCACCCAGCACAAGCAAGCGCCCAGCGCCGCCGACCTGTATCGCTTCCTGATCGAGTTGCGCTACACCGTCGGAGAATTGTCATGAGCGGCGCTGTGGTCGGCTTCACGAAGTGCGTCGCGCGGCCCGAACAGTCGGGCACGACGCCGCCGTGCGCCACCAGCGGTGCCTTCGACAAGTACTTCGCCGAGCCAACGTTCTGCCCACACCCATCCTCATCCGCTTGCAAGGAGTAAACGCGATGGAAAGCTTTGTCCAGCAACTCAAGGCGCTGTCCTCAGCCGAGGACTTCCTGCAGTTCTTCGGCATTCCGTTCGACCAGAAGGTCGTCAACGTGAGTCGACTGCACATCCTCAAGCGCTTCTTTCAGTACATCCAGCAACAGGACGCGCTGCCGGAAGGCGACGAACCCGCGCTGTACGCGTCATATCACGCGCTGCTGCTGAAGGCTTACGGCGACTTCGTCACCTCGACGCCAGCGCAGGAAAAAGTGTTCAAGGTGTTCCGGGACACAAACGGGCGGCACTACGCTTCACTCGACAGCCTGCGCGCGTCGCTGCCCGCGCGCACCCTTGCCTGACAGGTGGAGCAAGACCATGCACATCGTTAAGACCATGCACATTGTCGTCTGCATCAAGCAGGTCCCGGACTCGACGCAGATCCGCGTTCATCCGGTCACCAACACGATCATGCGCCAGGGTGTTCCGGCGATCGTCAACCCGTATGACCTGTTTTCACTCGAAGAGGCGCTGCGACTGAAGGACCGCTTCGGCGGCAAGGTCACGTTGCTTTGCATGGGGCCGCCGCAGGCCGAGGAAGCGCTGCGCAAGTGCATCAGCTTCGGCGCGGACGACGCCGTGCTGCTCACCGACCGCGCATTCGCTGGCGCGGATACGCTCGCTACGTCGTACGCGCTGGCAGCGGGTATCCAGCAGATCGCGAAGGAGCAGGCGGTGGACATCGTGTTCACTGGCAAGCAGACGATCGACGGCGACACCGCGCAAGTCGGCCCCGGTATCGCCAAACGCCTCGGGTTGCAACTGCTGACCTACGTGTCGCGCATCGTCGAGACTGTTCTCGATGCGCGCACGATCACCGTCGAGCGGCGCGCCGAGGGCGGCGTGCACGTGCTCAGGACTGCGCTGCCGTGCCTGATCACAATGCTGGAGAACACCAACGAACTGCGTTTCGCGACGCTGCCCGCGATGATTCATGCGGCCGGCTGTCCGGTGCGCAAATGGAACTGCGAACAGGCCGGCATCGAAGACCTCAGCAAGATCGGCCTGAAGGGCTCGCCAACAGTGGTCAGCAAGGTCTTTGGACCGACGCCGCGCAGCGAGAAAGCGGAGATGCTCGACCTCGACGCATCGAGTCTTTGCGACGTGTCGGTGAACCTGCTGCAAAAGATCTTCACGCGCCATCCCACCCTGGAAGCTGACCTGCTGATGAAGGAGGGGTCATGAACGCACCCGCATCCCCCGCGAAGAAACCTCCCGGCCGCGCAGGACGCAACCTCGAACTGCCGGAACACCTGAAGGCCTACAAAGGCGTCTGGGTCTTTATCGAGCACGACCGCGGACACGTGCACAGCGTCTCGTGGGAACTGCTCGGTGAAGCGCGCAAACTGGCCGACACGCTCGGCAGCCGAGTGGGCGCCGCGGTGCTCGGCGGCGCGACCGAACCGCTCGAACAGTTCGCCGCAGAAGCCTTCACTTACGGCGCGGACGATGCGTACATCATCCACGACCCGGTCTTGCAAGGCTATCGCAACGAGCCGTTCACGAAAGGGCTGACCGACCTCGTCAACCGGCATCAGCCCGAGATCCTGCTGCTGGGCGCGACGTCGATGGGGCGTGACCTCGCAGGCTCCGTAGCGACGACCCTGCTGACCGGGCTGACCGCTGATTGCACCGAACTCAACATCGATCCCGCGTCGCGGGCGCTGGCGGCGACGCGCCCCACCTTTGGCGGCTCGCTGTTGTGCACGATCATGACGCTCGCGTACCGTCCGCAGATGGCGACGGTGCGCCCGCGCGTGATGCCGATGCCGCTGCGCGACGCCGAACGCACCGGCAACATCGTCCATGGAACGCTGGGGATGATCGAGACGGACATCGTCACGAGGCTGCTCGACTTTATCCCGGATGCGAGCAGCAACCGGATCAACCTGCCCTATGCCGATGTGATCGTGAGCGGCGGCAAGGGGTTGAAGAGCCCGGAGAACTTCCAACTGGCGTTCGAACTGGCGAACGTGCTCGGCGGCGAAGTGGGTGCGACCCGGCCATGCGTGCAGGCCGGCTGGGTCGACGGGGAGCGCCAGGTGGGACAGACCGGCAAGACGGTGCGGCCCAAGCTCTACATCGCCGCCGGCATATCCGGCGCGATCCAGCACCGCGTGGGCATGGAAAGCGCAGACGTGATCGTGGCGATCAACACCGACCCGAACGCACCCATCTTCGATTTCGCACACTACGGGATTGTCGGCAATGCGTTGCAAGTGTTGCCCGCGCTGAAGCAGGCTTTTGTGGAGCATTTGACCCGGCGCCGCAAGCAGGCTGCCTGAGGAGAATCCGATGAGAAAACCTTCACAGTTCGATGTGATTGTGGTCGGCGCCGGTCCGTCCGGCAACGCTGCCGCTTACACGATGGCTAGGGCAGGTCTGGAAGTGCTGCAGATCGAGCGCGGCGAATATCCGGGCAGCAAAAACGTTCAGGGTGCGATCCTGTACGCCAAAGCGCTCGAAGAGATCATCCCGGACTTCCGCGACGATGCGCCGCTGGAGCGCCACATCATCGAGCAGCGGATGTGGATGCTCGACGATACGTCGTTTGTCGGTACACATGTGCGCAGCGAGGATTACAACAAGCCGCCCTATAACCGCTACACGATCATCCGCGCGCAGTTCGACAAGTGGTTTTCATCGAAAGTGCGCGAAGCCGGCGCGCTGCTGCTCTGCGAGACCACGGTGAAGGAACTGATCATGGACGGCGACCTGGTGGTCGGCGTGCAGTGCGACCGCGAGCACGGCGATGTCTATGCCGACGTGGTGGTGCTCGCCGACGGCGTGAATTCGACGCTCGCGCGCAAGGCGGGCTTTCATGGAGAGATCGGGGCCGGCAACGTTGCGCTCGCCGTCAAGGAGATTCTCTTCATGCCCGAGGAGACGATCCGCCAGCGCTTCAACGTCGGCGAAGACGACGGCGTCGTGATCGAGATGGTCGGCAGTATCACCGACGGCATGATGGGCACTGGCTTCCTCTATACCAACAAGGAATCGCTCACCATAGGCGTGGGCTGCATGCTGAGCGACTTCAAGAAAAACCCCAACCGCACGAGCCCCTATGTGCTCCTCGAAAAGATGAAGCAGCACCCGTCGATCGCACCGCTGATTGCGGGCGGCGAGATGAAGGAGTATTGCGCGCATCTGATTCCCGAAGGCGGTTTTCACGCAATCCCGCAGGTCTACGGCAACGGCTGGATGATCGTTGGCGATTCTGGCGGTTTCGTGAACGCCGCGCACCGAGAAGGATCGAATCTTGCGATGACCACGGGACGCCTCGCCGCCGAAACGGTGATCCACGCGAAAGCCGCGGGCCACGGCTACCGCGCCGGCACGCTCAAGGCCTACAAGGCCGCGCTCGATCAGAGCTTCGTGATGAAAGACCTGCACAAGTACCGCGACATGCCGGCCGTGCTGCATCAGAATCCGCAGTTCTTCACGACCTACCCCGACCTCATGGCGCGCGCCGCGCGCACGATGATCACGGTCGACGGTAAGGACAAGAAAAGCAAGGAGCGCGAGATTTTTTCGAGCTTCCGCAAAGCCCGTTCGCTTTCTGGCATCGTAGGTGACGCCTACAAACTCCTGAGGGCCTTCCGATGAGCACCCTACCCGTCAACGTAGAGGAAAAGCTGTTCCAGAACCGTTACCGCGTCGACGCAGGACGGCCGCACGTCCACATCAAGGATGCCGACGTCTGCCAGAGCGAATGCAGCGCGAAGAGTTGCACCTTCGTCTGCCCGGCCTCGTGCTACAAGGCTGAAGGCAACGGCGCGGTGACGCTGATCACCGACGGCTGCCTCGAATGCGGCAGCTGCCGCATCCTCTGTACCGACCACCAGAATATCGAGTGGGACTACCCGCGCGGTGGTCACGGCATCCTGTTCAAGTTCGGTTGAGGAACATCGTCATGGCCAGACCAGAACGACATGTGTTTGCTTGCACCCAGAACCGGCCGCCGCAGCATCCGCGCGTCGCCTGCGCAGGCGGCAAGGGCTCGACCGCGCTGCTGAAGGCATTCTGGGCGGAACAGCGGAAACGCCAGGCGCCCGAGACCGTCGCGATCACGTATTCGGGCTGCCTCGGCCCGTGCGATCAGGGCGCGCACGTGCTCATCTATCCCGACGCGGTGCTATACAGCGGCGTGACGATGGCCGACGTGGAGAAGATCTTCACGCGTCAACTCGAAGGCGGCGAACCGGTGCAGCGCCTCATCGCCGCGGAGACGGTGTGGTGAACCTGCTGACCGGGGTCGAGTCGAACGAACTGTTCGGCGGCGAGGTGTCGGCCGCCGTGCGGCGCCTCATCGAAGGCCTGCATGGCGCGCCGGCCGAGCAGATCGTCGCAGTCCTGTGGAGCGTCACGCTGACCTCTCCGCAAAGCCTTGCCGCCTACTATCTGCTCTACAAATTCCATGCCGGACGCCGCGAACTCGATGAGGCAGAGCACGCAGCCCATCTGGGACTAAAAGCAGCTGCGCATGCCGCCGGATTGAATGAGGACTGGCAGATGGTACAAGCCGGCGACGCGAACTTCCACGCGCCCGGTCCCGCCCGCTTCTGGCTGTTCACGCTAAAGGCGCTCGCCTTCATCGGCCTGCGGCGCGGCGAACGCGAAACCGCCACACAGTTGATCACACAACTACGGCAGCTCGATCCGGCAGATCACCTCGGCTTTGGCGTAGTGGAAGCGTTGCTGCAACGGTCCGTCTGAGGAGAAGCACGATGTCCAAACAGCCCGCCATCGCATCGTTGACCGACGACAATCTGGCAGCCAGCGGCGTGGCAGCAGTCGACCGTGCACTGACCCTGCTGGCTGCCTTCGGCAACGGCACGCCCGTGCTGTCATTGAGCGCGCTCGCGGAACGCACGCGCCTGTACAAGAGCACCGTGCTGCGCCTGCTCGCGTCGCTGGAACATGCGCATCTCGTGGTGCGCCGCGCCGATGGCTGCTACGTGCTGGGGTCCGGCGTCGCAAGGCTGCATGCCGTCTATGCGCAATCGTCCTCCAGCGAGTCGCTGGTGATGCCCGTGCTGCAGGAACTGGTGGCCGCAACCCGTGAAAGCGCCGCGTTTCACGTACGTCAAGGTGCGCAACGGCTATGCCTGTATCGCGTCGACTCGCCACAGCCTGTGCGAGATCACATCCGCGCGGGCGAGCTACTGCCGCTGGATCGTGGCACAGGAGGCCGGGTGTTGCAAGCCTACTGCCACGAGGGCGACGAGGCACTCGGTCAACACATCCGCCGCCAGCAGGTCATCGCGCTAGCAGGAGACCGCGATCCGCAATTGGCAGGTATCGCCCCGCCGGTGTTCGGCCCGTCCGGGCAACTCGCCGGTGTCATTACGCTGACCATGCCCCGCGAGAGACTGGACTCCGCTTGGGCAGAGATAGTGAGGAATTCTGGGCGAACTCTCACACAATACCTTGGCGGAATCAAGCCGGGCCAGGCAGACGGGTAGTGATGCGTGAGGAACGAACTTGGGTTGTTACTCGCTTTTACTGAATATCTTAATGTTGGCCATTGCGGCCAGCCGCGGTCGATCCCAACTTCGACTCAACGAATGTCAGTACATGGACACCCCCAGTTTGCCAAGTTTTCAATCGGTGATGGTAAGTAGATTGCAACCGTACATGCGGACTTTCAAGGTGGCTGTGCCGCTGTGCCTGACGGGTTTCGCTGGTCGATTCCCCGTCGCTTTCGCGCACTCGACATTCCCGGGTTTTGCCGACCACGCTCTAACCTGTCGTGCCATCACGTCCAGAAATTCAACGCGATCGAACAGCACCGCTTGTGTCGCTTACCGCATCCGGCGTGAGCTGATGGTCGAGCGCGACAGGGCCGTCGAACCGGCGATGACAGCGCCGCGTTCGCACCACCTTAGTCGAGATACCGACCGCCCCTGAGGTCGGGCGGGCTGTTCTCGACGATTACCGAATTGGCGCCGACGCGGGGGCCGCTTCCGATCGTGATCATGCCAAGGTCCGCGCCAAACCCAGGCTTGACTTGTCCGAGCTATTCGCATCAGTCGCGATGTCGCGGCCCCGACACGCCGCAAGTCCGACAGTGCTTTCAGAAACGCTTGATCTCGACACCGTATTTCCTCAGCGCGTAGCCAATCTGGCGCGGCGTCAGTCCAAGCAGTCGCGCCGCCCTTGCCTGCACCCAGCCGGATCTTTCCATGGCGGCGATGAGACGCTCGCGGTTGGTCATCTTCGCACCACTTCCGAGGGCTGCGCCGCCAGGCGCTAGCGGAGCCTGCTCGCTGCCGGCAAGCGGGACCGCAACTGCGCCCGACGTAGCAGCCTCAGCAGGGGGCGTACCCGGCCTCACTTGCACTGGTACGATCGGCCCAGGCTGCAGCGCCATCTCGTCCGATCCGCTCTGCCACAGCATCGCGGAAAGGCACTGGCCGTGGCAGCAGGCAAAGTCGTTTCTCACGATCGATAGTCCCGGCGCCAAGGTCGCGCTCCGCTGCACGCAATTCTCGAGCTCGCGGACATTGCCGGGAAAACCGCAGTTCATCAATACTTCAATCGCACCCGCATCGAAGGTCAGCGTACGGCCGTTCTCGCTGTTGAAATTCTTGAGAAACTCAACGGCGAGGAGCGGAATATCACTGCGCCTTTCACGCAACGGCGGCAGCAGCAAGGGAACCACGCTGATGCGATAATAAAGGTCGGCGCGGAACTCGTTCCTTGCCACCGCGTCTTCCAGGTTCTTATTCGTGGCGGCAATCACGCGAACATCGACCTTAATGGTCTGGTTGCTGCCGACGCGCTCGAATTCTTGCTCCTGCAGGACGCGCAGCAGCTTTGCCTGGAACGAGGCCGAGATCTCGCCGATCTCGTCCAGAAACAGCGTCCCCTTGTCGGCAAGCTCGAAGCGCCCCTTGCGCGAATTGAAGGCACTGGTAAAGGCACCCTTCTCATGACCGAACAATTCGGATTCCAGCACCGTCTCAGGGAGCGCCGCGCAATTGAGCTTGATGAAGGGCCGCTTGGCTCGCGGCGACAGCTCGTGAAGGGCCTTGGCGACCAGCTCCTTCCCGGTACCGGATTCCCCGCGCAAGAGAACTGTGCTGTTCGATTTGGCTACCACCGCGATCTTCTCGAGCAGGCCGCGCAGCGCCGGGCTGTCGCCAATGATCCCCTCGACCTGAAACTTCTTACGCTCCTGCGCAGGGTACTTGAGCTCGGACAATTGTTTTTGCAGCCCGTCCCTCCCCGCCATCAGTCGCTCGCGGTCGCTCTTGAATAAGCGATGCAGCTTCACCGTCTGCCCCACCAGGTTGGCGATCATGGTAAGCAGCCGCACGTCGTAATCGAGCCGGAAGTTCGCCCCATTATCCAGGATGCGGTCGATGGTCAGCGTGCCCACGACTTTCGCGTCGATGCGAATAGGAACGCCGATGAACGACACTCGCATGTTGTCGGAAGCACCGAGCACGCCCATGTCGGCGGCACTGAAGCCCGAATGCACCGCTATGTTCTCGGCGACGAGCGGCCTGTCCGTCGCCATGATCTGGTCAATTGCCTTCTGCGGCAGGCGCATCCGGTAGTGCTCATCGCTGCCTTCGCTCCAGTCCGCGCCAACGGTAATGTCCGGTACGCCATCATCGTCGAAGAGAGAGACAATACCGAGCCGCATCTGCACAACCGATTGCAGGAGATCGATGACGTTGGCCAACGTGACTTCGAGCCGGTAGGGGGCGGTGAGTACCTTCGATATTTCGAAGATGCCGGTAAGCACGCTCTCGTGCCACTGCACAATAGGGGCCGCGTGGTCCGTCTCGGACTTTGAGCTAGGCCTTTCGCGTACGGAAGCGATATGCAGCATGACGACGTCTCCGTTGTTGTGACCATCCTCCCTGTCACCTTGTTCGGATTTACGAGTATTGTGTTGCATATCATCCTCGATCTCGCGCCCAATTTCACGGACTGACTTCAAGAGATAACGCCTTTTCATGGCAGGACGGTGAAACGATAGTGCCTTGATTTACTTATTTTCTCCTTTTGCCATCTCGCCGCGCGGACCCCGCCAGGAACGCGAGTCCCATTGATGTCGCTCAAATCGACCGCGATTTGTCTACTCCAGGTGCAGCCGATTACAGGTGTCGTCCATCATTGATTGCTACCTCAGTCTGGTTCGCTATGTCGATGACTTTGTGATCACAGGTTACTCGAAAGAGTTGCTGGAAGACGAGGTCAAGCCACTGGTCGAGGTCTTTCTGCACGAGCGCGGACTGACGCTCTCCCCGGAAAAGACCAGGATCACGCACATCTCGCAAGGGTTCGACTTCCTCGGGCAGAACATTCGAAAATATCCGAACGGCAAGCTACTCATCAAGCCATCGAAAAAGAATGTTCAAACTTTCTGACGAAAGTGCGCGCAGTCATCAAGGACCATGCATCGGCCAAACAGGTCAATCTCATCGGCCTGCTCAACCCGATCATCGATGGCTGATCGAACTATCATCGACACGGGGTCTCGAAAGAAGTCTACAACGCAGTCGACACTGCCATCTGGCAGGCGTTGTGGAAGTGGTGCTGCGGGCGGCATCCGTGCAAGGGCGCACGACGGATCAGAGCGCGATACTTCCATCGTGAAGGAACGCGGCGATACTGGGTATTGGCCGCGATACTGGTGAACTAACGGCAGAAGGGAACCCAGGACGATTGAGGCTACGCAAAGCATCCGACGTCCCAATCCGGCGACATGCGCAAGTCCGTGGCGAAGCCCATCCCTTCGACCCGGCATGGGAACGCTACTAAGACCGCTATGGTTTGAAAATGGTGAACACCCTGTCGGGCCGAGGACAACTGATCCGCCTCTGGTTGGACCAGGAACGGGCTTGCCGGCCAGCGGTCGGGCCCGGACAAGCCCAAGCGGCCCGATCAGCGTATCCTGCTCGCTCAGCACGCCGATATGACGCATCCGGCTTTCAAGCAGGCACCGGCGCCGCCATCTGCATGGCAGTGTCCCTTACGGTCGTCTGCGGCATGCACTCCAGTATCGGCCCTGATACAAGTCGTCCGATTTCGACATCCAACGTGTGATTCGGCATGGCTTCCTGGCGAACCCTATTTCTCGTCTTTGAAATGGACGCAAGCGTATCGAACACCGCCTGCCTGCGCCTTGATTTGGGTCAAGTAAGACATCAGGAACGCGCGGAGCGATCAGGAGGCGACTCAATCGCATCGCCGCCCCCGGCTCTGCGCACTTGTCTGACCCGAATCATGGTGCGAATACACGTGGGCTATTTCCATTCGGCGGATTCTGGGGGAGTCACGAACGGATTGGAGAAGCGATGTGATTCATGAAACAGCCGAAACCTGTCCGCGTTGGAAGCCGCTTTCTTACCTCAGGCAGAAAGACGAGCGACCTTCTTCAATCCGGCGAAGTCGAGGATGCGGATTTCTTTGCCGTTCACGGTGATGAGCCTCTGCCTCTGGAACCTCGACAATATCCGGCTGACCGTCTCCAGCTTCAACCCGAGAAGGCTGCCAGTCTCCTCGCGCGTCATTCGCAAGATGAATTCGGTCGGCGAATAGGCGCGTGCCCGCCAACGCCGCGAGAGATCCAGAAGAAACGACGCAACCCGCTCGTCGGCCGCCATCGTGCGGAGCAGCGTACTCAAGCCGCCTTGCCGCACGAGTTCCGCGCTGAGCATTCGGTAGACGTGACCCTGCACCGCTTTGACTTCCCGGCTCAACAACTCGAGCAGATCGAACGGCATCACGCATACGCTGCTGTCTTCAAGGGCGATGGCGTCGCTTGCATAGTGGCCGGTAGCGATGCCGTCCAATCCCATCGGCTCTCCGGCAACGTAAAACCCGGTGACCTGGTCCCGCCCGTCCGGAAGCAGCGAGAGCTTCTTGAACGATCCCGTGCGAACCGCATAGACTTTGCAGAATGAATCGCCCGCGCGGTGCAATGCTTCGCCTTTTCTCACGTGGCGATAGCTGAGAACGAGGTCGTCCATTTGCCGGTCGCAGGCGAGCTCATCGGGGTTCATCGCGCAAAACGGACGCATCGTGCAGGTCTTGCATGACGTGCCACTCGAACCCATGGGCTTCGTCCGCGAAGCCGTTTTCGAAGGCCGAAACGTGTCGGTCTGTGGTGCGGTAAGGCGATTGTGCGCAATTGCCATGTGATTCTCCTTACTCAATCGATGTCCAAGTTTGTTTCACAAACCCGTCTTTGTCATCTCGAAATTACGCGGCTAACTGTCGCACAACTGAATCGAGGCAAACCATGATCCAGATCAATGAAAGCAGACCGATCCGTTGGGGCGACAAGTGTCCCCCGCGAGTTTGATCGGGTTCGGGCATCGGTTTGGGTGCCCGGAAGCTATCGCCGTCAAGCACGATGCGGTAGGCGCCGTGGCGTAGACGGTCGAGCGTAGCGGCACCGAGGATGCGGTCGCCGGCGAATGCCTCGCCCCACTCGCTGAAGTCAAGGTTAAATGCAGGGTCTATTTTTACGCGAAGTGTCAGCCCCATGGGGCCGTGAACGCGACAGATCCAACCCCTGTCTCTCCGCATAATGATGATGTCTTTCGTGGCCGATCGCCACTACAGGAGGACGCCATGTTGGCAACATACTTTGTTTCCCCACAGCGATTGCAAGAGCTCCGAGAAGGGCGCGGTGGTGCTCTGCTGGAGCTCTTCTCGCAGGTTCTAAATGAGTCGGGCAGCGACAATTGTTTTGGCCAACCGGCCGTGCTGCTTGACGCTGTCTAGGCGCACCGCGGAATAGCTGCCGGTGTAGCCGTGGTTGCGCTTGAGGACACTGTGGATCGTCGTGTCCTGGACGTCGGATTCGAACCAGCGAGCAATCCGCTCGCGAAAGGGCTCGAGCGTCGACACGCAGATGCTGGGCAGGTGTGGTGTGCGGCCGAAGCGTCCGGCGATCACGGTGTCTTCCTGCAGCGGCTGTGCTGGATCGAGCCAGCCGAGCTCCAGGGCGACACGCCTCACGGCGGTGAGCTTCTTGCGGCCCATCAACCCGACGCGCGCGATGTCGCGGTCGGAATCGCCTGCCGCATGCGGACAAGGACTTGGCGGTACTCAAACAATTCGAACCTTAGGTCAAGCTTGACCTAAGGTTCGTTAGGTAAGTCGGAAAATTAGGTCCGGTTGAATATGAGACAGCGGGTTGGGGAGGCCCTTCCCGGGGTTGTGAGGCGATCGTCTGGCTCGGGAAGGGAACTTGGGAGCGAGTTCACTCGCTGGAATGCTTCACCTAATAGTCTCAAAGGCTTTCCAGGAATTTGAGCAGTGAATCGGGTGGGCGATAAAAAGTCACCTTGACTCCGGGCGCTTTCACCGTCGCAAGCGCTCGGCGCTTCATTGCCTGATCTGCCTCGACATAGCCGTGCGTCGTCAGGGGGCTTTCATGTCCGAGCCAGAGCGCAACCTCGGTGATACCTACACCGGCCTGCAAGAGATGCGTGGCAACCGTGTGCCTCATGGAATGCGGGGTAAAATGGCGCTTCAGAAGCGATGGACAGGTCTTCGCTGCTGCCATCAGTGCCAGCGAAAATCGTTCAGCCACGTTTGCGCGCGTCATTGGTCCGCCATGGCGACTCGGCAACAGCGGCTGTTCCGGTTGCAAACGCTGGTCACGTATCCAGGTACGTATCGCTGCCGCAGTTTCACGCCATAGGGGTACGGCACGCTGCTTACGTCCCTTGCCATGCAGGCGCACCCACGGCGTCGCAGCGAGCGTTACATCGGCTACCCGCATTCCCGTTAGCTCCGACACCCGGGCTCCAGTGTTGTACAGCAGCGCGAGCAATAGACGATCGCGCTGCCCGAACCACGTATCCGGATCGGGCGCAGCCAACAAGGCGTGAACTTCCTCACGCGAGAGAAATCCGAGAAGCGGTCTCTCGAAACGTTTCGTTGGGATCGAGAGAATTTGTTGAGCCAGGTGCAGTGCCTGCGGACATCGCATCGTGACATAGTGATAGAAGGTCCGTATTGCGGAGAGCCGGGCATTACGACTGCGAATGCTATTGGATCGTGCAGTTTCGAGGTGGTCCAGAAAAGCAGTGATCAACGTGACGTCGAGCTCGTCGAGAGCAAACTTCTCGGGCGGCTTATGCAGCACTTGCTGAGCGTAGGTCAATAGCATGCGGAAGGTGTCACGGTATGATTCGACCGTTCTTGCACTCGCATTCTGCTGCTGCATTAGCCGCTCGATGAAGAACCGCTGAAGGAGAGAGGCAAACTCCTGTGGCTGGCTGGTGAAAGGGCTCATGTCGATTCCCCTTGGGCATACTGATGAAAGCGCTCTCCAACGATTGCCATCAGTTCTGGCACCGCCGTGCAGTACCAATACGTGTGGGCAACTGAAGCGTGGCCGAGATAAGTCGAGAGCGCGAGGATTGCGTGGTCAGCATCAATCCCGTGGCGGTCCGAGCGCAACAGACTGTTGGCGACAAAACTATGTCTGAAGTCATAACAGCGATGATGCGCATAATCGCCTCGTGGCAACCACCCGAGTCGACGGCATAGGGTTTCCAACGCGCACTGGAGCGTTGGTACGCCGGCTGGCTTACCTTTGTCGAGCAGAAAAAACCGGACGCTGCTTGGCTGGCGGACGAGGCGATCACGCTGTTGAGCGTACGTACGTAATGCCCCTGTGGTGCTCGGATGCAATGGAATCAAGCGGCTTCGATGCCCTTTTGCTTCCTGGACCAGCAGCAGTCCGTGATCAAGGTCGACGTCGTTACGAGTCAGGCGAGTGGCCTCTATCGGGCGTAGTCCACCCGCTGCGAGCAGCCCGATCATGGTCTTGCAGGTCGCAGGACGCAGGCCATCACGAGGCTGAAGGCCGTTGGTAGCTGCCATCAACATCGATACTTCCTGTTGAGTGAAAATATGTGGGGTCAATCGCCGATAGGCTCTGCCGAGCAACCTTCCTGGCGGCACCTCGGTCACTGGATCGAAACGCTGCCAGTACCGCGCAAATCCCCGCAGCAGCTCGAGACGGCGAGCCCACGTGAAGTATTGATCGCGTTTCGTCGAATGAGCCCATGCCACGGCTAGTTCGACGACAAGGTGTGACTGCGGGGGCATCTGTTGATCAGCGAACCGGCCGAATTGCCGCAGTCTGTACGCGTCGCCCACGACATTAAATCCAGCGTTGCGCCGATATGCAAGGTAGTCTTCGATGCGCTCGGTCCAAAGTCGGGGCGCATTCATGACCGACGCTCCGGCCATGGTTGCGCTACCTTGCGTAGACGATCAAGATCAACCCTGGTGTAAAGCGTCGTCGTGTTGAGATGCCTGTGCCCCAGTACATCGGCAACTTCTTTTAGCGACGCCCCACCTTGAATGAGGCGGGTTGCTGCGGTGCGTCGCAACACGTGAACGCCATGAAATAGCTCGTCGAGGCCCGCACGTACAAAGGCCCCTCTGATGAGGTGATTGATGGCAACGGCGTCGATCGGCTTGTCATACGGCGCGATTTGCCGGACAAAGACGGCACGATTACTCGTATCGGGACGTCCTACTTTAAATAGCGGACAAGTGCGCGGGCCGTTTGTACGGGCAGCGGTAGCTTGCGTTCTCGTCCGCTCTTGTTATGAGTTAGCGTCACCGTTCCACTCTGCCAATCAAATGATCCCAACTGCAGTCGCACGACTTCCATGCGACGTAGCGCCAAATCGGCCATGCACCGTGCAATTGCGAAATCGCGCATGCCAATCGGTTTGGTCAAATCGAACGCTGCGAAAAAGAGATCTAACTCCCTGTCGGCCATCGCAATCAGCCGAGGTGCCGGCATCGGTGGCGCCATCTTCGGGATCGCGGCGAGGAGAGCACGAGTGTCATCCCCGTGCAAGCCTCGAAAGCGCAGATAACTTGCGAGATCAACACAGTAGCTACGACGTGTCCCGTGACTCCGGCCTTTGAAACAGCGTGCGGTGAAGTCCTCAATATCCATTGGAGTTAGCTGACCGGCAGACACGGGTCCCTGACCGAAGAAGGAGTTGAGGAAGTGGCGAATACGCCAAAGACGGTTGCGGCAAGTAGTCCGCACATAACCGCAACTATCGACCAGATAATGCCTGAACAGGTCCAGTTCGATGTCGACCGGCGTAGGCAACTGAGGTCGTCCGGTGCTGCACAACTCTTCCTCCTTGAGAACGGACAGAAGATGTCGGAGAGCCGCGCGTACCGTGTTGACGTGGCGCATGCACGGTCGCGGACATCTGCAATGCGGCAAATGAACATCGACAAACTCCGTCACGAGAGCATCATCGATATCGACAAGGGTCAACCGCTTGTTCAGCCGACGCGTAAAGTGACGCAACGAGGCCAGATAGTGTTGAATCGTTTCGTCCGCATATCGTAGGGCGCGCAGGTGATCAACGTATTTGGAAACGATGGCGTCTACGGGGCTCCCGACCGTTCTACTACAGCGCGATGAGTGCGCCGCCAATTTGCTGACAGTCATGATGTCCTCCATGAACCAATGCAAGCATCGGTAGGAGTACACCGAAATTAGGTGCGCTTCAACAAAGGTCGCATCGCGACTCTTTACGCTAGAAACCGTGTATGGGGCACTCACCGTGTCGCCTCTGAACCTAATTTCCAGGCGTGCCTAACGAATTTCCGGTTGACCATGGGCGCTCCGCTCAGAAAAGGGCGAAGCGTACCCAGTTGGGAAAGTTCGAACTGCGTTCTGCTACACAGCGCAGGTGGCGCCTATGCGCCGATCATCAAATGGCTCCTATACGGCGATCCGTGACACCATTCTGTTGGAGGATCTGCCCGGGTACGCCGCACCCGAAGGCCGTGCCGATCGATCTCGGGGTTCGGGGCGTCAATGCCGAAGTGTCATCAGTACAACTGATTCATCGCGGCAAACGGAAGACCCTAACCAGCACGCAGCGACGTTGGCTCAAGCGACGGCACGCGATCGAACCGGTCATCGGCCATATGAAGGACGACCACGGCATGCGGCGTTGCCGGCTCAAAAGGCAAACCGGCGGTGCGGTACACGCGGTACTGTGTGCTGCCGGTTACAACCTGCGCTGGTTGCTGCGCGCCATCGTCCCTCTGGGCCTGGGGCCTGTATTTTTTATCCTCGCGGTGCTGCATTGGCTCGCCAATGGCACGCTGCAGCCGAGCGCTTGCTCGGCACAACCGCTTTCGATGGGCTGATTCGTGTTCGCCGACGGCGCACCCTTGGCTTGGCTCGCTACCGCAAACTGAATTTTGCAGGATCGACTATCTACCCGCACTATGTCTTTGATTCGTGGATAGAGCAATGGCGGCGTCACCGCGCGCAGCAGGGGCCCGGCTTGAGGTGGAGATACTGCCGCACATCAGCGCTCCCGCGAGAGTTATGGGGCCGAACGCTTGCAAGGCACCTCGGAGGGCATGGCTTGCACGTCGGCGTACATCCGATAAAGAGACTGCGTCGCAAGCAGGGGTTGCGTTGCAACCAGAAACGCAAATTCAAGGCAACAACCAGATTGACACACGGCTTGCCGGTCGCGCCGAACCTGCTCGATCAGGCGTTTGCCGTCACCGTGCCGAATCAGGCCTGGTGTGGCGATATACGTTATATCGCCACAAAGCCCTCGAAACCCCACAAATCCATGCGGCAAAAACCTTGCTGAAAGATCCCATTTCCTAACTTGGGTGGATTGGTCTTCGCGTGGTCTCACGCGGAGGAACCATGCGTGACGCCTCCTGCAATATTATCTCCCGCATCCAATTGCTTGCCGGATCACTGTTGTGAAGGGCAGACCATTGGACGGCCTCGGTGAATGCGGGAAATGGCAACGGAAGTTCGACGATCCGCAGAGGCATCGTTTTTTCGAAATGCTTGACCAGCCTTAAGGGCATCGTCCCTATACGGTCAGTGTTTAATAGCATGGGCGGGATCATGCTAAAGCTCTGCACGATGACCTCGTCCCGTCTCTTGAGACCGTGCTCAAGCAAAAACCATTCCTCGATGGAGGGCTGCCGCGTACGCCCGAACTTGACCACAACGTGCCCCATCGACATGTATCTCTCGAATGTGAGCTGCCCTGATAGCTGCTTGTTCGTGCGGCAGCCTACGCACACGAGCGTCTCCTCGAACAGCTTCGCTTTAGGGTGCGCGCTCGACATGAACAATTCCGGCAAGATAAGAAAATCGGCTTCGCCGCGCCGGAGAACCTCATCGGGGTCATCGGCAAGTGGCAGCAATTCGAAGCCGACGGCGGGAGCTTCCCGTGCAATACGCTCCACGATCTTTCGAAAAAATACGACTGCCATGAAATCGGAAAGGATGATCCTGAAGCGACGATCCGATTTGGCTGGGTTGAAGACGTCCCGGGAAATAACGGAGAGCTGGATGTGCACCAAAGCCTCCCGGATTGGAGCAGCGAGCCCTTCTGCACGCGGTGTTGGGACAAATTCCCGGCCCCTCATCGTAAATAGTTCATCGCAAAAATAGGCGCGTAGCCGGGCGACAGCCGCGCTCATGGCCGGCTGGCTCAGGTTGATGCTGCGTGCCGCCGCGGTGAGATTACGCTCGGTCATCAGCGCATCGAGCGCGACGAGGAGATTTAGATCGAGGCCCTTGAAACGCATGATCCCAAGTTATCCATAATGTAGATGTGTTCCATCAAAACAATCGATTTTACGAATTGTACGGCATGGAGGATAGTGTTCTTGGTAAATCCATTTCAATTTCGGAAACCTGCTGGCGCCTTCGTGGTGCCGGGGGAAGCGGATGAAGTGTGTCGTAGAACTGAGCGAAGCCGAGGAAATGACGTTGCAGCAGTTGTCGATCAATCACATGCATCGGGACACGCGCACGCGAGCGGCGGCCCTGTCGCTGCTCGGACACAGGACCAAGCGTAAGCTCACCGCCGAGCAACTCCGCGTGAGCGGGCAGTCGGTATGTGACTGGCTCACGCATGGCGCAACAGCGGCGTGTACGGCCCGACGGGCGGCCATAACGGTGGGAACATGAAGCACCACTGGCGACGCTTCATCACCTGCACGAAGGAAACGCCGATGCCGAACTCGCTGAACTTTCTCGGCGGATACGGCACCAAATTTCAAGTCAATTTCTCGTGGACGCTCTCATGAATGCTCTAACAAAACGTCGGGCCGGAGAAACAGAATTTAGGCATATCAAGATGGTTGTCGATCTTTGCCCTGACTTCGAGAAAAATCCTCAGGTGTACGTCGAGCATCCACCGAGGCACATGTCCAATGCGGCCACGGCCTTCGGCGGCATGGGCGAGCTGGATCGCGCCGACACGACGCGACAAGCGTCTGGCAGGTCGCGTAGGCGCTTACTACCGGCAACCCTTCGCAAAGTTCTCCAAACCCTTTCTATATCGGCCGCTTACCTTCGTACAGTTGAGGCAACCCTCGACTTCGCCTTGGCTTCGCGACGAATCGGGAGCAGCCGATTGCAGGTGCCAAATGCTTCAGCGACCCGGCCAAATGGATCTCGTGTCAATCGCGGTCAGATCGTGCGGAAGATGCGGAGGAAGTCTTTGGTAGATCCGGTACGAAAGGCACGCGCACTTGATGTACTCTCCATCGTCGATGAGGTTCGATCGGTCCGTGAAGCGTTGACGGAAATGCTCTTTTCTTCGGGCTTCATCCCAGAACTGTTCCAGAGTGCAGATGATTTCTTGAAATCGAACCGCTTTCTCAGCAAGTCCTTCGCGCGCGTCAGGTCCACCCTCAAAGGCCGGACGGCGCATAGGAGGCAGTCGTGAATTTGGCCGTGTCCACAGCTAGAGGACCTCTCTCCATGCGCTCTCAGGTGCGGTGGAGGCTGGTTTGGGAAAATGAGTTGCAACTCGCCGACCACATCGAACTGTCCGAGTTCTTCCGAAAGACCTACGGACCGACCGGGGCGTTTAATGCAAAACCATTCGAAGGCAATCACAGTTGGGCTGGTGCGAGGCCAGAGGTCCGTGCAATCGGCTACGACGCGCGCGGCGTAGCGGCTCATATCGGCGCACTGCGTCGTTTCATCAAGGTTGGCGCAGTCGATCTACTAGTGGCCGAACTAGGATTGTACGCGGTACGTCCGGATCTTGAGGGACTCGGAATCCCTCATTTAATGCGCGTGATGTATCCCGTGTTGCAGGAACTTGGCGTTCCATTCGGCTTCGGCACGGTTCGACTCGCGTTGCGGCAACATATTGCAAGGCTGCTCGGCCGCCCCGGTCTGGCGACTATTGTGTCTGGAGTTCGCGTGAGGTCGACCCTTCGAGAAGTGCATCTCGACACGCCGCCCACGCGCATCGAGGACGTACTCATTGTCGTTTTACCGATTGGACGGTCAATGAGCGATTGGCCGACCGGAACGATAATTGACCGGAACGGGCCAGAGCTGTGAGGCACTGCTTATCGGAAGCGCTCAGCGAGTGCGCTGACACCACCGGACGTCGCAGCGTTTATTTGACGTTTGACGACGGCCCTAATCCATTTTGCACACCGGACGTCCTCAATGTGCTGGCGGAACACCGGGTGCCAGCGACTTTCTGCGTTATCGGCGCGTACGCAGCGGATCAGCCGAAGCTGATCCGACGGATGATCGCAGAAGGGCACGAGGTCGCAAACCACACGATGACTCATCCGGACCTGTCCAGATGCGAACCCACCGAAGTACAACAGGAAATACTAACGGCAAGCAGGGTCATCAGGATGGCGAGCTCGCATGCTTCGCTGCGGTATATGCGTGCCCCGTATGGCATGTGGACCGCGAAGCAGTGCTCACTACGTCAGCGAGCGCTGGTCTGGCGCCCCTCCACTGGTCGGTAGACCCGCGAGACTGGTCTCGTCCCGGCGTGGACGCGATTGTCAGCGCAGTGCTGGCCTCTGTCCGGCCTGGCGCAATTGTGCTCTTGCACGACGGATGCCCTCCCGATGAGTTGGGACGATGCACTCACGCTGGTCTGCGCGAGCAGACCCTCATGGCGCTTTCCCTCATGATTCCAGCATTGCATGACCGGGGGTTTGCAATCCGATCGCTTCCTCGACCTCACCGGACGAACCAGATACCCTATGAACATGCTTGCCGCAACTAGCACTGTCGCCGTCTCGTTTTATGCGCTGCCCTCGACAGTCTATAAAAGCACGCAGGCGCTTTATGCTCAGCCGACAAACGTGTCATCGCTGTCGGACGGCCTGATCGACTCCGACACTCTGCCGGGCGTGGATGTCATCGTTCCCTGCTTCAATGAGGACCCACGCACGCTCTCGGCATGCCTGGAGTCCATTGCAAACCAGGACTACGCCGGAAAACTGCGGGTCTATGTGGTTGATGATGGTTCTGCAAATCTGGACGCCGTGAGGCCGGTATACGATGCCTACACGTGCGACCCCAGATTCAACTTCATTACGCGTCCCCAAAATATGGGAAAGCGCAAGGCACAGATCGCCGCGATACGCCGCTCGTTTGGAGATTTGGTACTTAACGTCGACTCGGACACGATAATCGGCTCAGACGTGGTCACGAAGCTTGCATTGAAAATGCAAAATCCAGCGATCGGCGCGGCCATGGGTCAGTTGACCGCCAGCAACCGGAGCGACACCTGGTTGACCGGGTTGATCGATATGGAGTACTGGCTGGCTTGCAACGAAGAGCGCGCGGCACAGGCTCGCTTCGGTGCCGTTACGTGCTGCTGCGATCCATGTGCTATGTACCGCCGGTCCGCGCTCCTTTTGCTGCTAGATCAGTACGAGACGCAACTTTTTCGCGGGAAACCGAGCGACTTCGGCGAGGACCGTCATCTAACGATTCTCATGCTGACGGCAGGTTTTCGGACCGAGTACGTTCCGGACGCCATTGCGGCGACAGTCGTTCCGGACAGACTGGGGGCGTATCTGCGCCAACAACTGCGCTGGGCGCGCAGTACGTATCGGGACACGTTGCTTTCGCTGCGCCTGCTGCCCTGTCTCGATCGCTACCTTACGCTCGACGTGATCGGACTGAATCTGGGCTCGCTATTTCTCGCCTTATCGGTTCTAGCGGGGTCTCGCGCAGCTCGCATTGACAGCGACAGTGCCGTGGTGGACTGCCCTGATAATCGCATCTTTCTATGTAGATTGAGCAATAGCGATTGGCTGTCACGGAGCGCTGCTGCCAACGTACCACACGGGGGTGGAAACAGGCCGCCACCGGAAACCCGAAGGAGGGACCGAACGCTACAGAATTTTCGGTAATTGCGATGGCGCTTCGCAGAGTGGATCTTACGCGCGGTTCTTCGACGTTGGTGGTTGCATATGACGGCGTTTGTAGCGACGAGTGATCGTGCACGCCACTTATCTTAGATGCTATGGGAGGGCCGTGTCAGTCGCACCCATTTTGCGTGCTCCTTCGGAGAAATGTGTCTGGAAAACCCATAGTACTCCAGCGGGCTTACTTCCACTGCACTCCCAGAGCATCTAGAGACGATCGTGCTTTCCTTTGAGAATCTAGCAGTTGGTTTCTAAAATCCCTTACCGACTAACGATTTGTGCATCCGTCGACTCCGTGAAAGCTGGGAGCTACTGAGCCTTACCGCAAGCGGCTCGGCACTCGCCCGCCGCCAGATTTTGCACGGACAGGAAGATTCCCCTGTGAAACGTTGCCGCGCGGCAAAGCGTACGTACCGCATCCGCATATAAACGTCTCAATCTGATGCACCATTACCTTGGGGGCCTGCTGAAATATTCGAAGGACATCACCCTCTTTCTAGCGCCCCACATCAACTCCTACAAGCGATTCCAGATCGGTACGTTCGCGCCGACCAAGGTCGCATGGAGCCAAGACAATCGGACGGTTGGTTTACGCCTTTACGGCGAAGGCTCGGACGCCGTCCGCGTGGAGTGCCGCATTGGCGGTGCGGATCTGAACCCGTATCTCGCTTTTGCGGCCCTGATCGCGGCGGGTCTTACGGGCATCGACGAGAAGCTGGAATTGCCAGACCCGCTTGTCGGCGACGCTTCTCGGGATGCCGAGCTACCAGAAATTCCGAAAACGCTGCGGGACGCCACCGACATCAGTTCGACATTCTGTCCGCTAGCGGATGGAACCGATCGAGCCACCTCCAGCGCGGCCGCATTGTCCGGAACGTAACATTCGCGACACGAACAATCGGACAATGCACCGCCATAACCCAACATTGTGCCAGTCAACATCCCGCAAATTGTGCTCCGACTGTAGATGCTCGCTTGGCACAACGCTTGCGATCCATCGCCGACAACTCAAGAGGCCTGACATGCTCAATCCGATCATCAATGACACGACACTTCGTGACGGCGAGCAGACCGCCGGCGTCGCGTTTCGCACCGAGGAAAAATGCGCAATCGCCGCCGCACTGTCGCAAGCCGGCGTGGCCGAACTCGAAATCGGAATTCCTGCCATGGGCGAAGACGAAATGGCGTGCATCGCTGCAATCGTCGACCTGAACCTCGACGCCCGCCTGATGGTTTGGGGGCGCCTCACCAACGAGGATCTCACCGCGGCATTGCGCTGCGATGCCGATATCGTTCATCTCTCGGTTCCCGTTTCGGATATTCATTTGCAACACAAGCTGCGGCAGTCGCGCAGTTGGGTACTGGCGCAGATCGCACGCGTCGTCGACGAGGCAGCGAAAAACCATCCCAAGATTTCCCTCGGCATGGAAGACGCCTCGCGCGCGGATCCCTCATTTCTCATAGAAGTGGCTCAATGCGCGCAGCAGCACGGGGCCCAGCGCGTGCGCTTTGCCGACACTGTCGGTATCCTGGACCCCTTTAAGACCTTCTACGCCATTGCAGCGCTGCGCGTCGCCGTCGATCTGGAGATCGAAATCCATGCGCACGACGACCTCGGACTCGCCACAGCCAACACACTGGCCGCCCTTGGGGCCGGCGCGACCCATGCGAGCACCACCGTCAACGGGTTGGGTGAGCGCGCCGGCAATGCAGCGCTGGAAGAAGTCGTGATGGGCGCGCGGCACCTGCTGCGACGAGACACTGGCGTCGACACCAGAGCGCTGCCCGACATTTCGTCGCTTGTCGAACAAGCCTCAGGCCGCGCAGTTTGCTTCAACAAGAGCATCATCGGTAGGAGCATCTTTACTCACGAGTCGGGCATTCACACCGACGGCCTCGCGAAGCACCCCACGACCTACGAGGGATTCGATCCGGCAGAGCTCGGCCGGCAACGGTCGACGATACTCGGGAAACATTCTGGATCTCAAAGTGTGCGTGAGGCCTACGACGCCCTAGGCGTGAGGGTGTCGGAGCGGCTCATCCCGCTCCTGCTTGCGCGCATCCGCTCTTTCGTCGCGCAGCACAAGCAGGCGCCGAATGCAAGCGATTTGCGCCACTTCCTGACCCAAGCCCACAGCACGCGGGTGAAGGTGTCGTGAGTGTGGTTATGGCGGCCAAACTTGTGCAATAGAAGTAACGACATGCAAGAAGTTATCGAACAACTGCGTCACCTGTCGTCGGCCGAGGATTTCCTGCGATTCTTCGACATCGCATTCGACGAGAAGGTGGTGAACGTGAGCCGCCTGCACATCCTCAAGCGCTTCTTTCAGTACATCGAGCAACAGAAAGAACTGCCGCGTAATAACGCGACGGCCGTGCTCGCCGTCTATCGATGCTTACTGCAGAAGGCCTACAACGACTTCGTTGTATCCACGCCCGCGGAGCAAAAGGTCTTCAAAGTTTTTTTGGAAGCGGACGGGCGGCGGCTCGTCCCAGTTGACGAGCTGCGTGCGTCGCTGTCGGCACGCGGCGGCGCCTGACCTGGAGTACCTCAATGCATATTGTCGTCTGCATCAAGCAGGTCCCGGATTCCGCGCAGATCCGGGTTCACCCGGTCACGAACACCATCATGCGTCAAGGTGTTCCGGCGATCGTGAACCCGTACGACCTGTTCTCGCTGGAGGAAGCGTTGCGGCTAAAGGACCGCTTCGGCGGAACGGTCACGATACTCTCCATGGGACCGCCGCAGGCCGAGGACGCGCTGCACAAATGCATCAGCTACGGCGCGGACGACGCCGTACTCGTCACCGATCGCGCTTTCGCTGGCGCAGACACGCTCGCGACATCGTATGCACTCGCCTCTGCAATCCGGCAGATTGCAAATGCACAGGCAGTGGACATCATCTTCACCGGCAAGCAGACCATCGATGGCCACACTGCCCAGGTCGGCCCCGGCATCGCGAGGCGATTGGGCGTCCAGTTGCTCACGTATGTATCCCGGATCGTCGAGACTGACCTCGACGCGCGCACGATCGTAGTCGAGCGCCGCGCCGAAGGCGGTGTGCAAGTATTCAAAACCGCACTGCCCTGTCTCGTGACGATGCTCGAGAATACGAACGAGCTGCGCTTCGCGACACTGCCCGCGATGATCCATGCGGCAGGATTCCCGGTGCGCAAATGGAATCGCGAGCGGGCCGGCATTGAGGACGTGAGCAAGATCGGGCTGAAAGGTTCACCTACCGTGGTCAGCAAAGTGTTCGCGCCGACGCCGCGCGACGAAAAGGCCGAGATGCTCGAATTGGACGCGTCCAGCCTGCGCGACGTGTCGCTGAAACTCGTGCACAAGTTATTCGCTCGCCATCCGACATCGGAGGCGGACCTGTTGATGGAGAGGGCCTTATGAACTCGCCCGTTGCCTCGGAAAAGGAGCCGGCCGCGCCGGTCAAACGGGCCGCGGGCCGTAACCTCGATCTGCCCGAACATCTGAAAGCCTACCAGGGCGTCTGGGTCTTTCTCGAGCACGACCGCGGCCACGTGCATAGCGTGTCGTGGGAGTTGCTCGGTGAGGCGCGCAAGCTCGCCGACAAACTCGGCAATCGTGTCGCTGTGGCCGTGCTCGGCGGCACCGACGAGCCGCTTGAGCAGTTTGCCAGTGAGGCGTTCAGTTTCGGCGCGGACAAAGCGTATGTGATTCACGACCCTGTGTTGCTCGGCTATCGCAACGGACCGTTCACGAAGGGGCTGACCGACCTGGTCAACAAGTACCGCCCCGAGATTCTGCTGCACGGTGCAACCTCGATGGGCCGGGATCTCGCCGGATCTGTCGCAACGACGCTCTTGACCGGCCTCACCGCCGACTGCACTGAGTTGAACATTGACCCGGCCTCGCGCGCACTGGCGGCCATGCGGCCGACTTTCGGCGGCTCGCTGCTCTGTACGATCATGGCGCTCGCATACCGCCCGCAGATGGCGACGGTGCGCCCACGGGTCATGGCGATGCCGCAGGCGCAGAAAGGCCGCCGTGGAGAGATCGCGCAGGAGGCGCTTGGGATCATCGAGGCCGACATTGTGACCAAATTGCTCGACTTCATCGCCGATGCGAAAAGCAATCAGATCAACCTCCCCTACGCGGACATGATCGTTAGCAGCGGCAAAGGACTGAAGAATCCGGAGAACTTTCAAGCTCGTATTCGATCTGGCGCGGGTACTCGGTGGCGAAGTTGGCGCAACCCGCCCGTGCGTGCAGGCGGGGTGGGTCGAGGCCGACCGGCAGGTCGGGCTGACTGGAAAAACCGTGCGGCCGAAACTCTACATCGCAGCCGGCATCTCCGGCGCGATCCAGCATCGCGTCGGTATGGAAAGCTCGGACGTAATCGTCGCAATCAACACCGACCAGAACGCACCGATTTTCGACTACGCGCACTACAGCATTGTCGGGGACGCACTGCAACTGCTGCCGGCGTTGACGCATGCCTGTAGGGACCACCTGGCGCTGCGGCAAATCCGGCACATAAGGAGAGTTAGATGAGAGACCCCTCGCAATTCGATGCGATCGTCGTGGGCGCCGGACCGTCCGGCAACGCTGCAGCCTACGTTATGGCCAGTTGCGGACTGAAGGTGCTTCAGATCGAGCGCGGCGAATATCCCGGCGGCAAGAACGTTCAAGGCGCAATCCTCTACGCCGACGCGCTGGAACAGATCATTCCGGACTTTCGTGACCACGCGCCACTCGAACGCCACAACATCGAGCAGCGCATGTGGATGCTCGACGATACTTCGTTCGTGGGCACACACGCACGCAGCGACGACTACAACAAGCCGCCGTATAACCGCTATACGATCATCCGCGCGCAGTTCGACAAGTGGTTCTCATCGAAAGTGCGCGAGGCCGGTGCATTGCTGATCTGCGAGACCACCGTGAATCACCTGATTATGGACGGGGACCAGGTCATCGGCGTGCAATGCGACCGCGAACACGGTGAAGTCTTTGCGGAGGACGCCTCGCCGCCGAGACGGCGATAGCCGCAAAAGCAGTCGGCTGCTGCGGCTAGCGCGCTAACCTGCTGTCGGTGTACAAGGCCACGCTCGACAAGAGCTTCGTGATGAAGGATTTGCACAAGTACCGCGACATGCCAGAAATTTCGCACCGCAATCTACAGTTCTTTACAACATACCCTGATCTCGTCGCTCAAGCGGCCCGCACCGTGATTACGGTAGAAGGCGTCGACAAGAAGACCAAAAAGCACGAGGTCATGGCCAGTTTCCGCAAAAATCGCTCGCTGACCGGGCTGGTCGGCGACGCATACAAATTCTGGAGAGCCTTCCGATGAAAACGGTCACTGTCAATATCGAGGAAAAGCGGTTTCAGAACCGCTACCGCGTGGACGTCAGGCGGCCGCACGTCCACATCAAAAACGTTGAAGTCTGCACCAACGACTGTGCCGAAAAAAGCTGCACGTTCGTGTCCCCGGCCTCCTGTTATCGGGAAGGAGAGCAACGGCTCGGTCACGCTGATTACCGACGGCTGCCTGGAATGCGGTAGTTGCCGCATTCTGTGCACGGACCATCACAACCTCGAATGGGAGTATCCGCGCGGCGGGCATGGCATCCAGTTCAAGTTCGGGTAGACAAACACATCCATCGTCACATCGGCCTCCGAGCGCCGCAAAAGCGGCCGGACGCCTCACCATATCGGAGCAAATTGATGAATCTCATTACTGGTATCGAATCGACCGATCTCTTCGGCGGCAACGTTCCCTCCCCCGTGCGACAGCTGATCGAGACAACCCGCGGCGGCAGCAATGACGATGTGGCCGCCGCGTTGTGGACTGCGGTCCTGTCGTACCCGCGCTGCCTGCCACCCTACTATCTGCTGTATAAGTTCCATGCGAACCGGGGTGAACTTGGCGAGGCGCAGGAGGTCGCGACCAAGGCTTTGGCGGTCGCCGCCCGGCAAGCGTCGCTCGACAGCGACTGGTGTGCGGTACAGCCGGGCGACATCGACTTCACCATTCCTGGTCCGGGCCGCTTCTGGCTCTTCACACTGAAGGCGCTCGCGTTCATCAGCGTGCGGCGCGGTGAGCGCGCCGTTGCACTGAAGCTGATCGCCAAGCTGCGCTGGCTGGACCCGATCGATTGCATAGGCTTGGACGTCGTGGAAGCCTTGCTCGCACAGTCCGGGTCCCGATAATCGCCGCCCGAAGATCAACTGACAGATTGACAATAGTCCCGGGCATGGCTATGGCAGAACTCCATTGCAGTTCATGGCGATCGTTTCAGTAGTCAAAGCTGACGCTCACCGCACAGTTCGCGCGGGCGCGCACGCTGGGCTACCTAGACAGCCAGATCTTCATTCTGGCCCGAAGCAATCCGCGCAATCGGCACAATCGCCGCAGTTTGAAGCCTTGCAGATAATCAACGCCTCGCGCTCGCACACGTGCTTGTAGGGGAATTTTTTCCACTTCATGCCGTGGACGTTTTTTTCAGCGAGCCGTGTAAACCGGTAGCCCAGCGGTGCCGACAATTCGGCGTACATCCGATAAAGAGACCGCGTCGCAAGCAGGGGTTGCGTTGCAACCGGAAACGCAAATTCAAGGCAACAACCAGATTGACACACGGCTTGCCGGTCGCGCCGAACCTGCTCGATCAGGCGTTTGCCGTCACCGCGCCGAATGAGGCCTGGTGTGGCGATACACGTTATATCGCCACAAAACCCTCGAAACCCCACAAATCCATGCCGCAAAAACCTTGCTGAAAGATCCCATTTCCTAACTTGGCTGGATTGGTCTTCGCGTGGTCTTAGGCGGAGGAATCATGCGTGACGCCTCCTGCAATATTATCTCCCGCATCCAATTGCTTGCCGGATCACTGTTGTGAAGGGCAGACCATTGGACGGCCTCGGTGAATGCGGGAAGCGGCAGCGGAAGTTCGACGATCCGCAGAGGCGTCGTTTTTTCGAAATGCTTGACCAGCCTTAGGGGCATCGTCCCTATACGGTCAGTGTTTAATAGCATAGGCGCGATCATGCTAAAGCTCGGCACGATGACCTCGTCCCGTCTCTTGAGACCGTGCTCAAGCAAATACCATTCCTCGATGGAGGGCCGCCGCGTACGCCCGAACTTGACCACAACGTGCCCCATCGACATGTATCTCTCGAATGTAAGCTGCCCTGATAGCTGCTTGTTCGCGCGGCAGCCTACGCACACGAGCGTCTCCTCGAACAGCTTCGCTTTAGGGTGCGCGCTCGACATGAACAATTCCGGCAAGATAAGAAAATCAGCTTCGCCGCGCCGGAGAACCTCATCGGGGTCATCGGCAAGTGGCAGCAATTCGAAGCTGACGGCGGGAGCTTCCCGTGCAATACGCTCCACGATCTTTCGAAAAAATACGACTGCCATGAAATCGGAAAGAATGATCCTGAAGCGGCGATCCGATTTGGCTGGGTTGAACACGTCCTGGGAAATAACGGAGAGCTGGATGTGCACCAGAGCCTCCCGGACTGGAGCAGCGAGCCCTTCTGCACGCGGTGTTGGGACAAGTTCCCGGCCCCTCATCGTAAATAGTTCATCGCAGAAATAGGCGCGTAGCCGGGCGACGGCCGCGCTCATGGCCGGCTGGCTCAGGTTGATGCTGCGTGCCGCCGCGGTGAGATTACGCTCGGTCATCAGCGCATCGAGCGCGACGAGGAGATTTAGATCGAGGCCCTTGAAACGCATGATCCCAACTTATCCATAGTGTGGATGTGTTCCATCAAGACAAACGATTTTACGAATTGTACGGCATGGAGGATAGTGTTCTTGGTAAATTCGATTGAATTTCGCAAACCTGCTGGCACCTTCGTGGTGCCGGGTAGTGGATGAAGTGTGTCGTAGAACTGAGCGAAGCCGAGGAAATGACGTTGCAGCAGTTGTCGATCAATCACATGCATCGGGAGCCATCCTCGCGAACCCGCCGCATGTTTGGCAACGATTGGGGATTTCCTCGGGGTTCCAGCGCTTCAGCTTTCTGGTCGCGCCATCCTTCGTCGCCAAGAAACGCGACCCTGGACCAAACGGTACAGAATTTTCATGAATTGCGGCGCCATTTTGCAGACGGACCCTACGCGAGATTCTTTGGGGCTGGTGACGTCTGACCGGTGTTCGCAGCGGCGAGCGATACCCTACCTTACCTATGTGGTAGGGGTTCGAGTCTTGCCAATAGGGGCTTCCTACCACGATGAAGGAGAGAAACATGCTGTGCTTAGGAGTGAGCGGCGGGCTAGACAAAGTTCATGAAAACCCACTTGAACTGCCGAACACATTTCTGCACGACGGCGCTGCGGTGCTTGTCCGGGACGGACGCGTAATAGCGGCCGTCGAAGAGGAGCGCCTCAACCGGATCAAGCACTCTAACAAGTTCCCGAGCAGTTCAATTCAATACTGCCTCGCATCCGCAGGGATTCAGCTCAGCGATATCGACCGCATCGCGTTTTACGCTACCGAGGCCTATTGCAACGTCATGCTCGAACGCCTGTTCCTGTCCCAGCCGAACATCTCCATTCCGGTGGATGCCAAGCTGTTTCTGCGTAACTTACTAATGCAGGAATTCGGTACCGAGGTCGATCCTTCGCGAGTCTCATTCGTGAGTCACCATCTGGCGCACGCCGTGAGCGCGTTTGCGATGTCTGGATTCGAGCAAAGTCTGATCCTGGCGGTCGATGGCGGCGGTGATTTCCTCTCGGGGCTGTTGGCGCTCGGATCTGGAACCGAAATTACGCAACTCGCGACTTTCGCAGAGCATAATTCTCTAGGGCTGTTTTATCTCGAAACAATCCGGTATCTCGGTTACGGCTTGTTCGACGAATACAAGGTCATGGGGCTTGCACCTTATGGGGATCCCGCTCCCTATCGCGGGCTCTTCGAGCAATTCTATCAACTGTCCGCCGACGGTGAGTACCGCGTCTACCTGGACCGCATCGGTCCGACGTTGCTCCGCAGCATCCAGGTCCGGCGAAAGGGAATGCCATTCACACAGCAGCATCGAGATGTGAGTGCTTCATTGCAGGAAGCGCTGGAGCGGATCGTGTTTCACATTCTCCGCCATCATCGCGAGGTCACCGGTATGAAGCGGCTGTGTATAGCCGGAGGAGTAGCTCATAACTGCACCATGAACGGTAAGCTGCTGTATTCGGGACTTTTCGAAGACATCTTCGTGCAGCCCGCAGCGCATGACGCCGGTTGCGCATTAGGCGCTGCCCTTATGATGTCAAACGACTTCGGTCGGCCCGCGCCGCGTGAGCGATTGCAGCAGGTTTATTGGGGGCCCGAGCTTGGGAGCGATCTAGTCGTGGAGCAAGAATTGAATGCGTGGGCCGGACACCTCGACGTTGAACGCAGTGATGACGTGGCAGGCAGAGCAGCGGACTGGATGGCCAATGGCGCCGTGATCGGCTGGGTGCAGGGTCGTTCGGAGTTCGGGCCACGCGCGCTTGGCAACCGCAGCATTCTTGCCGATCCCAGGCCGGTGGCAAACAAGGACCGGATCAACGCCATGGTCAAAAAGCGTGAGGGTTACCGACCGTTCGCGCCATCAGTGCTCGAGGACGATGCGCGCGAATTTTTTGACCTCCCAGAGGGCACCCGCGAATTCCCTTTTATGAATTTTGTAGTTCGCGTGCGCGACTCCAAGCGTGCCTTGCTCGGCGCCATCACGCACATTGACGGTACAGCGCGGCTGCAAACAGTATCGCGCAAGACCAATCCCGCCTACTGGGAGGTTATTAATGCGTTCAAGAAGCGGACAGGAATCCCAATTCTGCTCAATACTTCCTTTAATAACAACTCTGAGCCGATCGTAGATTCGGTTGCAGACGCAATTGCCACGTTTCTGACGACAGAGCTGGATGGACTTGTGGTCGGGCCGTTCCTCATCAAAAAGCGGCTCGCAACGCAGGAACATTGGACTGCGCTCGCGGTTTCACTACCGCCCTATGCATCGCTCTATCGAGTCCGCGCTCACACAGCGCGGGATCGTCAGGAGACGGTGTGCGAAATTCGCACCGTCGGCTCCAACTATGACAGTGTGCGTATTTCACATGAGCTGTTCGATCTGCTGATGCGGATCGAAGGCGAAGCCGTGCTCGGACATCTTCTCGATTCATTTACGCCTGAGAAGACTCGACGTGAAGCCCTCGTCAAGGAGCTGCGCGGATTGTGGGAACAGCGTCGGGTTCGGCTACATCCCTCACGGGCGTTGTCACGGTAACGACGCGCCTCCAATGAGTTGCAGAAGGTCTGAAGCTAGGTAACAGCCCTCGCGAGCTATTTTTCCAGAACGTTAAACAATAGCGTTTGGCCGCCGTGCAGTTCTTGTACCAACACGCCGGTTTTCAACGGAGCACCAGTCCCGGCCCAAGGTCCGGACACTTGCAGCGGCGCACCATAAAGGTAGGCGGAATTGACACATCAAACGAACTTCGAATTGCTGCGTCGGGAATTGGACGCAGACGATCCATGGCGGCTCGACAGCAATCCCTTTGAGCACGAGCGCCACAGGCAAATGCTTCGGATGGCACTTTCGCAGGGATCCGTCACAAATGCGCTCGAAGTCGGATGCGCAGGCGGAGCCTTCACGGAAAAATTGGCACCGCACTGCCAACGGCTCACCGTGATCGATATCGTGCCACGCGCAATTGCCAGGACACGCCAACGAATGATGGACCCACCACACATCAATTGGATCGTCTCCGATGTCCAGCATTTTTCGACTGAGCAACAGTTCGATCTGGTCGTGGTGGCGGAGGTTCTCTATTACCTCGACGGCAGCGCCGAGGTGCGCGCCGCTGTCCGCAATTTAGCACGGATGCTTGCGCCCGGTGGACAGCTGGTTTTCGGATCGGCACGTGACGCCAATTGCCGGCGATGGGGCCACATTGCCGGAGCTGAGACGGTCATAACCATCCTGAAAGAAGAGCTGGTTGAGATCGATCGTTTGAGGTGGAGGTGCGTCGGTCAGTCGTTGAATGAAGACTGTCTGCTCGCCTGTTTTCGAAACGCGGCTTCGCCTTCGCGTGGACCAACTTACCAGCGGTAGGCCGGGAGATATTATGCGCATCTGTGGGATCAAACTGACGCACGACGGAGCGATCGCCCTTGTCGAGGATGGAAAACTGGTTTTTTGCGTGGAGCAGGAAAAGCGAGACAACAATCCGCGGTATCAGGCGATCGACGACCTCGACGCGATCGCGATCGCATTGGCCGAGCATGGTTTCGGTGCGCACGATATTGACCATTTTGTCATCGACGGCTGGGACGGAGTAGTCGAGTCGCAGTTCCGGGTCCTCAGTGGGTCGATTCCCGTCAGCCTGAAAGGGGCCCCTTATGCCGAACGCCGAGCCGATGATCTTCTCGCTTCGCTCGACGGCTCCGGACTGCTTGTCGGCGGCCAGTCCTTTCCTTATAAAAGCTATCCTCACGTGTCAGGCCATGTGGCCTCCGCGTACTGCACCAGTCCCTTTGCCCAAAGCGGGCAATCTGCATTCTGTTTGGTGTGGGATGGTGGCATCGTCCCACGCCTCTATCATGTAGAACGCCACCACGCCCGCCATGTTGACTGCCTGTTCCCCGTGATAGGTCACATCTACGCTGCGGCGGGTCATCACTTTGGTCCTTATAAGAAGCCGGGCGGCGCCCGGTGGGATCTGGGTGTGGCCGGCAAGCTGATGGCTTACATCGCGCTGGGCTCCGTTGACGAAGATATCGTTGAGGTATTTCGCGGGCTTTATCAGGCACGCTTTGCTGGCGACACGGAGTGTGCGCAAGCTTATCGCGAGAACATCCACAGCGCGGACGCGTCACTAGCGGCTGTAGGAGAGTTCTTCGAAGCAAGCGCGCTGCGACTAAAAGCCGAGCCGCCCGAAGACGTACTCGCCTCGTTCCATGTATTCCTCGAGCGTCTTCTGGTTTATGAAATGGGTATCGCGCTGCAGCGCCATTCGATTGCGGGCCCGAAAAATTTGTGCATCGCTGGCGGATGCGGACTCAATATCAAATGGAACAGCGCCCTGCGCGCGAGCGGTTTGTTCGACGCAATCTGGGTGCCGCCGTTTCCCAACGATAGCGGGTCTGCGATTGGCGCCGCTTGTTGCGCGCTGGCAGCTGAGAAGGGCTTCGTGCCGCTCGAGTGGTCGGTATATAGCGGACCGGCCTTAAAAGGTTGCCAAATACCGCCCGGATGGACGGCGTCTACTTGCTCCATTGCAGAACTCGCCAGCATACTCGCCAGTAGCAAGCCCGTCATTTTCCTTGCCGGCCGGGCCGAGCTCGGACCACGAGCATTGGGGGGCAGAAGCATTCTGGCCGCCGCGACTTTGCCCACAATGAAGGATCATCTCAACGACATCAAGTTTCGAGAGCACTTCCGTCCCGTGGCGCCAATTTGCCTTGAGGATCGTGCGCCGACCATTTTTAGCCCGGGGAGCCCTGATTCCTATATGTTGTTCGATCATCAGACGCGCGCGGAATGGCGAGAAAAAATCCCTGCCGTCGTGCATCTCGACGGATCTGCCCGATTGCAGACCATTTCAAGAACTTCCGAGCATCCGGTGGCGCAACTTCTGGTCGAATACGAAAAGCTGACGGGTATTCCGTTGCTCTGCAACACGAGCGCCAACTATCACGGACGAGGTTTCTTCCCGGACGCTGCTTCAGCCTGTGCGTGGGGACGGGTCGAACGTGTGTGGTGCGATGGTTTGTTACTGACCAGGACTACTCTGTCGCCGTCAGTCGACGAAACACTTTTCGCTACGTCGCCGTTCGAAGATTGCTGACGTTGCAGCTCAGTGGTCAGGACGACGCGGTCAATTGTCCCGGCAGCTCGCTCTATCGCTACGGTCCGAAGACGATCAGCAGGCCGCCCCTGGCTCGATTTTCGCAAGCACTTATCCCGGGCGGAGGTTGCTCATCGACCCGCGGGACCTCGATGCCATCCTCGGAAACTTGGCATCTTTTCAAAATGCAGTGGGTAACGCGGCTCACGGGGCATGCGGGTTGAAGCTGGAGAAATCCAGCTTGCCGGCGATGAGAAAGAGGATGGTGCGCATCGTCGTGAAGCGCGTGTAACCGCGAGCCTTGCGCTTGGCAGCTTGAAACAAGCCGTTGATGGCCTCGATGAAGCCGTTGGTCTGGCGGGTCTGAGTCCAGGCGACGATGCCATCGAAGTGCCGGCAAATCAGACGTGCCACGTCCTTCATCGGCTCGACTTTCGAGCGCATGACGTTGGTGCACCACTGCCGCAACGTATCCGTCAGCGCATCCCGTCTTGAACGCACGTAAGTGCGGTGCCAAGGTGTTGCCATCGTAACGACGGAGCCATGTGATGGACGACACATCGGGAGAAACGGCTGTACCAACGGGTGCGCGACGCCCCCGGCAAGGCGAGGCATTCTGGCGCGAAATGGTCGTGGCATGGACCGCAAGTGGACTCGGCACGCGACGTTTCTGTCGTGAGCGCGGGCTGGCCCTCAGTACCTTCAGCCTGTGGCGCAAGAAGCTCTCGGGCGAGGCGCGGGCGGAGGTGCGTCCGCTCGAGCTCACGCCAGACGCGGCATTTATCGTTTCCCATCCGGACACCACACCAGCCATTCAGGCGCCGCCACCGGCATTGGACGCTTCGTCGTCTTCACGTGATCGGGTGACGTTGTCGCTCGCCGGTGTGCGCGTCGAGCTGACGGGCGTTCATGCCGAGCGCATCGTGCGCTTCGTGCTCGGACAGCTTGGAGGTGCACGGTGCTGATCGCAGCCGATGTCCGTGCGTATATCTGTCGTGAACCGGTCGATATGCGCAAATCGATTGATGGGCTGTCATATCTGGTCGAACCGCTGCTTGCCCAGAACCCTGTCTCGGGCAATCTGTTCGTGTTCGTCGGCCGGGATCGCTCGAAAGTCAAATGTCTATACTGGGATCGCACCGGCTTCGCACTCTGGTACAAGCGCCTTGAACGGCGCCGCTTTCCGTCACCGTTGGCGCTCGCGCAACGCGGCTTCACGCTTGCCGAACTCAACGCCTGGCTCGAGGGCATTGAGATTCCGGCACGCGAGCCGCATCGCGCCGTCGCGGTGACGCGCGTGAGTTGACTTTGCTCCCGCCTGCGCAGATACAAGGCTCCCCGATCTTGTAAACGTCGCGCGAGTTGGGCATCATGATAGCCATGCCGCCCACCGCCATCACTGTCGCGGAATTGCCGGTCGAGCCCGATGCGCTGCAAGCCTTCGCGCTCGAGCAGAACCGGCTGGCGTGCGTGCTGTGGGAGCAGCTGGAAGCGCTGCAGCACCAGATTGCCCAGGCGAACCGCGCCCGCTTCGGCGTCAGTTCCGAGCGGCTGGCGGGCCAGGCGGAACTGTTCGATGCCGCCACGGAGTTACCCGTTCCGCCCGAGCACGCCGAGGTTCCGGTCGCGGGCCACACCCGCAAAGGGCGTCCGGCACTGCCGAAGGACTTGCCGCGCACGCGTATTGAATACGATCTGAACGGCGAACAGAAAGCCGCATTTAATTCGCTCGAGCGGATCGGCGAGGAGCGCAGCGAGACGCTGCACTACGAGCCATCGAGGCTCACCGTTATCGAGCACATCCGCTTCAAGTACGCAGCGAAGAAGGATGGTGAGTCGACCATCGTGACCGCAAGCGCCCAACCTTCGCCGCTGCCGAAGAGCAACGCAAGCGCGAGCCTGCTGGCTAACATTCTGGTCAACACCTACGTCGATCATCTGCCCTTGAACCGGCAGGAGATGCGCTATGCACGACGTGGCGTACATCTGCCCCGGGCAACGCTGTGTGAATGGAAGCTGGCGGCAGCCGAGCTGCTCGAAGTGCTGCTGCCACCGCTACGGGCTCACCAGTTGCAGGCACCCCGTATGCACGTGGACGACACAACGCTGCCGTTACTCGAGAAGGGTCGCACGGCGACGCGCACCGCACGATTATGGGGATACCTGGGCGCGGGGCAGCGCGAGGAGAACGGTGTCTGGGTTGACCACCCGCCGGCGGTCGTGTTCGAATTCGCTGAGTCGCGCTCCGGTTCGCATCCGCTGCGCTACCTGCAAAAGTACAAAGGCTATCTGCAGGCCGACGCATACAGTGGACATGGCGCACTCTACGAAACCGGCGACCTCGTCGAGGTCGGATGCTGGGCTCATTGCCGCCGACGCTTCTTCGAGATCGCGAAGGCGCAGAGCAAACCGGGACTTGCGGCGCAGGCGCTGCAGTGGATTGCCAACCTGTACGCGATCGAGTCGCGCATCCGGGACCAAACACCTGATCTCAAATATGCTGCGCGCCAAGCCGAGGCGCTGCCGATACTTGCGCGGTTCCGGCAATGGCTGGAAGGCAACGTCATCGGTTTGCCAGTTCAGGCGCCGCTCGCAAAGGCGTTCGGCTATGCGTTACGTCACTGGCAGGCACTCATTCGCTACACCGAAAGCGGTATCCTGCTGCCTGATAACAATGCTCTCGAGCGTCAAGTTCGCCCTATCGCCCTGGGGAGAGCCAATTGGACATTCGCGGGCTCGCCGCGTGGCGCCAAGGCCGCCGCCACGATGTACTCTCTGCTCGGCACGGCTCGCCTGAACGGTTTCGAACCGTATGCGTGGCTCAAGGACACGCTCGAGAAGCTGCCGTCGTATCCTGTCAATCGCGCGCACGAACTATTGCCGCTCTCCCGTTAAACGCCTTCACGTTCATGGACATTCTCGACTCGCTTCGGCAGGCCCCCAGCGCCGAGCTGTATCGCCTTTATCTCGCCATCGGAAAAATGCTCGATGACCCGCGACGCATTCTGGAAGTACGTCAGCGCCTGCGCCTCGGAATGGCCGTCAGTTATATCGGCGACAATCCGCTGGGACCTCTGTCGCAGGGCACCGTCGTCGAGCTTCGACACGCACAGGCGATCGTTCAGGACAGTGTGAGCCGGCGGCGCTGGGCGCTACCGTATGCGGCGATCGTTGCCGATAGCGCGGCCGCCCCGATTCATCCCGAACCGGCACCGCCACCGCGCGCACAACGCGAAGAGTTCTTCGTCGGCGACACCGTTGGTTTCACCGACAAACACCTAAGCGAGCGGGTCGGCACCATCGTCAGGCTGAACTCGAAAACTGCCTCGATTGCCGTGACAGACTCCGAAGGACACTGGCGCGTTTCCTACGGCCTGCTGCGGCGTATCGTCGACCTATAACCCCATCTATGCCGATCACCGTGCAACATCATGGCCAGGACCAAAATCAACGCGGAACGTGAACATCGCATCGAGATGGAGGTGGTCGTCGACGCCTATACCGAGGAAGAGCGGGCGACGTCCTGGCACTGCTATCTGGAAGAACAGCTCTCGTTTCCATTCGAGGCCGGCATTCGCAAAGCAATGGCCTCTTCACCGCTGCGCCCGGGTGAACACGTCTCGGTCACAGGACTCGCTCATGAAGACCTGTGTCGGGTTGGCATCTTCGTCTGGGTTCGGTGGGGCCAACGTGACGTGGTGGCACCCCTGGCCCAGATCGTTCCGGTGAGCTGCGATGAACCGACACAAGTAGCCGTCGCTGACTGGCACTACTGACATGATCAAGGTTACTCGTTCTGACATCCGGAAAGCCGTCACACTGTCGCAGTGGGATCTCGCTCACCTCGTCCTGATCTCTCACAGTGTTGTTGGTCCCGTACTAAATTCCAACTTCTGACGGGTTACGCTGACGGATACGTATGAGGCGTAGTCCAAGCAGGATACGCAACGTGGTAACGAAATCAGGAACGTGGCGTTGTGCGCGCTGGACTGCCCCGTGGGATGTAATCCGGGGGAAGGACAGGCAGCGTACGTTCAAGGAAGCTTTTTTATCGTTTGCATCTGATCCCATCCTGAGTCGCTGAGCCAGCATAAACCCATATGCAATGGTACTCAGTCTGGCGTGGTGGTGAAAGCCACGCCAGTCGCGCCCTCGTAATGACCGAGCGCGAACTCCTGTTTTAGGTCCTAATAGTCGCGCTCGATGCGCCAGCGCATCTTGGTCACGAACACAAACTGCTCAAGCTTCGCCTCCTCTGGGGCCGGCTCAGATTGTTGCGTACTGGCCCGACAAACAGTAGCCCTCAAGGACCACCTGAGCGATCACTTAACCAAGAAGAGTTGACCTAGATTAAGGGTACACAGGGAGACCGCGAATAGTATGAAGGAATACGAAGGGCGGATATCGACGTCCGTCACGCCAGTTCACCCACATTACCGATGCGAACGCTGCAGTGCCTACGCCAACGGGGGACCGATCTGCAGATATCGGATGACAGCAAACTATTGCATCCACCGGTTGAATCCGCCGTTGAGACCAGTCATTGAGTCCGCGGGGAGCCCAATAGCGGAATGGGGCGGGAAGAGGCGCCCTTCTCTTGCCTAGACAGTGCTGCCCGTCCACCAACAAACCACACTATCAATATCATGAGCATGCCAAATTACGACCTACCGAAAGACATAGCAAACCATCTGGTTGATCCGCAGTCCTATACCAACCTCAATCGTCTCCATGAAACCTATAGTTGGGCGCGTGCAAACAACCCTGTTGGGCGCGCAATGGCGGACGGACATGATCCGTTCTGGGTGGTCACGAAACACGCCGACGTCTCCATGATCTCACGAGACAATGTCTTGTTCCGCAACGGCGACTATTCTGTCGTCTGCAGGCCAAGAGCGTCGATCGAGCATGTCATTTCCACCACCGGTAGTCCAAACATCGTCCGATCGCTCGTGCACGTCGACGGCGACGAGCACAAGAGTCTACGTGCGCTGACACAGTCGTGGTTCATGCCGAACAGCATTCTCAAGCTTGACAACCGCATTCGATCGCTGGCAAATATGACGATCGCGAAGCTGTTGCATCACAGCGGGCAAGTGATCGATTTTGCGAATGACTTTGCATTGCATTTCCCACTGAACGTGATCATGGATATTCTCGGCGTTCCGCAGGAAGATTCCCTGCGCATGTTGACGCTGACTCAGGAGATGTTCGGAAGCGAGGATGCCGAATACAAGCGCGAAGTGCAGCGCCAAGGCGATGCGAGCGGTGCGATGGGCAAGGCTCTGCTGTCCATTGTGGCCGACTTCAAGGATTATTTCGACCGCCTGACCGAAGACCGCCGGAAGAACCCCCGTAACGATATCGCAAGCTTGCTGGCCAACGCGGTGGTCAATGGACAGCCTATCGATGAAGCGACCCGTCTTGGCTACTACGTGATCATCGCCGCAGCAGGACATGATACGGTTTCGTCGTCCATATCGGTCGCGATGTGGGCGTTGAGCCGCTTCCCTGAGCTACTGCCGCGACTACAGGCGGATCGTTCGCTGATTCCGCAGTTTATCGACGAAACCCTTCGCTACGCATCGCCGGTGCGTCATTTCATGCGTACAGCGACTGCCGACACCAACGTCCGGGGTCGGACAATCCGCAAGGGCGATTGGCTGATGCTCTGCTATGGCTCGGCAAATCGTGACGAGCAAGTCTTCCCTGAGCCGTTCGCATTCAATATCGACCGCAAACCGAACCGGCATCTCGCTTTCGGCGTCGGCGCCCACGTGTGCCTAGGTCAGCATCTCGCGAACATGGAAATGCGCATCTTGTTTGAGGAACTGGTCCCAAGGTTGCGGCTTATTGAGCCGGCGGGCGAAATCGAATTCGTTGCGTCCAGCTTCGTGAGCGGCCCGAAGCATCTTCCAGTTCGTTGCGTGGTGCATCCGCATTGAGCCACCGGAGCCTATAGTTGGAGTGAACCCTTGAGGCTCGGCCTTCACTGCGGAACTTACCAGGCGCCTATGTACGGGTCCCGGCATGAAGCCGCATATGAGCTCGGGCTTGACGATGAACCGAGCGTCCTCTTACCGCACCTCTGCATGCAGCGCAGGTTGTGGCGGCCGCACAGCATGGTGATTTCGGCGAGCAGTACGTCAGCCCGTCGGAGGCAGCGCAGTGTAAGCGGCATTGAGCGCGCGGATATAGCGATGACAGCGGCATCGCGCGCATCAATCTTGGCATTGCCATCGAGCAGGTCGGCAATGCGGCGCATAGCCAGGCTGGTAAGGATGCGACTAGGACACCAAGGTCAGGAGCGACTGCCGCGGACAATGCTTCGATGGTGAGGGTGATCTACGACGAACAAAAGTTCACCGAACGTCTTCAGTTCGGAGATGAGTGCACAGCTTTGCCTCATCGTCGGGCCAGCGCTTTGCTGTACCAACGCTTTCGGGTTCGGCCGAGGGCTACGGGGTGATGGTGACCTTTGCCTACGTCAACGCTCATGAATGGGTCGACTAAGCGATGTTGTTGGCTTTTCATGCATCGAGGGCTTCGCACGTTGCACGGCTCGGTCTGCAACATCGGCGGCAAGTCTCCGCATTCACGTACTGGATGGCCTAACGACGTTCCGGCTGAACTCCTATTAGCGATCACCTGCCCCACCAAGCCCGGTGCCCCCCGGCTCACGACTGCAACTTGGAGAATCATGCCGGGCCTAGAGTCCCAATTCTCAATTATCGAGGCGTGAGGATAGTAACGGAGTGCGCATGGCATAGATTTGGCTGTCACTCCATGCAACTCCACTTTCTGTCGGATTTGTTCAATGACCACGATATTGGCTCATCAGAAGCAAAAAGAGATTTGGCTTCCAAATGATAAAATTGGTATACGCAGTGGTGGTGGGAGTATTTTTTGGATTAGCGTTCGATTCAAGCCGAGCGCAGGGTGGCGTTACGCTATATGGAGCATTAGATGTTCTCATTGATATCTCAAATCAGGGCAGAGGAACCTTAACTAAAATGTCGAATGGCGGCACGTTCGGATCGCGACTTGGCCTTATGGGTAGCCAAGTCTTCGGCGACGGTTACAAAGCTATTTTCAGACTTGAGAGTGGTTTCTCGCCTAATGCCGGCACCATACAGCAGGGCGGTGCACTTTTCGGCCGGCAAGCGTATATTGGCTTCGAAGGTCCTGAAGGAACTTTAACTTTTGGTCGTCAATACTCGCCAGAGTTTCTTGCTATGAGTGACAACGACGTTTTTTTGGGAGGCTTAGGAGGGAGCATCTGGGGCGTTGATCGTACTTTGCCTAATGGTACCGTCCAAGCTACGCTCCTTACCGAGGTCATTACGTGCCGCGTTAATAATTCCGTTCTTTACTCATCTCCGAAAATTTATGGATTCTCGGTTGGGTTGATGTACGGTTTCGGCGGTGTTACGAAATCCACAAGTGGCGGAACAACTTTTAGCGGGGCAATCAATTACACCAATGGCCCCGCAACGTTTCATGCCGGATATGTCTATCAGAGAGACGCATTGGATCAGGTATATTACAAAGCATGGGGTGTCGGCGGTAACTATGGGATTGGGCCGGTAAGAGTGTATCTCGGCTACACTAAAGATGACTACTCAATCATAACTGGCGCAGCATCGTTGAATAATTCGTTGCGGTATGCAATTGCCAATCTTGGGGCGAGCTACCAAATCACGCGTTCGACCGTATTAATGGCACAAGTTATCAAATTGATTGACACCTCGAATGGAATTACTCGGTCAAAAAACTCGTACATTGTAGGACTGGGTGTTTTTTATTCTCTTTTGAAAAACACCAGTATATATATCGGGTATGCACAAACAAAAAATAAAAATGGGTCCGCTTACACGTTGGGGCAAGCCCTATATTACGGGGAACCGGCATACCCCAACTCCACGGCACGCGTGTTTAGATTCGGAATGCGAACGACATTCTAGATTAAAGTTTAAAAAATCGGCGGCTAATTAGTCGAGCCTGAACAATCCGGCGAGCCTTATATGGCATGGCTTTGGGGCCGAAATGGTATTGTTGGAATTGCGGGAACCTTGGCATATTGACGCGTAAATCCTGCATTTTTCGACGAGGTGCAGATGGGTCCGAAGACGCCTGTGCCGGAACAAGATTTCTCCGGCAGCCGCTGCGAGAGCAGATCAGCCTGAAGACCCGTTGGTGCGACTGGCCGACCTGATCAACTGTGAGGTCTGTCGGAATTCGTGGACGCCAACGGGTTAAGCAGCGGTTTTACTCAAATGGAATCGCTGCGTGAAAGCGGCCGGCGACAGATAGTCCAGACGCGCCTGTGTGCGCTGCCGGTTGTAAAAGATTTCGACGTATTCCGTGATCTCGTTGCGGGCCTGGTCGCGGGTCGCGAACTTGCGATGATAGATGAGCTCATTTTTCAGTGAGCCACAGAATGATTCAATTGGTGCGTTATCGAAACAATTTCCGCGTCTGCTCATTGATGCCTGCATGCCGGACTGTTTGAGGAGCTTCTGATAGACATGGGCGCAGTACTGACTGCCGCAGTCCGTATACTGTATTAGACCGGCCGGTGATCAGTCCGACGCGACGGCACGAAACAGGGCCCGCATTACCAGCTGTTTTGTCATGCGCTCGCTCGTCGCATAGCCGACTACTTCTCCGCTAAACAGGTCCTTGGGGCCGGCCAGATACAGCCATCCCTCATCGGTCGCGACGTAAGTGATGTCACCACGCCAGGCCTGATTCGAAGCGCTCGCACGGAAGTCCTGGTCCAGCATATCCGGCGCGACTGGCAGGTCGTGCGTTGAATTGGTCGTCGCCTTGAACTTGCGCTTTTGCTTGCAGCGCTGGCCGAGCTTCGTGCGCAAACGCATGATGCGGTGAACACCAATCTGGACGCCGTGGTGCGCCAAATCGTTCTGTAGCCGTTCCGGGCCAAAGGTTTCTCGCGTCCGCTCGTGAGCTGCACGCACCTGTGCTTCGAGTCGACGCTCTTGCTGAGCGTGTAACGACAGCGGCCGTTTGCGCCAGGCAAACTAGCCACTGATGGACACGCCCAGGAACCGGCACATTGAACGCACTGGATATTGCTGTCGCATCTGTTCAGTTACGCCGTACTTCACCGCGACTCCGCGGCGAAGTACGTTGCGAACTTTTTTAACAGATCGCGCTCCATTTTTACTTCGGCCAATTCCCGCTTGACCCGCCCCGGCTCGGCCTCGGACCTCTGTCAGTGGTCTCTGATGCTGCCCAACATTCTCCAGCTTGCCGTCCTTTGCAGCAGAACCCAGTTTGCTAACGTCTTCATCAAAATTGACAATCGACACGCGGCTTCGGACACGCCGAGGCCATCGGCTATTACCAGCTTTACTGCTTCTTCACGCAATTCCTTCGTGTACACAGCCTTGGGATTCGGTTTGCCTCACCATCGCACGACACGATTGATGACGATCGCCGGAAGCGATGACCACGATAGACCGATTCGATGTTCTGAGTCCCGGATGTTATCCGAACCACTGAGCAACGTGACAACTCTCTTTGGACTGCGGGTGATCCGGCGTCTGAATCCGACAACGCCGCGTGGACAATTGACGCACCGCAAGGTTTGCGTATGTTCAAGGTGTTCAGCTTCTCAATTCCTCGTATGATTCACTCAGGCGGCCCGAGGTAATGTCAAACCAAGCATAGTGCTGGTCAAAATGCCATTAGGAAGAAAAGCGATCGCCATCTACGGCTTTCGTTTTCCTGCAGCGGGCATCGGCTACGCAGTACGCCGGCACCACCGCCTCAATCTTAGTCCACGGGAATTGCGCTGCACTATATCGGTTGGCCAATTCCCCTCTAACGGCGGAACAAGTTCCTATGGACATGCTAGACGTCATCGGTATTGGTATCGGACCGTTCAATCTAAGCCTCGCGGCGCTCATTCAGCCCACCGGTTTGCGAGCGCTCTTCTTTGAGAAGCGCATAGAATTCTCCTGGCATCCGGGGCTCATGCTGCCCCAAAGTCAACTCCAGGTGTCGCCGCTCAAGGATTGTGTGACCTTGGTGAATCCCACAAGCCCATATTCCTTTCTCAACTATCTCGCTGTACATCGACGCCTGTACAGCTTCGTGAATAAAGGTGGAAACAGCACGTCGCGACGTGAGTTCACCCACTATTACCAATGGGTCGCGCAATGCCTGGACACGCTTCGATTCGGCGAGGAGGTGATCGATATCAGGCCTTGCAATAAGGGCTATTGCGTGACCACTACCGCGCGCACATATCATGCGCGCGCGGTAGTGGTCGGGGTCGGCGTCGAACCCAAGGTGCCGGCATGTGCGCGGCAGGTGGTTGGCGAGACGGTCTATCACGTAGACGACTACCTTAACCGGAAACCGTTCAGCGAAGACGAACATGTGCTGGTGGTGGGCGGCGGGCAAAGCGGCGCGGAAGTCGTCGAGCACATGCTGACCGAGTCAGGTCCCGACAAGATCACTTGGGCGACGTCGCGCGCCAATCTGTTTGCGATGGACGACAACGCATTTGTCAATGAAGCATACATGCCCGGTTATAGCCAACGCTTTCACACGCTGCCGATCCAGCAGCGCCGGGCCATTGTCGAAAGCGAAAAGCTCACCAGCGACGGCATCTCCGCCAGCCTGTGCAACCGGCTCTATGAAGCGTTGTACGAACGCAGCGTCCATGGCACGCTAGCCGACTGCTTTTGTCTGTTGCCTTCGGTGACAATGGACGAGATCACACGCCGCAGCGGTCGCTGGCATATCGGGTTGACCTCGCTCGTCACGTCGCAGCGCAACGGTATAAGCGCGGACAGAATCATCCTCGCAACCGGTTTTCAGCCGCGCCATTTGCCATTCGTTCAGAAGCTGCTCGACGGCGCAAGCCGTGAAGACGGTCTGCCAACGCTCGATCCCGATTACGCCGTGCGCTTCGATGCGCCAATGCCCGGTCCCGTGTATCTGCAAAACCAAAGCCGCGTGCAGCATGGCCTGCAAAGCGTCAATCTTTCACTGGTCGCGTACAGGAACAGCCGCATCATCAACAGTCTGCTAGGTCGTGCGTTCTATCCGGATGTTCCGGACCGGCAACTGCTCGACAGCCTTGAGGATCAGGAGACTGAAGCAGGATCGATACTGTGCGACGCGCCTCAGGCATCGCGTCAACCGGCAGTGGCGTAAGCGCATGACTGGCTCCTCCATTTATCTATCGACTGGCGAGCGTGCGATCTCACACGCCGAGCACTTGCCGGCATCCCTCCAATTACGGGCGTTCATTCCGTTTCTGATCGCGGCACTGGTGATCGCCGCTTCGTACGGGACGAGTTTTCTCCTGCCCGAGTACCTGCAATCCCTGGGCATGAAGAACGATGTCGCCGGCGCCGTCATTTCGAGCGGCATGGTCTCGACCATGATCTGCTGCTGCGTGGCTGGGCGCATAGCCCAGCGTATCGGTGTCATGCCGACCATCGCGCTGGCCTCGCTCGTCATGGCAGGCAGCATGCTCTGCTTCGCCGCTGCGCCAATGGACATTCGTGCCGTCTATGCAGGCGGTTTGCTGTTGGGCGCTGGGTGGTCCGTGTTCTTCATACTCGCGCCGCTGCAAATCATCCATCATCTGTGCCCCAACGCGCGTATCCAGTACCTGACCTTCGTCTCCGGCACGCAAATGGCCGGCCTAGGCATGGCGGCGCCTTTGAGCCGTCTGATCGCCCAACATACCGGCTCGATCGCGCTGGCCTACCTTCTGTTCGCAGCGGCATGCGCGGTGGCGGCAGTCTGCGTCAAGATCGCCAGCGAGGCGATGAGCGATAGGTCCTGTTTGCCGATGACGCGCGTGGCCATTACCGCGACCGACACGTTGGCCCTGCTCAGGGCACGAACAGCAGTGCCGATCGCAATGATCGCACTGGCAGCCTGTGTCTTCGCCGGGCTGGCGACTTACCAGACACCCTATGCCGTCTCGCGTAACCTCAGGCCAGACCTGTTCTTCCTGACGTTCACGATAACCAGCGTGGCACTGCGCTTGTCGCTCGCGAGAACCATGGGACGCATCAAGCCCGCGCGACTGGCGCTCGCATTGTTTTTGCTGACCGGCGCCTCGCTCGTACTGTTCCTGTTGAACCACGGCAGCACGACGCTTTATATCGTCGCTACCGCGCTGTTCGCCACCGGCTACGGACTGAGCTACTCGATCCTGAACGGCATGGCCGTGAACCTCGCCGGAGACCACGGCGTTTCGGTGCCGGTGACTTCGCAAATCTTTACGCTTGCCTATTTCATCGGTCTATTCGGATGCCCTTTCCTATGTGGCGCCCTGATTCACGTTTTCGGCGCCGATGCAATGCTCGTCGTCCTGCTAGGCGCCGTACTCGCCAATGTGGTGCTACTCGGCGTCATGCGCATGAAGGCGCATTTCGCCGCCTGACTTCTCCTTAACTCCGTTCTTTAACGAGGTGGTTCGTATGCTGAACGAAACGCAAAAATCCAAGTGGCACGAAGATGGATATCTAAAGGTACAGGGCTTTTTCGATCCGGTCACCCGCGAAAAGATTTCTGCTCTGGTCAACGATGTCTCGCGCTGGGAAATCAGCGACAACAAATGGATGATGTGGTTCGAGAAGACCGAGGACGACCGCAGGATCGTTTCAAAGATAGAGAACTTTTTGGACTTCAACAACGAGCTGCGCGACCTGTTGCTGGCCGACAAGCGCATCCAGACGGCCGTCGAATCGCTTCTCGATGAAGATACCCGCATGCTCAAGGAACTGCTCATCTTCAAGTACCCGGACAGCGGCGGCTATCGTCCGCATCAGGACATCTATCACATCCCGCACAACATTCCTGAACGCATGGTGCATGCCGTGGTCGCCATCGGCATCGACGATTCCGATCCGGACAACGGCGGCCTGTTCTTCAGTCCGGGCAACCATCAGAAAGGTGTGTTTCCGATGGACGCCGGCGGCGTGATTCATCCGGAGGTGGCCGAGACGTTCAAGTGGGAACCCGTGCCCTGGAAGGCCGGCGACATCTTCGTCTTCGACGACTACGCGCCGCACTATTCGCAGCCCAACAAAAGCAACCGTTCGCGCCGCACGCTCTATCTGGTGTTCCAGCGCGCCTCAACTGGTGGCCCCACGCGTACGGAATACAACAAACTGAAGCGTGCCTACAACCCACCCGAAGGCAAGGAATCGGATATCCACGATCTGAAGCCGCCAAATGGCATTTTCTATCGCACCTAATGTAATTCACCGGAGGATGTGCGTGTACACAAAGCAGATTGACCAATCCATGATGCGGCCGGAATACGGCGTTCTTGTTTGCCGGCTGCTCGAACATCTGCCCGCTGGCCTGACAACAGCGTTCGGCACGTCGATTGTTGAGGTCGTGCCGACGGGCGCTGTCAATCTGCACTCCCATTCCGAGCATGAACTGTGGCTACTCATTTCAGGCAAGGGAGTCTTCGAGGTGAATGGTCAGGCGCGGCCAGTCGCAGATTCAACGCTGCTCTATGTCGAGCCGAATCAGGAGCACGCGATTCGCAATGCCGATTTGGCAGCGAGCCTGAAATTTCTATCGATATGGTGGGACTAACGTGAACACACGCACTTTTTTCGTTTGCCCCGCCCCGCCCTGCCCGAACGGCAAACTGCATCTCGGCCATATTGGCGGGGTCTATCTGCTCACCGATCTTTTCGTTCGCTTTCAACGCATGAGAGGTCACCTCGCCTACCACGTCACAGGTGCGGACGAGCATGGCACCTACACAGTAGTGAAGGCGCGCAAGCTCGGTCGCCCGATTGACGAAGTCGCGCAGTTGCATATTGACGAGATAATGGATTGCTTGCGGGCAATGCACATCGAGCCCGATGTCTTCATCAAAACAACGGACGCTACGCACAAGCAGAACAGTCTGAAGATCTTTCGCGAGCTGGAAGCTGCAGGCTACATTGATGTGCGTGATGGCCATCAACTCTACTGCGAAAACTGTGACGAGTTCGTGGCCGATTCGCTTGCCGTCGGCCTCTGCCCCGCGTGCGATGCGTCCACCGACAGCAACTTGTGCGAAAACTGCGGTTTGGCGCAACAGCACTCGAAGTTGCGAACGCCAGTTCACACGTCGTGCGGCAAACCGCTATCGCTTCGCCCCATCGAACAGGCGGTTTTCGACATCCCTCGCATGGCAGCCATGCTTGACGATGCGATCAAGGGGAGTGAATGGGATCAAACGATCCAGCGTAAAGCGCGTGCATGGTTGCGTGACGAATTGCGGCCGCTGCCTATGTCGCGCATTTTCGACCGGGGTGTGACACTTGAAGCACCCGCGAAGATTGCGGGGCAAACGTTGATGACGTGGTTCGAAGGGCTTTGGTGTTTCGAGACGGGGATCCGCTTGCAGTGCGCGCGCGACGAGGTCAACTACGACACCGTGATGCGCGACCCCGATACACGCCTCCTGTTTTTCATGGGCCAGGATAACCGCTTCTACTACACCATCGGCGTGACTGGCAGCCTGCTTGCGCGCGGCTATCCGCTTCCGGCAAATCATTCGATACAGGACTTCTACAAATTGGAGGGCGAGAAGTTCTCGACCAGCCGCGACCATGCACTCTGGGCAGATGAAGTATCCCGGCAGGTCGACCCGAGTGTGTTGCGCTATGCGCTCGCTCGGATTGCCAAGCCGTTCGGCACCAACAATAACGATTTCCAGATCGGCGAACTGATCCGGTCGGCTTCGCACATCCTTGCGTGGGAAAGCGCCCTCCGCCGCGATTCACTGCACTCGGCGAATGTCGATGGAAGCGGTCTTACGCCGGCGCACGACGACATAGTCCAACGTTATATCACCGCGATGGACCAGGTACGCTTCTGGAACGCCCTCGATCTGATTGACGAATACTTCGTCGCGACGGGCTTCGGCACGAGCCCGGAAACGTGGCGTCCGGTGCACGTATCCGTCTTTCTGAGCATGCTCCATCCCGTGATGCCAGTGCTGGCCGAACGCTATGGAAACGTGTTCTTTGGCGAGAATTGGACACCGGCACTCGGCGCAAACGCCACGCTATTGGCTACGCCTCCCAGAGCGACGGCCGAATTTCCGCCGTTCGGAATGCCGATTGCCGACTCGTTCATCCGCCAATATCAATCGCGCTTCCAGCGCGCCGTCGATGCCGCGTAACCCACGATGGAGCCAGTCATGTCGATGCGCAGTCGCACTTCGCTCAGTTATGGGGTATTCGACTACACCTCAGGCAAGGACACAGTCAACTTCGCCTATGGGCTTCCCGATCCTTTGACGTTCGCCCGCTTGCAATGGCCGGACCCGCTTAAGGTCGAGACCGGCGTCAGCATCTCCGACCTACCGCAGTACACCGACGCCTATGGCCTTCCAGAACTGCGCGGACAGCTTGGCCAAAGGTACCGGATGGCGCGCGGCAATGTCATTCTGACGAACGGCGCTTCACAAGCCCTGCAACTGCTCGCCGATGCTTTTATCGACCCAGGAGACGTCGTGCTGACCGAGGACCCGTCCTATCTCGGTGCGTTGCGCATCTTCTCTATTGCGGGCGCCACGGTGGTTCAAGTAGGTGCGGATCCCTCGGGCGTCGACCTCGATCTGCTCGAACAAGCATTGCTGCACGCAAAGGGGCGAGCCAAGTTGTACTATACCACTCCGGCGTTCCACAATCCGACTGGACAATACTTTGCACACCGGCATATGGTCGAGGTGGAGGCTCTACTGTCCCGCAACGGCGTGCGGCTGGTGCAGGACCTGGTTTATAGCGAGTTGCCCTATGATTGCGCGTCACCCGAGATTCTGCAGGCGGGTGGTAACATCATCAATGTGCATAGCTTCTCCAAAATCTTAGGCCCCGGGCTTCGCGTAGGCTGGGTGCTGGCCGAGCCGGAAATTGTCGACCGCCTAGCCCACCTGAAATGCGATGGAGGTGTGAGTCCCATTGTAAGCAATATGGCGCTCGCCTTATTGCAGTCGTCGTCTTTGGACGCTCACGTCGAACACCTAAGGACGCACTACCGGAGCAAGCGCGACGCAATGCATAGGCTGTTACAGGCCTGCCGATTCTGCAAACCGGATTACGAGATTCCGAGTGGAGGATTTTCGTTCTGGGTCTCGCTTGCCGAAGGCGTCGATTCCGCCGAATTGGTCGGCGAGGTGCGCCGGAAGCACAATGTGAAACTCGTCGAAGGAAAGCACCATGGACCGTGCGGTGCAGCCCGTGTACGCTTAAGCTTCAGTTATCTCCAGCCGCGTTTGATCGAGCGCGGCTTGGCTCAGATAGACGATGCGCATGCGAGCCTTCTGACATCGACGCGCTTTAAGCGGCGTGGCTAGAGAATGCCAAGTACTACGGATAGTCGGTGCGAGATGTACAAGCGTAGGCCGAGCGAAGACATCCACTGCGCCGCCCTCTACCGCAAACAGCTCGACGAACGCTTTTCGCCATGGCACTACGTCACTGATTTCGCCCAGGATCCGTCCGTTATATAGGCAGACACCCCCTTCGCGCGTGTCTCGGAACCCTCAACGTGAGAACCTCAGTACATTCTGAGTTCGGTTCGGCAAAACCGCAATAGTCAATTGCTGTGCGTTCTGTACGATCAACGCGTCATCGCTCTGAAGCCGATATCAACATCACGACCTACCCGATGTAAACGGTATGGGATTCCGACCAAAATCGAAGCAGGAGAGCAAGTGAAGAAACTTCTGATCGTATCGATCGCCGTCGTGCTGATAGGCTATCTATGCATCAGCGGTATCGCGTACATCCACGACAAGGACTATGCGGAAAGAGCGGCCGTGAGACTGGCCGCGTCCCCACAAGCGTACGGCATCCGCGAAGTGTTAGATCGAAACGCGTGCTATTACTGCCACTCGACGAAAACTGTCCTGCCCAACTATGCCGCGCTACCAGGCATTCGTCAGCTAGCCGAGCACGACATACAGACTGGCCTCGCCTACTTCCGCATCGACAGCCTGTACGCGGCGCTCGAGAGTGGCGTACCGGCCCCCGAAGCCGATCTTGCAAAGCTGGAAACCGTTGTGAACGAACGCACAATGCCACCAAAGCTGTTTCGCTTCGTACACTGGACCACCGGCTTGAGCGCCGACGATCAACGTGCGCTTCTCGACTGGATCGCGTCACAGCGACACAGCGCATATGCGACGCCCGGCGTTGCACCAGAGTTCGCTAACGAGCCGGTACAACCTTTGCCGCATTCCTTGCCGACTGACGCGGGCAAGGTCGCGCTCGGGAAGCAGCTTTTCAACGATGTCAGACTATCGGCGGACAACACGATATCGTGTGCGAGCTGCCACACGCTAGCGATCGGTGGCGTAGATGGAAACAAGGTTTCGTCCGGCGTGGGCGGCCAGTTGGGTGCAATCAACGCACCGACAGTGTTCAACTCGGCACTCAACCGCAAGCAGTTCTGGGACGGTCGCGCCGCCACGCTGCAGGAACAGGCCGGCGGCCCACCGCTGAATCCGGTCGAAATGGCGTCCACGTCATGGAGTGAGATCATCGATAAGCTGAAACAGGACTCATCGCTGACGCAACAGTTCTTGCGGGTGTACCCGGACGGTTGGTCAGGCGAGAACATCACAGACGCGATCGCCGAATATGAGACGACACTGCTAACGCCGAGTCGCTTCGATGCTTACCTGCGCGGCGACAGGGATGTGCTGAATAGCGAGGAACTGCGCGGCTACCAGTTATTCAAGGCAAACCATTGCGCGACCTGCCACGTTGGCAAGAATCTGGGCGGGCAGTCGTTCGAACGGATGGGCCTCGCGGCCGACTACTTCGCCGCGCGGGGCCGCGCGCGCACCGACGCGGACAACGGCCGCGCCAACTTTACGAAAGATCCGCTCGATCGCCATGCGTTCAAGACGCCGACGCTGCGCAACGTTGAGCTGACCGCGCCCTATTTCCACGACGGCAGCCGCATCGATCTGCGCGAAGCTGTACGTGACATGGCGACATATCAGGTCGGCAAACAATTGACGGAATCGGACATTGACGCAATCGTCGCGTTCTTGAGGACGCTAACGGGTACGCACCAACCCGCCGCGACCCATTGATCCGACCACCGCGGCTGACATCAGGGCCCCGACAAAGGCACCTTGCAACGGCCGCGCGCAACTATAGGTCGAATGCCAAGGGCTTCATGCGATGAGAGGTTCTGATGTCCTGATACTTGGTGTTGACAATTCCATTGGATCGCACTATGAAAAAAACCGTGCACCACCGATGGCTTTGGCAATTTTTATTTTTCTGATGGTCTATTTTCCTGTCGGGGGCGTTGGCAGAGGTCAACGATCGCCGCGTAGTCACCTGGAATCTTCAAGGCTCCAGCGCAAGCACCGAGAGCAAATGGAATTCGAATATTCGCGCGGTGTTACTGGGGAGTCGGAATAGTGGATTTAGAAAAGCCCGCTTTTTCGGGCTTTTTTGTTACTCCGGGCCAATTGCTCAGGAGCACGGACAACGCGCGCGACGTCGACACCTTCCTGTTCCGCCCGCACGACGGGGCGATCAGGAGCGCGCAAATCGTTGAATTCCTCAAAGCGCTGCGCACGCAACTCAGGTGCAAGCTGATGAAGTTCCCCTCCTCTTCAAATCTCTGGGGGTTGTGTTTCCACACTTCAAGAAGCTGCATCAGCTTCCACTTGTACTCGTAACTTAGCCATTTGTTCCGGGTATTTTCAGCGCTCGGGCGGGTCTGGTTCGCAAACCGCGGCTGCGCTAGGATAGTCCGCGCCGCACTGAGCAACTTTTCCGCCTGCTCCATGTCCGCAGAACTCCATGCCGAAACGAACGCCCTCTCCAGGTTCGACAAACCAAGTTTTACATCGGCGGGAGATTGCTTGCGACTGATCGCGTCCTGTATCGTCTTCGTCCTTGCAACTGCCGTGCATCGCTCGAGCAAAACATACAACTGGTCCACCGGGATTACGGACAAACAGCGTTCCGTGAACTCATCGTACAGATCATCGCTGAAAAGGTTCGTATACGAACAGAAGACCGTCCATAGATCGAACTCGTCGCCGTAGAGCACAGAGTCAAAAAGAAAGATACCTGCATCGCGAGGACCAAAACCAATCAAGCGCACTATCTCGACTACGCGACCGGCGATCTTTTCCCAGCTCCCGGAGGCTCTTTGCGGTCGCCCCACCGTCATCAAGATAAGCAGGTAATGCCGGATCGCGGATCGAACCTTGAAATTCTTCACGCTCGAGACGTACGGATCGTCGTGAGCTATAAGGCCGGGCAGGACGCCTTCTGGATCTGTCGTGCGCTGCAGCCCCGACACATTGAGTGCCATGTCGTCGATCCGGCCAGCATTCCGGTTGAACGCCATCGCGTCGACCTCGATTCCGCGTTCGGCCATCATCTCCTCCAGATGACGCAGACTCAGTGGATACGCGACGTACCAGCGCACACACGTCAGAATCACTTCCAGTGGCTAATGCAGGCGCTTCAGCACCTTGGCCAACCCCGGGTTCGGCATCTTCATCGATTCACTCGTCAGCGACTTTGTATCAGCCAGATCCAGTCCAACAATCGCTATCTTCACGATGATCGCTCCTTTGCCGTGGATATCACGACCTCTCCACTCTGGCATAAATCTCTCGCTGCGTAGCGGGAGTCGTCCATCACATCAGAACGCACGGCGAAACGGCCGACGTACAGCGCAAAGCGTTCGCGTTCGCGTTTGCGGAAAACTATCTCGCGGTTGACACGGGTCAACCGACTTCTGACTGCCTCGTGTACATTGGACGCACTGCTGCCGCGCACGCATTTGCCGCAGCCTCCGTTGTATGCATGCGGTCCACTTCATCACGTCGGGAGATCCATCGTGGCAGGCAAATCCGTCACACCCTTCGATCTGTACCGCGCGAATCTCTCGTTTGCGCTGCAAATGGTGAGTTTCAGCCACGAAGCCCGGCAGCAGGTTTCCGAGTTCGAGATGCAGCGCATCCGGCGCGATCTTGCGGCGGCGCATGCCATTCGCAATGCGGTGTCGACCGCTCATGACTGGAGCGAACTCTCGGCGTCTTACCAGTCCACGGTGCGCGATTACATGGCGACCACCACAAACCTCTGGCAGCAAGGGCTGGACTCTGCCGTGCGACTGGAAAGCCGATTCAGCGAAGGCCTGGGCAAAGCGTTGACGACCTGGCAATCGGCCTGGAGCGAGCAATGGCCGACGCATGCCCCCATGAATCCGGTCATGCTGCCGTGGCAGGAATGGCTGCGACGTATGGAAAGCACGGCGGCGGGCATGGCCTACGGACAAGCGGGCCGAGGCGACGTCTCCAGTCAGGTTACGGCGGTGACTTCGGCTAAATCGCCGGCCTCCAGCAACCGTCCGGAGCAGGGAGAACATCATGCCGGCTAAGCGCGTAGCTTTCGTTACCGGTGGCATGGGTGGCTTGGGCGCCGCGATCAGCCGGCGTCTTCACGATGCGGACATGGTGGTCGCCATGTCGCACTCCGAGCGCAACGATCACGTTGCCACCTGGCTCATCCATGAACGCGATGCCGGTCGCCATTTCGTCGCCTATGAGGCCGACGTCTCCAGCTTCGATTCGTGCGCCCATTGCGCCGAGCGCGTGCTCGCCGAACTCGGTACGGTGGACATTCTGGTGAACAACGCGGGCATCACTCGCGACTCGACTTTTGTCAGGATGAACAAGGAAGATTGGGACAAGGTGCTGCGCACCGATCTCGATTCCATGTTCAACATGACCAAACCGCTGCTCGGCGGGATGCTCAAGCAGCAGTTCGGGCGGATCGTCAATGTCAGTTCGGTGAACGGCGCGCGCGGCGCGTTCGGGCAGACCAATTATGCGGCGGCCAAGGCAGGCATTCACGGCTTCACGATGTCGCTCGCGCTGGAGGTGGCCAGACACGGCGTGACCGTCAACACGGTATCACCCTGGCTACCTTGCCACGGCGATGACCGCGGCGGTCCCCAAGGACGTGATGGAAACGAAGATCCTCCCGCAGATTCCGTTGGGCCGCCTCGGTCAACCGGACGAAATCGCAGCCCTAGTAGCCTTTCTCTGTTCTGACGACGCCGGTTTTGTCACCGGCGCGGATTTCGCCATCAACGGCGGCATGCATATGCGATGAAAGACGACAATCTGGCGCGCGTCACACAACTTCCGGCTAGGACAGCGGCATTGCCCGGCAACGGGCAAGACTCGGCGCGGTGCCTGCCTCATGATGCGAGGCTAGGAGGCACGGACGGTTCATACGGCGGTTCTGGTGCAAATGGCTGGTCAGGCCGATATTTTTCCTATCAGTACGGATACCTTATCGATTGAACAGGACGGCATTCCAGACAGCGGGAGCAGCGGTATCTTTAAGCCCGAGCATGGAGAAGTTGAACTGAACCTTGCGAATATGATGCGTCAATTCGATGCCTGAAATCGTGGTCATGGCATTCCTGAATCGTTTGAAGCCGAGCATCAGGTTCGTTCTAAACTTGATGTTTCGATGGTCCTGCTCGATCAGATTGTTGAGGTACTTCGAGGACCGGATCTTTGTGCCCTTTGGCAGCAGGCCGTCGGCTTTCATTTCACGCACCGCCCGGTGTGAGGCGGCATACGGATCGAGCGTGATCGTCTCCGGCGCCTGGCCCTGATGTTTGATTGCCTTGCTGAAAAAGGCTTTGGCCGCGGCCACGTCACGTTTCGCTCTGAGCATGAAGTCTATCGTCTGGCCGGCTCGATCTACCGCACGGTACAGATGAACCCATTTGCCACGAACCTTCAGGTAGGTTTCGTCAACGCGCCATGACCGCCCTGTGGGTATGCCAAAACGATTCCAGCGCCTGACGAACTCCGGCGTGAAGCGCTTCACCCAACGCATAATCGTGGTGTGCACCAGCGACAAACCGCGCCCGGCCATCATCTCGACCAGGTCGCGCAGGCTGAGCTTGTGGGGCGAAATCGGCCCATTCAAACGGTGCGACGCAAATCGGTAGCACCGTGTATGCCAAACCGGGAAGGCTGATCGACTTCGCGATCGCCAACGCAGCGGGAACGGTGAAAGTCACTCCACTTAACTCGCTCGCCGGGTTGACTCCCATGACCGACCTGGCCAATGGTTACAGGAAAGACAGCTTCCGTTCACAACCCGCTTTTGCGCTTCACCTTTGAAACCGTCCGACATTAAACTTATTTTTGGAATGAATATGGCAACCGGAACAGTAAAGTGGTTTAACGACGCCAAGGGCTTCGGCTTTATCACGCCGGATGACGGCGGAGAAGACCTGTTCGCTCACTGCTCAGAGGTTCAGGGCAGCGGCTTCAAAACATTGCAAGAGAACCAGAAGGTCAGCTTCGAAGTGAAGCAGGGGCCAAAGGGCAAGCAGGCCGCCAACATCAAACCATTGCAACAAGCCCGGACGCTCCCCTCCTCGCGATGAAAGGGCTGTTATACGGTCTATTGATATTTCCGTAAATCATGACAACCGTTGAGCGCCTCAAGCGTTATATTTCCAGGACGGTCCTGGAGGCAAGTTGGCGTGGCGCAAAGTCGATTGAGCGAAGCAGTAAAGAAGGTTCTGGTGCAAATGGCTGGTCAGGCCGAGATTTTTCCTATCGGTATGGATACCTTATCGATTGAACAGGACGGCATTCCAGACAGGGGGTGCAGCGGTATCTTTAAGCCCGAGCATGGAGAAGTTGAACTGAACCGTCTGCCGGCGGCTGCTCGAGATCAACGTATTCCTCTCCGGTGGCACGCTGCCCGCCGCCTTCACGTTGAATCCGGAAAGCGGACACGTGCTGTTCAGCTATCGCACGCCGCTTGCGCAAGCTGACCTCAAGACGCTCGCCAACAGCCTGCAGCTTTGCACCGAGCAAGCGGAGAGTTGGCGCGTCGGATATTTCTTCGACAGTCCCGTCGACAATTGGAATCTGTCCGGCGAGCCCGGTCCGCGGATTACGGTCTGAGCAAAAAGACAGCATGGTGCGGTGGCTAGGACTCGCACTCCCCATTCAACTGAAGGAGGTATCAAGCGTGGCATACGAAAACTACCGAAAGCCCTTGCATGACGTCTGCGATCTGGCGGGACTGGATGACGTCGCGCGCCTGATCGACGGCGGCCAGCTGGATATCTCCGGCCATACGGTGTCGATCCGCTACGACGAGTCCGTCGATCCGTTGGATGCTGTGGCTCACATCGACCTCGGCCCAGTGCCCGAAGAGGACCGCGAAACCATCTACCGTCATGCGCTCGAAGTGAACTTCCATTCGGCGCCGGCCGGCAACGGCGCGCTGAGCCTCGATCCGCAAGCGGAGCGGCTGCAGTACTCGTTCCGCTTCCCGCTCGACGGCACGCGCACGGCCACGGACCTGCTCGATACCGTGACCGATCTGCTGGACAGCCTGAATGACGTCGACGCGGTCGAAAGGGTTGTGTCGCAGTAAGAGACGGGCGGTAGAATCCGGCTGACGTAGAGCGAAGTAAAGTCGTCACCAAAGACGAAGTAATGTTGTCAGTGCGCCGGGAGACCGGCAAGGAGTAAAGAGTGCAAGTCTCTTACAACGAAGGTATAGCAAACCAGGTTGTCCCCGAGTCATGCGCAGTATGTCGCGAGACATGCGGCGAAGCGTTGACAGGGGTACGTGCGGGCCAGTCATTGAGCCACGGGGCAGGCAATGTCTCCATCATTCAAGCGCCTGAAATCTTCGGATTGATCGATGCAACGCTTACGCCGGTATCTCCGCCGCTAAAAGATCTTCGATGCGCACGGGCAGATTGTGCACGCGGATGCCCGTGGCGTGATATACGGCACTCGTTATCGCTCGCGCAATGCCCGCCAGACCGATCTCTCCGACTCCGCGCGCGCCGAGCGGGTTCAGGGCAAAATCCGGATAGTCGAGGAAGGTCACGTCGATCTTCGGCGAATCGGCATGCGTCGTCATCACATAGTCGGCGAGGTTGCGGTTAAGGGGCGCTCCGGAACGCGTGTCATACATCGTTGCTTCGAATAACGCCATGCCGACCCCGATCACGATGGCGCCCTCGATCTGGTTTAGACCCGTGCGCGCGTGGCGTTTAGCGGACGGGATCGCTCGCGCCGAGACAGCGAATCGATGCGATAGTCGGGACAACGCGCTGGCCCCTCACTTCTTCCGAGACGATTGACGAGACCGCATGGTCGACTTTAGGACTAGCAATGGGTGATACCGGTAACAAGAAGATCAGCACAGGTTGGGTACTGTTTGCGCTCGCCGTTGGCGGATTTGCCATCGGGACTACCGAGTTCGCGACGATGAGCCTGCTACCGTTTTTTGCGCATGGTCTTGCAATCGACGCCCCGACGGCGGGACATGTCATCAGTGCTTACGCCCTGGGCGTTGTCGTGGGTGCGCCGGTTCTTGCGGTGCTGGGTGCGCGGCTGCCCCGCCGGACGCTATTGATCCTTCTGATGGGCATGTTCACGGTGGGCAATGGAATGAGCGCGCTGGCGCCGAGCGACCATTGGATGTTGCTGTTCCGATTCCTCAGTGGGCTGCCTCACGGCGCCTATTTTGGCGCCACAGCGCTGGTGGCGGCCTCGCTCGTCCCGGAGAACCGGCGCACGGTAGCGGTAGGGCGCGTCTTTCTCGGCTTGACGTTTGCCACCATCGTCGGCGTTCCGCTTGCCAACTGGTTGGGGCAGGCCATTGGCTGGCGCTGGAGTTTTGGGCTGGTTGCATTGCTGGGTGTGGTAACGATGACGTTCGTATGGCTACTGGCACCGAACGAGCCGGCGCATCCGGAATCCAGCCCGCTGCGCGAACTCGGCGCGCTCAAGCACACGCAGGTGTGGCTGACGCTCGGCATCGGTGCGATCGGCTTTGGCGGCATGTTCGCGGTCTACACCTATCTGGCTGACATTCTGGGCGCAGTCACGGGCGTCTCCGCGCAGGCCATTCCGATTGTGCTGAGCGTCTTCGGTGTGGGTTTGACGATTGGCAACCTCCTCGTGCCGATGTTTGCGGACCGGGCCTTGATGCGCACTACCGCCGCAATATTGGCGTGGAGCGCGGTTTCGCTCGCCATCTTCCCGTTGATGGCAAGCAACGTCTGGACGATGACCTTCGATGTTTTCCTGATCGGCGTGGGAGGCGCACTTGGGACGGTTCTCCAGACACGGCTGATGGACGTGGCGGAAGACGCCCAAGGCTTGGCGGCAGCGCTAAATCACTCCGCGTTTAACACGGCAAATGCGCTTGGACCGTTTCTCGGGGGGCTGGCTATCTCGGCAGGCTACGGATGGACGGCGCCGGGATGGGTGGGCTGTTTGCTCGCAGTCGGCGGCCTCGCGATCTGGTTTGCGTCGGTAACCGTCGAGCGCAGCCGAAATCGCAAAGTCGCGAGCCTCCGCGAAAACATTCCGTGTTGACGGACACGTCGCGCGACGTTTGCATCCCTTGATGCGTCGGGCTCTGTCGCGATAACGAGCCAGACGCATCGCGCGGCCGCACCACGACCGTTTCGACTGCGATCTGCACCTACGATTTCGCGCCGAGCCGGAACCTGTGCAACAACGGCTCGGTATATCCGCCAGGTTGGGCCCGCCCTTCGGGCGTAAGCGGTCCATTATCGACGTCTACCCAACGGCGCTCTGAACGAGGAGGATACCGTGAAAGAATACAATCCCGAGAGCGCGCCTGAACCAGAATCGTGGCTCGAACTCGACGAACAGGAGCGACTTCTCCTTGTCGAAAGGTATCATCGTCTTGAACGGATCAAACTTCCCAACCTCACGATGCACGCCCTGTTTCACACGATCGTAGAAAACCAGATCGCATCGAACCTTGAGCCAGTAGTCGGAGCGGTCGAGCGTCTCATGAAGGAAGGACTCTCCCGACACGATGCAGTCCACGCGGTAGGCTCGGTTGTCGCAGAGCATCTTTTCGAACTCTTGAAGAACAAGCCGGACGACGACGCTGCTACAACCCAGGCGCGCTACAACGCAGCAGTGGAGAGGCTGAATGCAACGAGTTGGCGTGGGGGCCAGAGGTGACGTCAATGCTATCCAGACTTCAGCCCTGGTTTGAGGCGAGAAAGCGTTTCAGACTGAGCCATCCTCATCTCCAGATGGCCCGCGAACTGGGAATGAACCCACGAAAGTTTGGGTCACTCGCCAACGACGGGCAGGAGCCCTGGAAGAGGCGACTGGACGCGAGACCTGAAACGCTATGCCTCTCGTCTTGTCACCGCCCGCAGGCTGGGCAACTTCAGCACATCCGCCGGGTTGCGAGGCAGCAAGCTGCCTAGCCAGACGGGTGCCTCGAACTGTGGGTGTTCCCCGTTGAGGGCGCCGCGCTAGGCTTTGCGCGCGAGAGCGGAAAAGCCATAAACGCGCTTGACGGCACCGGCGACGAGCGCCGTGCCAGCCAGGACGATCGCGCAACCCTCGAGCATCGCCAAAGAGGCATGCTCATGCAGAAACAGGTCGCCCCAGAGAATGCCGAAAGCGAGTACCGTGCGCCAAATTCCTACAGACCGGTTCCGATCGACCGCATGGTCCAGTTTTCTATCGGCCTGTTTCTCAGCGCGGTCGCGGCGGGTGCGTCGCATCTCGAAGGGATACTCAAGCAGTTTCCCGAGTCGAACAAATCCGTCAAGGCCTGACTGAGGTCCCATTCGGCGAACCATGTTCGACCACCTTTGGCCAGATTGGCCTCTCGACAATGACGATCCGAGCCTCTCCCCGTTGCGCCTACCATAAGCTTGCGCTCGGGACTCGAAGAGAGTGCCCGAACGCTTCCGCCGACTGTTTATCCAGCAAACATCCGTCGTCCGTGGCCTGGAATTCAGTGCCCGCATGCGTCTTCAGCTCAGGACAAGCTTCGGGTAGCGGCGCGGTTCACGGCCTTCAAGTACATCCCGCCCCCGCGCGGTATCCGCGTAAATGCGGCCATAGGTAATTTTCCCGTCGCTCACCTTGAAGAGGAAAAGGTGTTCGTTTTCCATAGAGAAACCAGTTTTCGTCTTCGCGCGAGCAACCACGGGCACGAAGATATAGCCATCAGATTCAACGACCACCCTCGCGTCGTAATTGAAGTATTCATATTCCTTGTACACGTGTGCCCAGAAGGCCAGAAACTCCTCTTTACCCGTGTATGCCCCCCCATATGGCAGCGAATCTGAAAACTCGAATACGACATCATCGGCTAACGCAGCGACAAGGTCGGATCTATCGTTGCGCCCGAATCCGGTGAATGCCTTCCTGCAGGCATCAACAAGGTGTTGCTGACTCATTCCCATCTCCATTACATAGGTTGATATGCGCATATTTATCAAAAAAGCAGGCGATCCGATATGTCTACCGACAACTGACTCGCCCACTTCCTGCCTCAGTCCGGACTATGCCTGAGCGTCGACCGTATTGTCCGCCCACGGGTCAAACCCACTGTCCAGCACCGCCCGCAGGGCATCTCGAAGGCGCGCGGCAAGGGACTCCCCGTACGCATCCTCGAACCTCGACTGAACCTCGCTCCACAGTGGCCGGGCTTTCTTGTATCTGGCGAGCCCCGCCTTCGTCACCACCGCCTGCTTCGCGCGCCTGTCTTTGCCCGGAACGATATCGATTAAACCGTCCCGCTCCAGCGGCTTCAGGTTCGACGTCAATGTCGTCCGATCCATGGCCATTTTGCCGGCCAGATCTCCCATGGTGAGCGGGCCGTCGTTTACGAGCTTGTGAAGAATCGAAAATTGCGTAATCCGGAGCTCGACGGGACTCAAGGCCTGGTCATACACCGCAGTGAGATAGCGCGACGCCTGCCTTGCGGCCAGGCAATTGCACCGGCCGTCGATGTCGGAAAGTGTCTCTTCGTTCCTCGCCATTTGCGTATTCTCGGTATTTCCTGATATCCGAAATATACGCTCATATGCGCGTGTCGCAACTGAACGTGACCGGGGAGGCCTCCTGCAGGACCGGAGATACACGCTCCGAGAGAAAGCCACCTATTGCAGCTGCGCTATCGCCCGGTTGTTCGAGATGCGGCCAATGTCCAGATCGCCAGATTCGCTCCAGTCTCGCGGTAGGAAAGCGAGCGCGAGCCATTTCCTCAACTGCATCAAAGGACACGACCGGGTCCTCTTGGGCTCCGACAATGAGTGTCGGGCCGGCGTAGGAACAAGGGGCATCGCCCAAAGGGTCGCCGCCGCTGAAAGCGTCAAAGTATCCCTCTACAGCATCAATTCCCATCAACACGTCCTCGTGAACCAGACGGTCGATTTCACGCGCCGGGAGATTGCGCGAAAACTGGCTTCGAATCTCACGTTGCGCGGCCGGATCACCACCACAGGTGCGCAGGAAAGACGCAGCTTCGGGGGGCAGTTGACTCCCGGCCAGAGGGACCGGTGTCAAGAGCACCAGCGCAGCCGTGCGCTCACGCAACTTCATCGCAAGCAACTCGGCGATCTGAGCGCCCATGCTATGTCCGACAAGCACCACCCGTGCCATCTGATGCCTGTCAATCAGGTGCAGAACGTCAGCTACCGCCTGCGCCAACGTGTACGGACCACCTGCCGCGCGCAAAGCGCCCGCTCCACGCAAATCAAGCGTGTAGTGCACATGTTGTTCTGAACCAAGATGCTCGATGAGCGGCGGCCAAACCGCACGATTGTCGAGAAAGCCGTGTATGAACACGATAGATAGCGGCGCACCGCTGTATCCGCCTGGTGATACGACTGCCGACATGTCATCCTCCTTGCACTGCGAACCTGGACCTTGCCAAGCCTCGCGACTGGTCCTATTATGCGCATATCAACGTATTTTTACGCTAATGGTAAACGCTACGATGAGCAAACGCACGAACATCCAATTCAAGACCCCGGACGGTCTGACATTGCGAGGCTGGCTGTACCTGCCGGAAGAAGACGCAGTGCGCCGCCCGGCGATCTCGATGTCGCACGGGTTCGCAGCAGTGAAGGAACACGGACTTGCGCGGTTTGCCGAGGCTTTCGCTGATGCCGGATTTGTTGTGATGGTGCACGACCACCGCAATTTCGGCGCAAGCGACGGTCTTCCGCGTCAGGACATTGACCCGTCGGTGCAAATCAATGACTGGCGTTGCGCCATCTCCTGGCTGGAGACCCTCCCCGAAGTAGATGCCGACCGCATTGGCCTGTGGGGCAGCAGTTACAGCGGGGGACACGCTATCGTCCTGGGTGCTACCGATCGACGACTGAAGTGCGTCGTATCGCAGGTGCCGACAATCAGCGGATATGAACAAGGTCGGCGCCGGGTTTCGCCGGACGCCATGCGGGCCTTCGACCGACTGATGATGGACGATTTGCGCGCGCAGCATCGCGGTGAACCGCCCCGGATGCAGGCCGTCGTCAGCGCGAATCCGTCCGAACTCGCGGCCTACCGGGCGCAGGACTCGGTGGACTTTTACATGCAACCGCTTCCAGACGGTGCATGGAGCAATGCCGTCACGCTGCGCTCGACATTCGCCGCTCGCATGTACGAGCCCGGTATATGGGTCGAGCGTATTTCGCCGACACCGCTACTCATGGTTATCGCGACGCACGATGGCCTCACGATGACTGATCTTGAGTTGCAAGCCTACGAGCGTGCGCTGCAACCCAAGCGCCTGAAACTGATTCCCGGCGGCCACTTCGATCCTTACGGGGCGAGTTTTGGTGAAGCCAGTTTAGCGGCAACTGAGTGGTTTCTTGAACACCTTGGTCATTAAATCCCGTTCCAGACGTTTGTCGACCTCATTACAGCCACTCTACCGAAATCCGAACGGTTATTAACGCTTCCATCAGTCGTATTCCTGGCCGTGCCCGGGATACACGTCAACTCCACGGAGAAATCATGCCTGTTTTTCACGCCCACATTCCCGCCGGTCGATTTTCAAAAGAACAGAAGAAAGCAATCGGCAATTCACTTAACCAGTCGCTTGTCGACGGACTCGGTATTCCGCCCGGCGACCGCTTCATCATGATTAGCGAGCACGACGAGGGTGAGTTGTTCATCGACCCGACCTTCATGGAGATGGATCGGACTGCCAACGCAATGATTATCACCGTCCTTATCGGAGCACACCGCCCGCTCGAGGACAAACAGAAGCTACTGGCGATAATCACCCGACTGCTTCACGAAAACGTCGGAATTTCCCCAGACGATGTATTTATCGCATTGGTTCCGGTACCGATTGAAAATTTCTCTTTCGGTCGGGGCGTAGCCCAACTGGCGGAAAGTTCGCCGCGCTGGTGACAGTCGATACGCGCAAGGACCCTGAACCGTCCTGCAACCCTGCGGCAGGGTCGCCCGTTATTTGAACCTATCCTGACATTTGCCAGGCCATTGTCCATGGCGCAAGGCAGCTATTGATCAACAGTCTTGGCGCCCTGCCCATTTCGAGGTCCGACATGACTGTCAACACTTTCTTCTCCGCGGATCTGTTGCTGGCTTATACGGCGTATCTCGTCGGCACGGCGAGTCCCGGGCCGAGCAATCTTGCGATCATGTCCATAGCGGCCACTCATGGTAGGAAAGCGGCGCTGGTGTTTGCCCTTGGTGTCATTTCGGGATCGATGTTTTGGGCGACGATGGCAACACTAGGCGTGTCCGCCGCCCTCATCGCATGGTCTCAATTCATTATTGCGGTCAAGATTTCCGGGGGACTGTACCTCCTGTGGCTCGCCTTCAAGGCGGGACGTACCGCTCTTTCTAACATAGACGCGTCGTCACTGAAGGCGGAACGGATGCAGACGTGGACGAGCTTCTATGCGCGTGGAGCGTTGCTGCATCTCACCAATCCAAAGGCCATCCTCGTGTGGGTTTCGATTGTCGCTCTGTCGTCGAACGTTTCGGGATCTGTCCATGGTGCTGTAGTTCCAGGCTGCGCGTCATTGGATGCCTAGTACTACAGCCGTAGATTTTTTTACTATACTAAAATAATTAAGGATTACTACACGTCAAGCTATGCATTCAACTGCAAAAGCGTGGGAGCGTGAACTGGAGGTACTGCACCAGCGGCTCGGGGAACTGTTCAGACGTCCAGAGCCTCGACAGCGGTCGCTTTCATACCTGAAGGGCCTGCTGGGTACAGTCGAGCGCAAGAACGGCTGGCAACTCGCCGAATGGATCGGCGAAGCGACACCCAATGGCGTACAGCACCTGCTGGAGCGGGCGCAGTGGGACGCTGATGCCGCTCGCGATGTGCTGCGTAGCTATGTAGTCGATGAACTGGGCGAGCGTGACGCGGTGATGATTGTGGACGAGACCGGCTTCGTCAAGAAAGGGCTGCATTCGGCCGGTGTTCAACGCCAGTACAGTGGCACGGCGGGCCGTATCGAGAACAGCCAGATCGGCGTATTCCTCTGCTATGCCGGTCGTGGCGGCAGTGCGTTCATCGACCGTGAACTGTATGTGCCCAAGGTGTGGACCGATGACCCTGTTCGCTGCGAGGCAGCCGGCATTCCCGGGTCGGTGGAGTTCGCAACGAAGCCACAGCTTGCGCGCCGTATGCTTGAGCGGGCGCTGGACGCAGGGGCGCCGTGTGGCTGGGTCACGGGGGATGAAGTCTACGGCGGCGACCGGCACCTGCGGCTGTGGCTCGAGTCGCGCGGCCAGTCTTTCGTGCTGGCCATCCCGAAGAACGAACCCCTGTGGTGGAAGGGTCCAGACTACGTACGGGCAGACCGGATCGCCGAGGCCCTGCCGGCACGGGCATGGCGCCGCCTGTCAGCGGGGGCCGGCGCAAAGGGCGAGCGCCTGTATGACTGGGCGCTGACTCCGTTGTGGCGCTTGCAGGTCACCGACGAGGAGCGTCGCTTCGGGCATTACCTGCTGGTGCGACGCAGCCTGGACGAGGAACGTGAACATGCCTATTACGTCGTATACGCGCCGCGCAGCAAGGCCACACGGCAAACCCTGGTGCACGTCGCGGGCCGCAGGTGGGAAATCGAGACCGGCTTCGAGGCAACGAAAGGCGAATGCGGACTCGATCAGTACGAGGTGCGCCGATGGCAGGGCTGGTACCGCCACATCACACTGGCCCTGCTGGCCCATGCGGTACTCGTCACCCTGCGGGTGCGCGGCAAAAAAAACACCTGAAGGTTTGGTTCCGCTCAGTGTGCAGGAGATCCGCCGGCTGCTCTGTCGCATCCTGTGGCGCGGCGCCCACTCCATCGCGTACGTGTTGTCCTGGTCGGCATGGCGGCGCCGGCACCAGTACCGCGCCCAGCAGTGCCACTACCGAAGACGTGGACGTGTACCCCAAGTTCACTTGAATCTACGGCTGTAGTACTAGTGTTCGGCGGTTACGCTCTCCTGTTTTCCATGGACTCGGCGCGCCGGCTGTACCTGCGGACCCGTCGTGCAATGGAAGGATGCCTCGCCATCGCATTCGGGATTGCGGGAATCAGGCTTCCGGTATCGCGTGTCTAGGTCGGGCGGGAACGGGCCTCAGCGTTAGGTGAGACGCCTGGAAGCCGGCCGGTCTAAAGACTCTCTCGCTCGCCGCGCCGAGCCGAGCCGCCTGTTGAGGGCCAACAGGTCATTGAATACCGACTTGCGAGCAGGCGTCCCCGTCTTCAGTTCATCGCGCTTCCAGCCGCGCATCGACGTGATCGACGAAGGGCAGGTACTGCGTGTGACCGCCGAGTTGCCCGTAATGGAGTGCAAAGACATCATTGTAAGCGTCGAGGTTGGAGCTCTCGTGTTGCGCGGCGAGAAAAAACAGGACGTTCGCAGCTAGGAAGACGGCTACTACCGGCTGGAGCGCGCCTATGGAAGCTTCGTGCGCACGACCCCGATGCCGGAAAACGCCGACCCCGATCACACCCTCGCGAAGTTCGCCAACGGCGTACTGACGTTGACCGTACCGAAATAGGAGCTGTCGCGATCGACGAGCCGCACGCCCGATATTGACTAATGGCAGGCAATTCCCGGTAGCGGATGGGTATCAGGCTAAACGGGTCGTTAGCTCAGTTGGTAGAGCAGCGGACCTTGAATCCGCAGGGCACTCGTTCGAATCCAGTACGGCCTACCCCGACCACACGTGCTGGCGGCGGCGCAGGTGAAGACGGCAAACCATCAGGCATTGCCGTCTCAGGCCCCAGGCGAATCATTACCTGCGGTCAGGCGCGGTTCAGCGCATCCTTGAACGCCTTGCCGGAGATAAACCTGACGGTCTTCGCGGCCGGGATCTGGATTTCTACGGCGGTTGCCGGATTGCGTCCGACGCGATCGGCACGCGCGCCGATCGAAAATGAACCGAACCCGATCAGCTGGACAGTATCGCCTTTCTTGACCGCCACCATGATGGTTCCGGTGAAGGCCTCGACCGTCTTCGGGGCCACCGCCCTGCTTTGGCCAGTTGCTCCGGCGACGGCGTCCACGAGTCCCTGTTTGTTCATGGCTGACTCTCTCGTGAAGTTGCAATCGCGCCACCCTACTCTGTTGGCGCGCCTATGTGCAGACTGTCCCTGAGCGCTCGCCCTCGCCCCAGGTATCCTTCACAAGCTTGCCCGCACACCGATCCGTGAGAATGTGTATCCGAGAAACGTCGCGCCATATCGGGCTATTAAGATAGGTTTTCTTATCATAAGGCGCCCGTTCTTGCGCTAAACTCGCAGATATGAAAACGCGTCACGACCGGCTGCCCGCCCCTTCCCTCGCAGAACCACCCGGTTTTCCCGATGCCGACGAGCTTGCCGTGCTGCGCGGGTGGTACGCCGGCGTGCCTGTGCGGCAGGCCGTGGCGCGTTACCTGCCCTCCGCACTCGGTGACGGGAAATCCGCACGCGGCGTGCTCGGGCGGATCCGCAGCAAGCTCCTCGATGTCGCGCGCACGGCCCACCGGGACGATCTGGCCGCACTCCTCTCGCATCCGGCGCAGGAGCGCGAACGACACGCGAAAGCCGTCGCGCAGGCGATCGACGCGCTGCGCACGGCGCGCTCCCCGGAACCGCAGATCGCCGACGACATCGCCCAGTGGTTCACCCCGCGCGCGGTGCGCGTGCTGAACGCGTATGGGATCACCACACTCGCCGATCTGACCGTGCGCATTCCGCGCCGGCGCCAGTGGTGGAAGGCCGTGCCGGGACTGGGCGCGGCGAGCGCCTGTGCGATCGAGGCGTTCTTTGCCGCCTGGCCCGTCCTCACGGACAAGGCGCGTGCGCTTGTCGTCGTGAGCCAGCCCGGCGACATCGTGCCGTGGGAAACCCTGACGCTGCCGCACGAGGTTGACGGCTCTGCAGGTACATTCCGGGCGCCATTCGCGACCTGCACGCTCGACGCGTCCAACGACTATGAAGCCGTGCAGACCTGGCTCGCACTACATGAGTCGCCGGCCACCCAGCGGACGTACCGCAAGGAAGCCGAGCGCCTGATCCTCTGGTCCATCGTCGGGCGCGGCCGCGCGCTGTCGTCGCTCACGACCGAAGATGCGATCGCGTATCGTGCGTTTCTGCGTCACCCGTCGCCGCGCGCTCGCTGGATCGGCCCGGTGCGCCCGCGCACGTCGCCGGACTGGCGACCGTTCAATGGCAGCCTGTCCGCGCGCTCGGTCGCGCACGCGCTGTCGATTCTCGGTGCGCTGTTCCGCTGGCTCATCGAGCAGCGCTACGTGCTCGCCAATCCTTTCGCGGGCGTGAAGGCCCGCGGCGGCCACCCGGCATCAGCGCTCGACCCCTCGCACGCCTTTACCGAAGGCGAATGGGCGCTCGTGCGCACGATCGCCGACGGGCTCGAATGCTCAGGCGGCTGGGCGGCACCTGCGGCACAGCGGCTGCGTTTCCTGCTCGATTTCGGCTATGCGACGGGCCTGCGCGCGAGCGAACTGGTGGGCGCAACGCTCGGACAGGTCGAGACCGACGCGCGCGGCGAACACTGGCTGCGGGTGACGGGCAAAGGCCGCAAGGTGGCGCGGGTGGCACTGCCGCCGCTCGCGTGGGAGTCGCTGGCCCGCTATCTGGCCGGGCGCGGCCTGCCGGTCTTATCCGTCCGCTGGCGCCCCGACACCCCCATCATCGGCAGCCTCGAGCCGGACCGTAACGCCGCCATCAGCAGCGTGCGACTCTGGGGCGTGCTCAGGCGCTTTTTCCGGCTCGCGGCGGATTCAATCGAAGCCGACCACCCGCCGCTCGCCGACAAGCTGCGGCGCGCGAGCCCGCACTGGATGCGGCACACGCATGCCACACATGCGCTGGGTCGTGGCGCGGAACTGACCACCGTGCGCGACAATCTTCGCCATGCATCCGTGTCGACAACGTCGATCTACCTGCACAGCGACGAGGTCAGGCGGGCACGGCAGATGGCAGATGCCTTTACGACGCGCAAATGAGGACGGCCCGCCTTGTCCGGACGGGCCGGCACCAGGAATCCGGCGACCGGGCAGGTTTGCCATTAACAGCTGGGGGGCGCGACCGATAGCGCATTGACGACTCCACGCACTGGGCGTGGGGCGACTCCCGGATTGCCTCACCTGTGCAAAAATCATCGCAGCGCCCTGCAACGCGTTCCCCCAGCCATGGAAACAGTCGAATTTGAACCGCAGATTCTGGCGAATCGCCACGGTGTGTCGTTTGCCCTCGCAGGTCAGAACAGCACCGTCAAATGCGTCGTGACGATCGCAGCCCTGGAAGCATATTTCTGGCTTGAACCACGGGCGAGCGACGCCCGCATCCTCAAGACGTTCCAGAACGGATACAGGCGCATCCGGGCAATCGCCGAACGAAAGCTGCTGGCCCATCCAGCCGCGCGTCTGGAACTGACGGCAGATGATTTCGCGCGCCGCTGACCGCTCGAAATGACGCCTCCCGACTCAGGCGCGGCCTGCTGCGGGCATGAACCAATGGGTCAGGCAGCGTTGACGGCGTCCCTGAAGGGCTTGCCAGTAGTGAATTTCACGGTCTTTGCTGCCGGGATTGGTGATGGTTTCGCCCGTCGACGACGGCTGACGGCCGGTACGCTCGGCACGCGCGCCCGTCGGAAACGACCTGAAGGGGATCGACTGAGCCTTTTCACCCCGCGTCACGGGGACGCTCATGGTTGCGGGGATGGCATCAATGGCTTCGCTCGTGCTGGCCTTGCGACTCATGGGGCGTTTGAAAAGACGCGGCTGCGTAGGCCATCCGTGCCATCCGTGCCGCTCATACTGTCAATCACGGACCGATCCGCGCGGCACCGTCTGCTGACCGGGTTATGGCGAAGCCGGCAAAGTGCGCATGCGCAGCTGACCGTTAGTTGCGCGCCACACCATCGCTCATTTAAAGCGCGCGAGCGCAGCGGTTTGCTTCGCGCCGCCAGGGTTAATGAAGAGACCGACAGACCTTACGAAAGGGAAACCGACACAACGGGACGGCGACGCGTCACGGCACGACGTCCGCCTGTGCACGGCAGGGCCTGTTTGCGCTGCCGCCCATCGCCGCAGGCGAGCGGCTCGTCGGATGGGCAGCTCGTCGAATACAAGGGTGACTTCACCAGCTGGCGACGTGCCGCAGCCCGTCAGCGGTCAGAAGTCGGGCACACTTTCGTAGTTGCCCTCTCCGACGGACGCTTGATCGACGGCAACCTCGGTAGCAACAGTGCCCGCTTCCTGAACCACGCGTGTACACCCAACTGCGAGGCCATCGAGACGGGCGACCCCGTATTGATCCATGCAACCACCCCAATCGGGCCGGGCGAAGACCTGCCTATCGAGTAACGGCCGAAGCCGGTCCGATCAACAGCCTGTCTGCTTCACGCGCTCGACCGCGAGCTGGAAGCCCGGACGCAGCCTCGTGCCAAGCACGTTGCCGAAAAAAGCAGAGACGAGCCACAGCCAGCCGTGCAGGCTGCCCGACACGATGCCGCTGACGTACGCGCCGATATTGCAGCCGTACGCAGCACGGTCAGCGCGGCGATCGCTGCGAGCACCGCGAGGTTCAGCGCGATCGCCGCGCCGACGCCGAGCGTCTTCACGAGCGAGATCGGCTGGAGATGCGGCAGCGCAGCCCAGAACGGCATGTGCGCAGTCCCGATCACCGAGCCGACGACGAACGCAATCAGCGTGACCACCATCCGCGTGCTGCCGCCGCCAACCGTGTACAACGTGCCGGAGGCGCAGCCGCCGCCGAGCTGCATGCCAATGCCGAAAATAAATGCGCCGATCAGGACCGACGTGCTGACGGGCGCCACTTCGCCGGCGACCGGATCACCGAAGCGTGCCGGCGGAAAGCGCTGGGAAGAACAGCAGCACGCCGATCGCGGGCATCAGCATCTGCGCGCGCAGGGCGGCGCCGCGGCCGTCGGCGATGAACACGCGCCATGCGGACGTGAAGCCGAACGCGGCGTGAAAGAGCGTGACGCCGAGCAGCGCGCCGAGGACGTACAGCGCGGCCTGCTTCGCGCTGACGGTCTGCGCGAGATAGATCGCGCCGAGCGCGACGGCTAGCGGCTTCGGATTGATGTTGACGAGGCGGCGGGGCGTGCCGCCCCGAGCGACGTGGATAGATCGGACATGATGAGCGGGGGCGGGCTCTCTCGTCGCGCGAGCGAGGCACGCCTGTGCAAACGGGCGGTCGCTGCGCGGGGCGGAAGGCCGCGAAAAATCGTTTTGGAAAAGTGTCGAATTGCGGCCGGTGCCTGCCGAGGTCTCCGCTCCTCGATGGCAGGCCGCGCGCCGTGACGCCAGCCTGCAAAGCCCGTCCCCCGGGGCTTTGCGAGAATGGCATGAAACGCCAAGCCGGCTACCGCACGACTGCGATCACTACGCCGGCGGTGTAGTCCTTCGATCTCGCCCGCACACACGGTCGAGCATTTACATGGTTCCTAAGGCAAAATAAACGCGGAAGTCACGCGCGGCCGGCGGCATCGCACCGCTTGCGTTGCGCCAATCGGACGCGTGGAGATGCGCTATGGAAAACTTCCCGAGAAACCGCTCGACGCTTACTGTGTTGGCGCTCCTGCTGGCTGGATGTGCCGCCGGCGGCGTGCCACAAAGCGGGCCGCACCTGAGCCCAACGGAGTGCCGCGACTTGGCCGCGCTTAGAAGCACCGCGCCTCCGACGATGGCGCAACACCACAGCGAGCTCGCCCTCAGGAAAGCGGGCTACGACCCGTCACCATGGTACGACGACCCATACTATCCAGAGGATCTACAGGCGGCACAGCGCCTGGTCGACTATTGGTTCGAAACGGAGTGCCAGCAGTTTCAACCCGGGTAAGAAGCCCCCGAGCCACTGCGGACATCCTCAGACTTAGCCCGTGGCAACCGCGCGTCGCATCGCAGCGCCGATTCCTTGCCGCGTGGGGTGCAAACCGCCCCACGGGTCTCCTTTCAACGAATGCACACGGTGCGCCGCGGTTTTAACCGTCCACTGGTCCGCCCTACTAATATCGCCCAGTTGGTCCCACCAGATCGGCATTAAAGGCCTTCTATCCGTACCGCGCGACGGAGAGATCGAAAGACCGTTGATGGCCGGTCAGTGGCTGACGCGTCGGGCACCGAACCGGCTCGACCCCCGAACCGCCCTTCAAGCATGCTCAAAGTCGACGGCAGCTTCCGGGGCGCAACGGCCGTCCGGCTGGGCAGTCGATATGACAAGTCATCGGCCTAAGCCGCCATTCGGGCAGTCACGGAAATCGCCTTTCGCGAATGGCGGCTTCTATGGGGACGTGTTTGTCAAGCCATACTGATCGTCACGCGGACGGATTGAATTTCATGGCGGCACCAACAGGTTGTAGATTGCATGAAGGCGTGGCATGACATGGCCGTTCCATCCTGGTCCGAGGCGGGGGTGTGACTTGCGTTGGGACGGGTAACGCCCGAACGAACTTCTATCCGTGCAGGGCTTGCACACCCTGCACCTGATGCAGCATGCGCGCGGGGCGCGCTGGCAAACCCCGGTTATGGACGCGCCCCATCTTTGCGATCGGTCGCCGTGTGGTGACCCGCTGCCGTTGCGGGCGCGTCGCCCTTTGATCATGGCGATACGTTCCGTGCCGTGCCTGGGCACCGGGCGGCTCACTGTGGTGACCCGCTTCCGTAGACAGTCAGGCAGTTGGATTTTGAATGGGCCGATTTCCTCCATGTAGGGCGTTACCGCGAGTTGTCCACGGCCGGTCGGCGGGTCGCCTGTCACGACCACGACGCCGGCCGGCGGTGGGCAACTCGACATCAGGCGCTCACAGCCTTGAGGGAGGCCCCGGCGGGAATCTCGCCGTGCTCGAGGTAGCGCCACAGCGCGATGGCCAGGCGCCGGGCCAACGCCAAAATGCCCACGCGTCGCATGCGCTTGCCGCTGCCGGCAAAGCGCCGGTTGAACCACAGGGTCATGAGACTGTCGGGCTGCAGGCGCAGCCAGCGCCACGCGAGTTCGACCAGCATCGTGCGCGCCCGCTTGTTGCCCGCCTTGCTGATGCCTTGCTCGATCTGGCTGTCGCCACTGTTGTAAGGGGTCGGTGCCAGACCCAGGCAGCCGGCCAGCTCGCGCCGGTTCGCGAAACGTCGCCAGCCAAACACCTCCTTGACCAGTACCCAGGCGCCCTTGGTGCCGATCGCGCGCAGCCGGGCCAGTTGCGCCACGAGCGGTTGCTTGCCCTGGACCACCTCCTGGCGCTGTACGCCATGCAGTTCGTTGAGCTGCTGCCTGACCAGTGCCAGCCGCGCGCTCTCACGCTCGATTTCGCCGCGTAACACAGGCGGTACCTGCTCACGATGGCGCTCCCACCAGTACGCCCAGTCGCGCCCGCCCACGGTGACTGACACACGCAGGTTGTGCAGCACGAGCAGGGAGCCGATGCGGTTCGTGTGAGCGATGCGCTCCTGGGTCAGCCGGGCCAGTTCACGGTGCACGCGACGCGCGTCTTCCTGTTCGGGCGTGGGCTCGTGCAGCACGGACCAGCCACGCTCACCGGCGTGGTGGCGCCTCAGCATCGCCAGCAGCCTGTCGCCGTCCAGCCGGTCAGTCTTGGCGCGCCTGGCGCGCCGGTTCACTTCAATGCTGGCGGCATCAACCACGAGGTTGTCGATGCCCTGCTGGCCCAACCAGCGGTGCAGCCACCAGCCATCGCGGCCGGCCTCATAGCAGGAATGCACCCGGGCCTGCGGTTCGAGCTCGCAGCGCTCCCTGGCGCGGCGTATGCAGTCGAGCACCGCAGCCGTATCCCCGGCCTGCGCGCTGTAACGGCTCGGGCCGCGCCGGCCATCGCTGGCCGTCAGTTTCCACGACTTGTCGCCAAGTTCGAAACTCATGTACAGCTCGCCTTGGGTGGCTTTATTCTTTTCTTGTGGGATTGCTTGGGTCGTCGACATTTCCGTCTCCTTCGCGCAGGGTTGGAAATTCCGTTTTAGCTAAACGGGTCCCGCTCGGGTAGTCCCACATAGCATCTTTCGAAAAGATCGAACGGCGTTGTCACGTTCGCAGAGTCGTCGGCTAATATGACTCGATGCAAAAGACGAAATCGCTCTACCACGGTGATCGATTCCCGGCGCCGATCATCAGCCACGCCGTGCGCTGGTACTTCTTGTCGTTAGCTTGCGCTTTGATTTGCTTGACACGCCTAAAGTCTCTCTTTATCAAATCTCACAATTGCTCTTAGTTGTTCTTGCCTGCCGGCGGGAAGGTCACTCTCGCAACAGGCCGGGCGTACTGCGGTATGACGTCGACACGCGCGGCGTATCGCTGTTCCCGATGCGCGGTTTCCACGTAAGCCGCGATTTCCTCCATCGGGGCAAACCAGACATCGCCATGTTTCAAGGCGTTTTCAACGAACTCTTCGAACACGTCCCAACGTGCCGGACGGCCAACAACGAACGGGTGAAGAACGGGAGTCCAGATTCCGCCGTACTTATATGCAGCCTCGAATTCCTGGGCGAACGTCTCGAAGCCGCTCCTGGGCGATCGAATCGGCATCATGTAGTCAAGGTCAAACGATTGGACGAACTGTGGCCAATCATCGATGCCCCAGTGCACGGGTAGCTCAACTAGACGCTTAGCCGTTTCTCTGCTTTCCAGCAGATACGGGACGTCGTCACCCATCAGAGACGTGTCGTACGTGAACCCTCTCGACAACAGAAGATCGAGCGAGTCGTTTGAAAAATTGTACAGCGGAGCGCGCCAGCCGCGCGGATCGACACCTGTTGCCTTCTTGATAATCTCGATACCGAGGTCAAGCCAGTAAGCCTGTTCTTCGCGGGACTGAGCGACGGGATTCTCGTGTAGATATCCGTGGTGGCCAATTTCGTGGCCGTGTTCGAGAATCGAGGTCACTGCCTCGGGGTACCGCTCAATGCACCATGCAGGGATAAAGAAAGTCTGGCGGATTCCGAGCCGTTTATACGAGTCCAGAATCCGCGGCACCCCTACCTGTGGGCCGTATTGAAGCATGGACAGCGCAGACACCCGCTTGTGACCATCCACTGGATGCGTAAGATGGATAAGACTGTCGGCGTCCATGTCGAAAGTTAAACAAGCGGCGCATTTGGCGCCGTTTGGCCACTTGATGGGGTTCTTGATCATCTCTAGTACCTTTGCTCCGTCAGTATGCTGCTTATGCAGCTGTTTTTGCGGACCTTGTTGTATCCGCTGTCCGCTGATCCGGCGCTCGCCGTGTGCGCTAGGGTGGGGAGGTACCCTATGTCGACCGCAACCAGACTTCGCGAACAGTAGCCGATGCACCTCGCGGTTGCTGTAGTCTGCCTCTGTTCCCGCTTGCATCCAGCGCCGGCAGCAAGTATTCCGGCCGTTTGAAACGGTCAACCAGGCTGCGGGGTATCGATATTTATCTCCGTGTTGAGACGCAGCAGCGCGGTGCGAGCGTCGGAGGTTGGCGGTGCAGTCAATCTGCATACGGGCCATTGCACGAACCGTCAGGACTTTCGCGATCGCCGAAAGCAGTCCATGGGTGGCGGCCTTCCATTCCATCTCGTAACCACCAGCACGGTTAATTGCTACGTAAGCAGCGAACTCTCGTCGAGATCGCAGGTAAGGAGTCTGCGCAAAAACCGATCGCGCCATGTCCGTTCGGCGCACCAACGATCGCTTCGGGAAACGGCAGCCGTCGTTGAGTCATGACGCTCGCCGTTGGCACTCGCGTAGTTTCGATGAGGCAACGATCATGCGTCGATGAAGCTTGCAACTTCGCGACTATGCTGCCTGGGCCTTGGGAATCGGAAAGTCACCCGACCCTGTGATGAGACTCCAGCGTTCCCGACTGTCGTCGACCCGCGCAGCGTCGTAGATTTCTGCGCCTAACTGATTAATGTCGAATGCCGTCGACCCTTCGCGCCACGGCAAGTTGGACATCGTGATCGTCCCAACGCCGGCGGCGATCTTCCCGAACGATGACTCGAAGTCCAGAAACGACTCCATTTCGAACCGGCTCGCAATTCCCTGCTCGATCTTCCGCCTCGCGCGCACCGCCGGTGACGTCCACATCGAGCGATTTCGTGTGTAGATAAAGTAGTCGCCTGCGACGCAGAGATATGCCTTCTGATGCTCCCCATCGGCGTTGTCGACGCGCTCCAGAGCGAAGCTCTGTCCTACGCTGTCGGGCAGTTTGTGCCACAACTCGTAGTAGTCGGTCGCAATGCCGATTTCTTCGACATCGTCGCCGTTGAACACCATCTGACCGAAGTCGTCGCTCTCGCGTAGCCGGTAGTCGATTTGGCGAAACCAGCGGCAAACGTCCTCTTCGACTATCGTGACGCCGCAAAACGCCTCCTGAAGAAGTAGTGCCCGGAGCTGTACATCGCTACATTCGCCGAGACTCTGAACACCCGAGAAGTCCGGGCGATCGGCTGGCACCCGGATGTCGGCGTGCCAACAGGGCGTTTGCAGCCAGAATACGCGAGTCGTGAAGTCCCACGGAGCAGTACCTCGACGCAATTTGGACCGTTTCCACACGCCCACGTATTGGGTTGGCACCTTGTTCGCCATCACGCTGCCTCCGCGAATTCTTTCCTGAGCGCGTCGGAGATGCGATCAACGTATTCGTTGAAAAGAGTTCGACCTTTTTCGACCGTGGCACCCTTCGCTGGTGAAAGTACGCCAGACGGAGGAACCCACTCCTGTCGTGTGGGGTGAACGTCGTATGGCGGAAAGACCGCTGCTAGATCGTCGACCAGGCGTTCCATGCGCACAAGTTCCGGGAAAACATGCAAGCCCATCGATGTCTCCAGCACAGCCGCGTGTTCAAGCGCGAAGCCGGGGAAGCCTTCAGGAAAGCACTTGTCCAGCGTCGCCGGTGTCGTGAAGTCCCAGTAGTCGAATCGCACGATCTTCAGGTCGTTGATCCCTTCGTATCGCAGGTCGCGCAGCGCAAGGTCGATCCCTTCAATCGCGAAGAAGAGGTTCTCGCAGTGCCCGTTCATCACTGCAAGTCGCTTCACCCCGTGCCGGGCAAGCTCCTTAATGATGTCTCTCACCACCAGTGTGAGCGTGCCACCATCAAGGCTCGTCGTTCCAGGAAAGTGGTTGCCTCCTCCCATGCGCGGTTGGGATTTGTACCCGTAAGCGATAGGAGGCGCGACGATTGCGGGGACACGGTCCGCGATACCCTTGCAGATCGCGGTGGGCAACAGGTGGTCCGTTCCCATCGGCAGGTGATGACCATGCTGCTCCAGTGCGCCCACCGGGAGCAGCACCGCGAGCGGCTCGGTCTTGAGGCGGTTCTGGTATTCGACCCAGGTCATCTCCGCCATCATGTTCGTCTTCATCTGAATCTCCAAATTGCTCGCGAGACGTGCCGCTGATATCAGTACGCGTTGCTTCGCAGCCAGTCGACGTAGTCGTTTATGCCGTCCTCGAGCGACCACGAAGCGCGGTAGTCCAGCTCGCGCTCGGCCGCCTCGGTGTTCCACGGTCCTTGCCTGTCCAGATGCCAGTAGCCTGATCCGATCTGAATCTCGGCGTCCGGCAGCTTGTTCTTCACAATCGCTGCCATCTCGCGCAGCGAGCAACGCGTGCCGCCGGTGATGTTGAAAACCGCGCCATTCACATCTGTCGCACGTGAGGCAAGAATCGCCGCACGGGCGACGTCATCGATGTGGATCAACTGAAACTGGTGGTCGCCGCCCATTTCCATCTTGAACGGCTGGCCGCTCAGGATTGTTTTCACCATATCGCGGGTGACCTGCGGCATCTTGTTGCCGGGACCGTACACTTCGGACACGCGGATAGACACGACCTCCATGCCGTAGAGATCGTTGTAGACCTTGCCGAAAAGTTCCGTCGAAACCTTCGTCACGCCATAAGGCGTCGTGGGCGACAGCTTCGAGTCTTCCGTCACGTCGCCGTCGATATGTCCGTACACGGTTTCCGACGAAAAATTCACGAGGCGCTTGATCCCGGCGAGACGCATCGCTTCCAGCAGATGCACTGTACCGTCGATGTTTGCCGCCACCGTCGTAAGTGGCAGTTCGATCGAGAGGTCGGGATGGGACATTGCCGCGGTATGAATCACAGCGGTGACCCGATACTTTTGGATCGTCTTCACGATGCAGGGAATGTCGTACAGTTCCCCCTGCACGGCCACCAGATTGTCGCTGTTGACCTCCGCGTAGTCGCGGTTGAAGGAGACCACCGTTTGGCCTGCTTTCGTCAGTTGGGCAACGATCTTTCGACCCACATAACCCAAACCGCCTGTCACCATCGTCACACTCATTCTCTGTCTCCCGATTGTTGAATCGTCTTTCTGGTCCACTCCCATCGAACATGGATTCAACGGGTTTGTACGACCCTCAATGTTTGAAAAATTGCGCTATACAGCGGCGGCATGGGACAGCTGTCGAAATCCCAGTGCCGCAGACACCTGAAGCGCATGCTTCTTGACTAACGCCCCGAGCCGGTCGGGCGAAGGATCCAACACTCTCCCCGTCGGACCAGGCACACTAATCGCACCGATCGCGACACCATTGCGCCCGCGAATGGGAGCAGCGAGACAGCTGGCCCCCTCGGTGAGTTCGTCCTCTTCGACCGCAAACCCCCGCTTCACCACTTCACCCAGCGCCGCTTCGAACTCACACTTGTCAGTGAGGGTGTGCGCGGCACGCTTGATAAGCAGTTCCATTGAAAACACTGCGTCGAGATATCCCTTGTCCACCTGATACGCCAGGATCGCCTTCGCAGACGCAGACGTGTAAGCCGGAAAGATCGAACCAACGCCCGGCACCATCCGGAGCGCGCGGGTTCCTTCCACCTGGTCTATGTAGACGACGTTCTTGCCGTCCAGAACGACCAGATTGCAGGTCTCGCCGGTCTCGGCCGTGATCAATTCGAGGTGCGATCGGGCCATGTGCCTCAAGCCGGAGGTACGTCGTCTCACGGTGGATGAAAAGTGAACCATACGATGCCCGATGACATACTCCTTCGTTCCCGGCTCACGTCCGACATATCCGCACTCGGCCAACGTGGTGAGCAGCCGATGAGTCGTACTCGGTGAAAGCCCTGCCCGTTGTGCAATATCCGCAAGACCGGCCAGACCATCAGGGGCATCGGCGAGGACGTCCAGGATCGTCAGACCTCGCAGCAGCGACTGAACATATGACGTCACGTTACCGCCTCCTCTGGGTAGTCCGATCGCTAGATGGCCGCGCCGCCGTTCGGGCTAACCACCTGCCCGACCATGAAACTGCCGCCGGGTCCGGCGAGGAATTCGATCACGGCAGCAATCTCGTCAGGCTGACCGAACCGTTTGAGGGGGACCTGCTCGCGGGTCTCGTCGTTAAACTCGACCGTGTCGTGAATCAACATATGCGTCTCTACAGGTCCAGGGGCGACGCAATTAACCAGAATGTTCGATGGTGCAACTTCCTTGGCCACCGCTTTTGTCAGCGCGATCACGGCTCCCTTTGAAGCGCAGTACGACGCATACGTGGCGAAACCGATAAGGCCAAGTTCCGATGCGACGTTGACGATGCGTCCACTCTTGCGCTTCAGCATTCCGGGGAGCACAGCGCGGATAGTCGCGAACGTGCCGCCAAGGTTGACAGCCATCATGCGTTCGAAGCGCTCCCACGATTCATCCTGAGTCGGGACCGAATGCAGAATGCCAGCGTTGTTCACGAGGACATCGATCTGGCCAAACTTCCGTTCCGCTTCGGCGATAAAGGCCTCTACCTGCAGGTGATCCGCAACGTCTGCCTGGAACAGCAGCACGTCGCCGCCGTGCTCCTTCGCCACAACTGTAATCTCTTCGAGCGTATCTTTCGTCTTCTCATAGTTGAGGGCGAGAAGCGCGCCCTGACGTGCAAACCGCCTTGCGGTCGCAAAACCTATCCCTCGTCCTGCGCCGGTAATAGCTACTACGTCCCTGCCCATCTTCTGTCTCCTTGCTCGTCAGACCTTGTTGGATTTGCCACGCGACCATGTCTTCGAAAGCTGCCAGGACACAATTCCGACCACGACCAGTGCGACCTCGCCCATCAGGTACTGGAGACCCTGAGAATAGAGAGCGAAACCGGTAAACGCGACTACGACGAGAGGCGGGAACGGCCACAGCGGCATCTTGAATGGACGTTCAACGTCACTCTGGGAGATACGCGCCCAGAAAGCTGCGAGACCGATGCAGAAGTAGACAGCTGCGATCATCGTGCCCGAGAAATTGAGAAGCCAGTCGAGATAGCTGAAGAAGACCAGAATGCAAGCCGGCACGGCAAGCGAGAGGGTCGCCCAGCCCGGAACGGAGAACCTGTTGAGCGTGCCGATGCGTTTGTTGATCGCATCAGGCCAGGCGCCGTCGCGACCCGTCGCGTACACGCCGCGACCGAAATACATCATCAGCGACAAGGCAGCGTTGAATAGCGCAACCATGACGCCAAAGTCCACGACGTACTTTGCCCACGGACCCATTGCGGTTTCGACTGAGTACAACACAGGTGACGGCGCTTTCAGGAATGCAACCAGATCCGGCGCCGCAACCATCGCGGCGAGCAGCGGAACAATGATAGTGATCGACGCGATAATGGCTGACCAGACGACTGCCTTGCCGATGTTTTTCCGACCGCCGTGCAACTCTTCTGCGAATCCCAGTGCGGCGTCATATCCATTGATGACGTTGAATGCGGGAGCGAGCGAAGCGAATACCGCGACCATCCCAACAGCGAACGTCCCGTTGCCCGTCGTATTGAGCATGACCGGGTGCAGAATCAATGCGCCCAGGGGTTGGTGAACATGCGTGAACCCCGCAACCGTTACGATACCAAGCACGGTCAATTCGACAAAAACCATGACCACTGTCAGCCATGCGCCGACTTCGACCTTCGTCACTGCGATAAACGCGGCCAGTGCGATCGATGCGCATGCAATGATCGTATCGGGCAGAGGAAACGCCGGGTACAAGTCGCGGAGGAACTGGGCAATACCCAGACCGATTGATGCAGGAATAATCACACCCTGCAACAGGTAGTTAAACATGGTCACCCAGCTGAACGGCGCAGGCAGGGTTTCGCGAACAAGTGTGTACATGCCACCGGCCGACGGATACATCGACGCAAGTTCACCCAGGCACATCGCGATGAGAACGACCATTCCCATCATAAGAATATTGACACCCGCCGCGAACGTACCCCCCGCTACAAACACTCCCGCCGACAGCAGAAACACCGCCATTGTGGGCGAAACGTCGGCCATTGCGAGGCCGACCACGTGTCCCGTCGACAACCTCTCTTTCAGTGCGTGACTTGCAGGAGTATCGGGTGATACCGAGACGATGTCCGACGTGTCGACATCATATAAAAATTGTTTTTCCATGAATGTCTCCTGGTATTCTGCCGGGCATGTATTTCCGGTTGAGACTAGTTTTACGCGCCGTTTTCCGTTGGGCAATATAGAAATTCCGCGTGTCGGAAATTTCAAAAGATTGTCTTTCGGCCTGATTTCGTCGGGTTTTTGCGGATCGCTCGTGGGAGCATCCTCACTAAAAGCGGCGCGTGTGAGAGTCGATGCGCTGAACGGATACATACAGCTCACCGTTCTTCCTCCCTGCGCCGCGAACCTCAAACTGCGCCTTTAGACGATGCCGTGCCAGCAAGTCCAGGATTCGCGGTACGCCCATGCGACGTGCATGGGCGTCTTTCGGCAGCAACGAGAGTCTGTTGTGATTTCCGGTTTCCGAAATCCAGCCTGAATCGACATCCATGTCGAAGCAGAGCGACAGGCCAGCACAATACGCATCAGGTCATTTAAAGGGCTTCATGTGCATGGGTTATCTCCCAGGTGGTCACGAAGCCTCCAGGTTTTCCGTTGCGGCACCTTCGTTACCGCGCCGGTGGAATATCACGATGAGCATTCCTGCGACGAGGGTTGCCGCGCCCATATACCACGCGTTGTAAAGGTCTTCCGGCGATACGGGGTTGGCTCCGGCGGTGTAGCCGATGTAAGCCAGCGCGCCAACGGCCAATAATGCGGGTGCCGAGAGCAGTACGGCGACGACGAGACGCTGCTGTCTCCACGTCAAGACAATGAACGCAGCCAGAGCCGAGATATACGACGCGACCAGCGTGATCGTGACCACATCGTAGTACCAGACAATCTTGTCGAGAGGTTTCCACCAGACGAGCGCGATGCCGGCAATCGATACCAGAGCGGTCGCGAGCCACGGGGCCTTGTGCCGATTCACGACTCCCAATCCAGCAGGAAGGTGGCCTTCCTCGCTCATGCGGTAGAGCGTTCGAGCGGCAGCGTTTGAGGAGATTTGCAGGCCAGCAGCCGCAGACGTGATAACAACAAAGAGCGCGAGCCAAGCCACGGACGGGGGAAGATACGCGTTAGCCACTGCGGAAATCGGACCACCGTTGCCATTCTCGACAATCGCCGCCAGCTTGTCGACAGGCACCGCATACTGCCAGCCGATCGCGGCGAGGCTGTAGATAACGAAGGCAGAAGTCAACACGAGGAGCATGGACCTCTGAACCGTTCTGACCGGTACACGAGCCTCCTCGATATAGTTGATGGCCGAATCGAAGTTGGCGAGCATCCACACACCGAATAGCACACCTGGACCGATACCTGCGAGGCCTCCGGCATCCCGTAGTGAATACATCGACGCTAGTGACAGCCCTTCGACCCGCGGATGGAGTATGCCGAGCAGCCCTAGTCCGGCGACGACGGCAATCTCGAAGATGAGAAACGTGCCTGCTACTTTTGCCGTCACACCCACGCCGCGGCATGACACTGCGAAAAACCCGAGAATCATCAGCGCCCCGATAATCTTGGCATTCAGTACCCCGCCAACAGACGGACAGAGCGCCTGAATGTACTCCGTGCCTATCAATGCACACATCGGGGTCACTGCGGTACATGCGACCGTGTACGTCCAACCGAGGATGGTGCCGACGTTCGGATGCAGGAATCGCGAACTGAAGGTGAAGATACCGCCTGCGGAGGGCGCATGACGCGTCAGTGAAACCATGCTGAACGCAAGTACCAACATAGGAAAGAAGTAGGCAATCAGAATCGCCAGTGGCGCGCGATGCCCCGTGATGGCGTAGAGAATCGACATCGAGGACGCCGCCACCCACGCCGGAGCATTGAAGCCCAGCGCAGAAAGCGTGACATCCTTAGTGTCCAGCGTTCCATGGTTGAGCGCCGTTTTGAGTTCGCGTACGGTGCCGTACCTGTCATAGCCGATGATTTCAGAGAATTTCATGGGGGTGCTCAAGGCAGGTGAGTTGTAGTATCCAGCGGGACAACAACGGAATTGCAGGTTAGCGTTGCGCGGCGGAAAGCGGCGTCAGTTGGCCATTTCTATAGGTGTAGATCGTGATTGGCGAATCGCTCAGGTCCCGGTTTCCGTCGAACTGGTAGTGGCCCGCAACGCCCTGCATATCCGCGCCGGCAAGCGCCGCGCGATATTGGGCCGGCTCGATCGAGTTGGCCTTTTGCATCGCGGACGCCACGATATTCATCCCGTCGTAGAGCGATGCACTGTAGGTCAACGGATCGGTGTTGAATCGCTTTTTGTAGTCTGTCTTGAACTGCCGTCCAGCCGGTGTCTGATCAAGGACCGGTCCGCCCTGCGGGCAGTACACGCGTCCATCCACCGCGTCGCCGGCAAGCTTCGCCAGTTCAAGATTGCAGACTGCATCGCCGCCGAGCAGATACCCATTCATCGCTAGCCGCTTCATCTGCTTGCGCAACGGAGCAGCCTGCGAGTAGTAACCTCCGTAGAAAATCCCCTCAGCCTTGGTTCCCTTGATGCGCGTGAGAATCGAATCGAAATTGGTCGCCTTGTCGGTGGTGTACTCCCGGTCGACAATCTCAATGCCTTCCGCCCTGGCCGCCTTGACGAACTCGTCTGCGACGCCCTGGCCGTACGCGGTGCGGTCGTCGATAACGGCCATGCGCGTCACCTTCAACTGCTTCGCGGCAAATGCACCCATCCTGCTGCCCAGTTGCGTGTCACTGGCGGAAATCCGGAAGATGAAGGGGTAGCCGCGCTGCGTGATCGACGGATTCGACGCCACGGTCGCCATCACAATGCCCGCGCCATTCACGAGGTTCGAAATCGGAATGGCGACGCCCGAATTGAACGGTCCGAAAATCACTTTGACATTGTCGTCGACCAGGCTTTGGGCCACCGTCATGCCAGTGCGCGGATCGGCTGCGTCGTCCTGCGAAACCAGCTCAAAGCGAGTCTTTTTTCCGCCGATGGTCAGACCTTGCGCGTTCAGGCGCTCGATCGCCATCCTGACACCATTCTCGTCGTCCTTGCCGATCGCGGCTTGCGCCCCCGTTAGTGGCCCGGTCAAACCGATCTTCACCACCTGCTCTTCTCCTGCTGTCGCCAGTAGCGGCGCAAGACTCAACACACCAACTGCCAGCACGCATGCCCCAGCACGTAACCTGATCATCGTCTTCTCCTCGCTCTGTCACATTCACGTGTCCGGCACCTTGCCGCGCTTGCGTGCGGGTCTGGTGCGCTCACAACATAGAAATCGGGGCGTGCCGCACTATTCGGTTTCCCTGCCGAATCCGCTAGAACCTAAACCATCGCGCGAGGCCACCCATCAACCGTCGAGCCACTTATCTGGACGCCGGAGAAATTCATTCTGGGCAGCCAAATTCACAGGTAAAATGGCTAATTAATAGAATGTATTTCGGAAATTTGCGAAGTAATCAGAGGGGGGCGAGATGCAGATTCAGGACACCGATCTCAGGCTGCTGCGCATGTTCGAGACCATCCTGCAATGCGGCGGTTTCGCTGCCGCCCAGCCGATCCTGAACCTCAGTGCATCGAGCATCAGCGAATACATGGCGCAACTCGAAACGCGGCTTGGCCTGCGTCTGTGCGAGCGCGGGCGTGGCGGTTTCCGTCTGACTGAAGACGGTGCGCAGTTGCACGCCGCCGCGGAACGGCTGCTCGGCGCTGTCGACACCTTTCACATGGAAGCCGGTGCATTGCGCAACCAGCTTCAGGGCGTGTTGCGCTTCGGGATGATCGAGGCAACGCTGACGGACACTCATTCGCCGTTGCAGGTTGCGATCCGCAATTTCGGGCAGGCGGCGCCGGACGTCCGTCTGCATGTCCAGATCGAGACACCGGGCAACATGGAACAGCACGTGCTGGATGGGCGGCTCCATCTGGCCGTCGGTCCGTTTCCCGCCCAGATTCCAGGCCTGGACTACACGCCGCTCTATCGCGAGGAGCAGGGACTCTATTGCTCGTCGACCCATCCGCTGTATGAACGCGCAGGCGAGCGTATACCGGTTGCGACGTTAAGCACGTACCGGCTGGCCGCACGCGCTTACCTCGGCGCTCAGGAACTCAAGCTGCTGCGCATGACCCAGGCGGCGGCCACGGTAGATAACGTCGAAGGCCGCGCCATGTTGATCCTCTCGGGCAACTACATCGGCTTTTTGCCGCCGCACTATGCGCAGCCTTGGGTCAATACTGGCCTGCTGCACCGTGTCGACCCGGATCACTACGTTACGCACCTGGATTTCCGCATCATTACGCGCAAAGGCAAAGAGTTCGCCCGCGTGGTGCAGTCCTTTCACGAGCATCTGCTCGAAGCCGCAGACGAAGTCCGCGGCGTGAAGCGAGGATCGCGCAAGAAATGACGCGAAGGTAGCGTTCAGCGGCTGGCCAGTTGCTCCTCGGCATGGTACGAAGAGCGCACCAGCGGCCCCGAAGCGACGTGGCGGAACCCCATCGCAAGCCCGACTTCACGCAGCCGATCGAACTCTTCGGGCGACACGTAACGCTGCAGGGGCAAATGGTGCGCACTGGGTTGCAGGTACTGACCCAGCGTCAGCGCATCCACATCGTGCTCGCGCATGTCGCGCATCACCGCCTCGACTTCCGCCGTTTCCTCGCCCAGACCCAGCATCAGGCCTGACTTGGTGGTGACATCCGGGTGCCGCGCCTTGAAATCGCGCAGCAGTTGCAGTGAATGCGCGTAGTTGGCACCAGGTCGCGCCTGCCGGTACAAACGAGGCGCCGTTTCCAGATTGTGGTTGAAGACATCGGGCGGCGCCGTGGCCAGTGTATCCAGCGCAAGCTGTTTCCTGCCCCGAAAGTCGGGCGTGAGGATTTCGATGCCGATGCCCGGGGTCATGCGCCGCGTCGCTTCGATGCATTGCACGAAATGTCCCGCGCCGTAATGACCGCATAGCGCAGCTTCATCGCGGCAATCGTCCGCGCGAGATTCTCCGGTTCGTTCGCGTCGAGCGGATTGGGCCGGCCGTGACCTACGTCGCAGAATGGGCAACGGCGCGTACAGATATCGCCCATGATCATGAACGTCGCCGTGCCGCTGCTGAAGCATTCGCCGAGGTTCGGACAGTTCGCCTCCTCGCAAACCGTGTGCAGATGGTTGTCCCGCAAAACCTGGCGCAAGCGGTTTACCTCGGCGGCCTGGCCCAGGGGAATGCGCAGCCATTCGGGCTTGCGCAGGTACTGGCCGGGCTGCGTCGGCTCGATTTTGACAGGGATGCGCGCGAGCTTGTCGGCACCGCGCAGCTTGACGCCCGTGGCGTGACGGGTGGCGGAGGAGTTGGTCGTCGACATGGCGTACTCCGGTCAGCCGCGATAGTAGCGTTGTGCAACAAACGGCGTGGGCATCACCGCGACTTCAACTGCCTTGCCGCGCACGTCGGCAAAGAGCCGCGTACCGGGCTCAGACAGTGCTGCTTCGACATAACCCATCGCGACCGGTCCTTTGTACGTCGGACCATAACCGCCACTCGTCACCTTGCCGATCACACATGCGTCGCCATCGCGCAGCACCGCGCCTTCGCGAACCGGCACACCCGAGACCGGCACCAGCCCAACGCGCTTCTTCGGCGCGCCGACTTTCAGGTGCGCCGCGATCATGGGATAACCCGGAAACCCGCCTGCCCGCTCGCCGCCGGGCCGCCGCACCTTCGACATCGCCCAGACGAGACTCGCCTCGACCGGGGTCGTTGACTTATCCATATCGTGTCCATACAGGCACAGCCCTGCTTCAAGACGCAGCGAATCGCGAGCACCCAGACCGATGGGCGCGACAGCAGCCTCTTTCAGCAACTCGCGCGCGAGCGGTTCCGCATGCACGGCCGGGACGGAAATCTCGAATCCATCTTCGCCGGTGTAGCCCGAGCGGCTCACCGTGCAGCTCACGCCGGCCAGATCGAACGTGCCGACCGACATGAAGCTCATCCGCGCGACCGCGGGCGCGTACCGGGAAAGCACTGCCGCAGCTTCCGGTCCCTGCAACGCAAGCAGCGCGCGGTCACCGAGCGATTCGACCTTGCAGTTGCCGAGTTTCTCGGACATCCATGCAAAGTCCTGTCCCTTGCAGGCAGCGTTGACGACCACAAAAAGATGGTCGCCTGCGTTGGCCACCATCAGATCGTCCAGAATCCCGCCGTTGTGGTTCGTGAAGAGTGCGTAGCGCTGGCGTCCCGGCTGCAGACCGATGATGTCCACCGGCACGAGTTCCTCGAAATCCGCTGCGGCATTGGCGCCTGTGACGCGCATCTGCCCCATGTGCGACACATCGAACAGCCCCGCTTGCGCGCGGGTATGCAGATGCTCTTTCAGGACGCCCATCGGATACTGCACCGGCATGTCGTAGCCGGCAAAGGGCACCATCTTCGCGCCGAGTTCGAGATGCAGGTTATACAGCGGTGTTTGCAGCATCGGTGCCGTAGCGATTCCGGTTGCCATTTTCTTCTCCAGCAGTGTGCTGAACGCGGGCCATCGCCCAGCGTATTTCAGCATTCGATAACATTGACCGCGAGCCCGCCGCGCGCCGTCTCTTTGTATTTCGTCTTCATGTCCGCGCCGGTCTCGCGCATCGTCTTGATCACCTGGTCCAGCGACACGAAATGCTGGCCATCGCCGCGCAGCGCCATGCGTGCCGCGTTGATGGCCTTGACCGATCCCATCGCATTGCGCTCGATGCACGGCACCTGGACGAGCCCACCGACCGGATCGCAGGTGAGTCCCAGGTTGTGCTCCATGCCGATCTCCGCCGCGTTCTCGACCTGCGACGGGGTACCGCCCAGCACCTCGGCAAGCGCGCCCGCAGCCATTGAGCAGGCCACGCCGACCTCTCCCTGGCAACCCACCTCGGCGCCGGAGATCGATGCGTTCTCCTTATAGAGAATACCGATGGCTCCGGCGGTCAGCAAAAACCTCACGATCCCATCGTCGTTCGCGCCGGGCACGAAGCGCGCGTAGTAATGCAACACCGCGGGGACGATGCCTGCCGCACCGTTGGTCGGCGCGGTGACGACCCGGCCGCCGCTCGCATTCTCTTCATTAACGGCGAGCGCGTAGAGATTGACCCAGTCGAGCACCGACAGGTTGTCCCGCAAGCTCGCCTCCGGAGTCGACGACAGGTTCCGGTGCAAGGCGGCCGCGCGGCGTTTTACCTTGAGCGGACCAGGCATCGTGCCTTCGGTAGCACAACCGCGCGCGACGCATGCCTGCATCACTTCCCAGATCGCGAGGAGCTGCGCCCGGATTTCGGTCTCGGTTCGCCACGCGCGCTCGTTGGCCATCATCAACTGACTGACGGAGAGGCCATTGTCCACGCAGCGCATCAGCAGTTCCTTGCCTGATCTGAACACAAACGCCTGCGGCGTCGCATCGGCGACGATACGGTCGACACCGGCTGCGTCCTCGTCGACCACGAAGCCGCCGCCCACCGAGAAATACACCTTGCTCCGCAGTTCAACGCCACTCGCGTCGAATGCGATGAAACGCAGACCGTTCGGATGAAAGGCCAGTTCGCGGCGATTGAAAACCAGATGCTGCTTCTCGACAAAGACAATCGTCTTTTGCCCAAGCAGGTTCAGGCGCTGCTCCGCACGAATCACGGCGAGGCGCGCGTCGATCGAATCCACGTCGACGGTGTCGGGCTCGGAGCCTTCGAGGCCGAGCAGCACGGCCTTGTCGCTGCCATGCCCTTTGCCGGTCGCGCCCAGTGAGCCGTACAGCTCGATTTTCACCGTCTCCGTCGCCTGCAGCAGGCCGTGCTCGCGCAAGCCGGCCGCGAACTGCACAGCCGCGCGCATCGGCCCAACCGTATGCGAACTCGACGGGCCGATGCCGATCTTGAACAGATCGAAGACGCTCAGTGCCATGGCTCAGCCCGTCGCTTCAGAGTGTGCGGAAACAGCCGCGTAGACGGGGAACCGCGCGCACAGCGCCTGTACTTTCTCCCGAACCTCGGCGATCACCTGCGGATTGTCGATGTTGTCGAGCACGTCGCAGATCCAGCTCGCGAGTTGCTGGGACTCCTGCTCTTTCAGGCCCCTCGTCGTGATCGCCGGCGACCCGATACGAATGCCGCTCGTCACGAACGGCGATTGCGGATCGTTGGGCACCGCGTTCTTGTTCACCGTGATATGGGCGGCGCCGAGTGCGGCGTCGGCCGCCTTGCCGGTCAGCCCCTTCGCAATCAGGCTGACGAGGAACAGGTGGTTGTCCGTGCCGCCCGACACGACGTGGTAACCGCGCTGCTCGAAGACCTGCGCCATCGCCCGGGCGTTGCTGACGACCTGTTGCTGATAGCGTTTGAACTCCGGCTGCAGCGCCTCGAGCAGCGCGACGGCCTTCGCGGCGATCACATGCATCAACGGGCCACCCTGGGTGCCGGGGAACACCATCGACGCAATCTTCTTCTCGATCTCCGGATTCGCGCGGCCCATGATCAGGCCGCCGCGCGGCCCACGCAGCGTCTTGTGGGTAGTGGTCGTCACGATGTCCGCGTATGGCAGCGGATTCGGATAGATACCCGCCGCCACCAGCCCTGCGACGTGCGCCATATCGACAAACAGATAGGCATCCACCTTGTAAGCAATCGCGCGAAAGCGCTCGAAGTCGAGGCGTCGCGAATAGGCGGAGAAGCCGGCGACAATCATCTTCGGTTTGTGCTCGAGCGTGAGCCGCTCGACTTCGTCATAGTCGATCAAACCCTCTTCGTCGATGCCATACTGCACCGCGTTGTAGAGTTTCCCGGAAAAGCTTACCTTCGCGCCATGCGTCAGGTGGCCACCGTGCGCAAGGCTCATGCCAAGAATCGTGTCGCCCGGCTGCACCAGCGCGAGATACACCGCGGCATTGGCCTGTGAGCCCGAATGCGGCTGCACGTTCGCCCAGTCCGCCCCGAACAGCTGCTTCGCGCGATCGATCGCGAGCTGCTCGGCGACATCGACGAACTCGCAACCGCCGTAGTAGCGCTTGCCCGGATAACCTTCCGCGTACTTGTTTGTGAGGACCGAACCCTGTGCCTCGAGCACGCGGGGACTGGTGTAGTTCTCCGACGCGATCAGCTCGATGTGATCTTCCTGGCGAAGCTGCTCGCCCTCGATCGCGCGCCACAATTGCGGATCGAAACCTTCGATGGACATGCTGGTGTTGACCATGGCTGTCTCCTGTTTACTAGTACTGTCAGGCGGCACGCGCCGTCTCGACTTCGTCTGGATGGGGTTCGGCATAGTCGGATAGCGGCGGGCACGAGCACACAAGATTGCGGTCGCCGTAAACGTTGTCGACCCGGCCCACCGGTGGCCAGTATTTGCTTTCGACGCTGCTCGCGAGCGGGAACACGGCCTGTTCCCGCGAATACGGTCGCACCCATTCAGCGGCGAGATCCTGTGCGGTATGCGGCGCATTGGTCAGCGGGTTATTGCGCACGTCACCTTGACCCAGCTCCACGGCGCGGATTTCCTCGCGGATCGCGATCATCGCGTCACAGAAACGATCCAGTTCCTGCTTCGATTCGCTCTCTGTTGGCTCGATCATCAAGGTGCCGGCCACCGGGAACGACATCGTGGGCGCGTGAAAGCCATAGTCGATCAGGCGCTTGGCCAAATCGTCGACCGTGATGCCGCTCTTCTCCTTCAATGGACGCATGTCGACAATGCACTCGTGCGCGACGAAGCCGTGCTTGCCCGCGTAGAGAATCGGATAGTGCGGCGCGAGCCGGTTGGCGATGTAGTTGGCATTGAGCATCGCCACCTGCGAAGCCTGTCTGAGTCCCGCGGCGCCCATCATCGTGATGTACATCCACGTGATCGGCAGAATGCTGGCGCTTCCCCACGGCGCCGCCGCGACAGCGCCGGCCCGTCGGCTAGGCAGTGCCGAATGTCCCGGCAGGAACGGGGCGAGATGCGTCTTGACGCCGATTGGCCCGACGCCGGGGCCGCCGCCGCCATGCGGAATGCAGAACGTCTTGTGCAGATTCAGATGCGACACGTCGCCCCCGAACTGACCCGGCTTGCACAGGCCGACCATCGCGTTCATGTTCGCGCCGTCGATATACACCTGACCGCCATGGCGATGCACAACGTCGCAGAGGTCGCGAATCGCCTCTTCGAACACGCCGTGCGTCGACGGGTACGTGATCATCAGCGCGGCGATCTGCGCGCTGTGCGCTTCCGCTTTCTGGCGCAAATCCGCCACGTCGACGTTGCCGTTGCGGTCGCACGCTACGACCACGACTTCCATCCCTGCCATCTGTGCCGTTGCCGGATTGGTGCCGTGCGCCGAACTCGGTATCAGGCACACATTGCGATGCCCTTCGCCCCGGCTTGCGTGATAGCCACGGATCGCCAGCAGCCCCGCGTACTCGCCCTGCGAGCCAGCGTTCGGTTGCAACGATACGGCGTCATAGCCGGTGATGACGCACAGCATCTGCTCGAGCTGTTCGATCATCACGCGATAACCTTCTGTCTGATCCTCCGGCGCAAACGGATGCAGGCCGCCGAACTCCGGCCATGTCACGGGAATCATCTCAGCAGCGGCATTGAGCTTCATCGTGCACGAGCCAAGCGGAATCATCGTGCGATCAAGCGCCAGATCCTTGTCGGAGAGGCGGCGCAGGTAGCGCATCATCTCAGTCTCGGAGTGGTAACGGTTGAAGGTCGGGTGTTCGAGGAACGGCGAGCTACGTAGGAGCGCCTTCGGAATCGCGCGGAACACGTACGGTTCGACCGCATCGAAGCCCGGCGGCGTGCCGGTCATGGCGAACACCGACCATAGGGTCTCGACGTCCTGCGCCGTGGTCGTTTCGTCGAAGGCGACGCCGATGCTTGCGTCATCGATCACCCGCAGATTGATTGCGTGCTGCCGCGCCGCTGCGTGAATCGCGGGCGTATGCGCGCCGGTCACAATCGTCACCGTGTCGAAAAAAGTCTGTTGCTGAACCGTGAAGCCGAACTTCCCGACACCCGCGGCAAACACCGCCGTCAGACGATGCACGCGCTCCGCGATCCGCACGAGGCCGGCCGGACCGTGATACGCGGCGTACATGCCGGCGATGATCGCGAGCAGCACCTGGGCCGTGCAGATATTGCTAGTCGCCTTCTCGCGGCGGATATGCTGCTCGCGCGTCTGCATCGCCAGACGCAGCGCGGGCTTGCCGCTGCGATCGACCGATACGCCGACGAGCCGTCCCGGCATGTCGCGCTTGAATGCTTCCTTCGTCGCGAAGAACGCGGCATGAGGACCGCCGAAACCCAGCGGCACGCCGAAGCGCTGCGCGGTTCCCACCACGACGTCCGCGCCGAACTCGCCAGGCGGCTTCAACAGTGTCAGGGCCAGCAGATCCGCCGATACCACCGCGAGCGCACCCCGCTCGTGCGCGTTGGCGATGCAGCCCGCGTAGTCGAGGATGTCGCCTTGCGTGGCGGGGTACTGCAACAGCACGCCAAAGTACTTCGAGTTACGGCATAACTGTGCCGCATCGCCCACGACCACCTCGATGCCGAGCGGCTCCGCGCGTGTGCGGATCACGTCGATCGTCTGCGGATGACAATCCGTCGAGACCACAAACGTGTTCGACCCACTCTTCGAAAGGCGCTGACAGAATGTCATCGCTTCGGCACAGGCGGTGGCCTCGTCGAGCAGCGACGCGTTGGCGATTTCCATCCTGGTCAGATCGGTGATCATTGTCTGGAAATTGAGCAGCGCTTCCAGGCGGCCCTGCGAGATCTCCGGCTGGTACGGCGTGTAGGCCGTGTACCAGGCGGGGTTCTCCAGCAGGTTGCGCAGGATCACGTTCGGCGTATGAGTGTCGTAGTACCCCGTACCGATATGGCTTCTGAAGCGACGGTTTTTCGCCGCCAGTGCTTTCAACGCCTTCAGCGCGTCGACTTCCGTGCGCGCGTCGGGCAACGCGAGCGGTGCGTGTTCAGCGATGTGCGGGGGCACCACGCTCGCGATAAATTCATCGATCGAATCGAAGCCGATCTGTGCCAGCATCTGCGCCTGCTCGCCGGTCGTTGGTCCAATGTGACGGCCGACGAATTCAGCGTGGTTCTGCAGTTGTGCCAATGGCGTTCCAACGTCGCTCATGATCACGTGTTCCTGTGGGATCGGGGATTAGGCGCCGGTGAAGGCGACATAGGCGGATTCGTCCATCAGCAAATCGAACGCAGCGGGATCGGCAAGTTCGATCCTGAAGAACCAGCCGCTGCCTTGCGGATCTTCGTTGGCCTTCGACGGTTCGTCCCGCAGCGCCTCGTTGATCTCGACAATGACGCCTGCGACTGGCATTTTGATTTCACCCGCGGCCTTGACCGACTCGATCACGGCCGCTTCTTCACCGCCTTTCAGGGACTTACCCGGCGCCGGCAAGTCGACGAAGACGAGGTCGCCCAGTTGTTCCTGTGCAAACGTCGTAATGCCGACGGTTGCGCGGCCGTCGTCGTCCAGACGCAGCCATTCGTGGTCTTCAGTGAATCGCAGATTGCTCATGAGTGTTGACTCCATCCTGTAGGGGCCCGATTCGAATGCGTGCTGCATCGTCAATTGTCAGTTCGATGCTTCAGCCACAGCAGGCAAATCGTCCTGTGTCACGGTATGCCGGGTCGAAGCGGGCTGATCGGAATAAAAACCAGATTTGAATGTGACCGGTCGAACGGTCAGACTGGCCAGCATCTCGCGGGCCAGACAACCAGGCAGATTTGATGGGGCATCAGTCGCCGGAAAGCGGACGCAGGTATGCGCGCCGAATCCGGCGAGCCAGCTTCAGCGCGCCTGCGCCCTTTTGACCTTGCGCTGGTGCATCACACGGCCGATTGTGTTCAGCAGCAGTTGCGCGGCAAGGATCGACGTCGAGCCGGAATGGTCGTAGTCGGGTGCGACTTCCACGAGGTCGATGCCGATCACGTCGCCCTGCGCCGCGAGCCCTGCGAACAGCTCGAGTCCTTCGTAGTACAGCAGGCCGCCGTGGCTCGGCGTGCCAGTGCCCGGCGCAATCGACGGATCGAAGCCGTCGATGTCGATCGTCAGGTAGTAGCGCACGCCCTTCGGAATGCGATCCAGCACGCCCTGGATGCCGAGGCGGCGCAAATCGCGCACGGAGATGATGTCCGAGCCCATCTCGCGCGCCTGCGCGTAGCCCTCGCGCGCCGTCGAAGATACATTGCGGATGCCGATCTGCGTCATACCCGACACCACGCTCTTTTCCGCGGCGCGCCGCAAAGGATTGCCGTGACCGTGGCGCACGCCGTGCCGTTCATCGACGAAATCCAGATGCGCATCGATGTGGACGATGTGAAACGGCTCCTGACCTTCGAATGCGTTGATGCACGGAATGTTGATCGAATGGTCGCCGCCCATCACCACCGGCAGCGCGCCGGCTGCGAGGATCTTGCGCACGCCGTACTCGATGTTGGCATGGCTCTTTTCCGTGTTGGTGTGCACCATGTCCGCGTCGCCGATGTCGACGATGCGCACTTCGTCGCTGGGCAGATAGACGACGTCGTCTTCGAAGTCGTAGGCGCCGCCATGGCCGAACGAGAACAGGGTCGACGCGTCACGAATCGAACGCGGACCGAAGCGTGCGCCAGCGCGCCACTGCGTGCCGCAATCGAACGGCGCGCCCATCACCGCCACGTTGCCGTCGATCTTGTCCCAGTCGAGACACAGCGGGGATTTGGCGAACGTGCAGATACCCACAAACGGCAGATTGAGCCGGCCTGTGTCGTAGTTGTTTCCAGACATGTTGCCTCCGTTCTTTTATCGGTTGAGATACGCGCGACGCGAAAACGCGCCGCATCTTCGCCACTGCAGCCATGCGCGTCATCAGGAGCAGCAGGGTTATCTAAAGAGAGTCTAGGCAGCCAAATTCAACGGAACAATGCCGAAAACAAGAAATACACATCGGCATTCTCCGAAGCAAAAAGCGCGGGCCGCCCTGATGCGCCATGGCAGTATGCGCAACGTCGCCAAAACACGACGGCGTCTACGTTGCTGGCGGATTCATTGATTGGATCCTGTCGAGGCAATCCACGCACTCTGGCGCCGTGGAGTAGCGGCCCGGCGCGGTCTTTATGCAGTTGCCAGCGCTAAGGGCAAGAAAGAAATCTCCACCCTCACCCCTGGCCGCCACGCTACCCGAGATGCACCGTTCGCGCCGGTGCGCGGGTGCGTTGCCGCGTCTCCCATCCTTCAGCAAGGCCTACCTCGGCGTTCGACGGGGGCAGCATGGGAACCGCCCGCACCAGGTCGGATGCGCGCTCGGCCAGCATGATGGTCGGTGCGTTCAGGTTGCCATTAGGCTCCGTCGGGAAGACCGATGAGTCGATCACGCGCAAGCCTTCGATCCCACGAACCCGCAGTTCGGAATCGACCACCGCCATATCGTCTTCGCCCATTCGACACGAACCACAAGGATGCATCGTGCTTTCCAGACTAGCTCTGACGAAGGCATCGATTTGCTCGTCCGTCTGAACGTCAGGGCCAGGCGCGAGTTCGACATCGCGGAAGCGGTCCATCGCCGGCTGGCCGATAATTTCTCGCGTCAAGCGAACACAGCGTCGAAATTCTTCCCTGTCCTCTTCGCGATCCAGGTAGTTGAAGCGAATCTCCGGGTGCGTGTGCGGATCGGCCGACACCGCCCGTACGTAACCGCGGCTCTTTGGCTTGTTCGGCCCGGTCAGCACCATGAACCCATGCCCCTTGAACGGCTTGTCACCGTCATAACGCATGGCTGCGGGCAGGAAATGGAATTGAATATCCGGCCAACGCAGGCCCACTTCGGAGCGAATGAATCCGCCGGCCTCGAAGTGGTTGCTTGCGCCCAGGCCGTCCTTGAACAACAGCCAGCGCAAGCCGATCATGAATTTGCTGAACGGATCCATTTTCGCGTTGAGCGTGACGGGCTCCTTACACGCGTACTGAATATAGATTTCAGCATGATCCTGCAGGTTCTCGCCGACGCCGGGCAAGTCATGCTTCACGTCGATTCCCGCCCGCTTCAGCACGTCGGCGGGGCCGATTCCGGAGCGCTGCAGCAGGTGAGGCGAGCCGATCGGGCCGGACGAGATCAATACTTCACGACGGCACCGCACCGTGTGCGTGACGCCGCCTTGTTCATAGACGACCCCGACCGCGCGCTTGCCTTCGAGAATCACGTGACGCGTCATGGCATTGGTCACCACGGTCAGATTCGGGCGCTTCATGGCAGGGCGCAGGTACGCATTAGCGGTGGACCAGCGCACGCCGTTCTTGACCGTCATGTGCATCGCGCCGAAGCCTTCCTGCATATGCCCGTTGCAATCCTCCGTCTTGATGTATCCGGCCTGCGCGCCTGCCTCGACCCATGCGCCGTACAGCGGATTCGCCATGTTATTACCGTTATTGGTGCACAGCGGCCCCTCGGCGCCGCGGTACTCGTCGCCGCCGAACTTGTAGGTCTCCGCACGCCGGAAGTAAGGCAGGCAATTGCGATATCCCCAGCCTCGAGCGCCCAGTTCCTCCCACTCGTCGAAGTCGTAGGCGTGGCCGCGAATATAGACGAGACCGTTGATCGAAGAGGAACCTCCCAGAACCTTGCCACGCGGGCAGTGCAACTGGCGGCCATTCAGATGGCGCTCCGGCGCGGTCTGATAACGCCAGTTGTACTTGGTCGTATTCATCGGCATCGAAAACGCACTCGGCATCTGAATGATGACGCTGCGATCGCTGCCACCGTACTCCAGTACCAGAACACGTACCGCGGGGTTCTCGGTGAGTCGGTTGGCCAATACACAGCCGGCCGATCCGGCACCCACAATGATGTAATCGAATTGCTCGATAACCATGATATATGCCTTATTTCCTAAGCTTGATACGCTTGCCCGTGTCTCACGAGCGACCCTTGTCGCCAGTCGTGAATTGCGGTGAGACTTTCTCGATGTGAGCGATGACCGATCCTTCGTGCTTCAGATCGATTGAGCGGGCCAAGACGTAATACGCGAAGCCCGAGACGAACAGGCCAACCAGCCAGGCCAGATCGACGCTGCCCATCGCCCGAGCCAGCGGACCGACGTACACCTCGTTCGAACCGTCGAATACGCAGAAGAACGGAATCATCGCGACAAAGCCGATTGCGTAAGCGATCAAACCGCGTGCGCCCCATGTCCCGTAAAGGTTGTTGTGCGGCAGAAAGAAGTGCGGAATTGCGTAACGGCCTTTGCGGACAAAGAAGTAATCCGTCAGATTGACCGCGGTCCAGGGCACCAGGAAATACAGCATGACGATGAGGTAAATATTCAGCACGGAGAGGCCTTTACCCGACGTATAGATGCTGAGGGCCACCCCAAGCTGAAGAATGACCACGAAGAGAATCGCCAGAATGCGGGCCTTCGCGGTCGGCTGAACTTTCCGGAACGAGTCGACACCGGTGATGGCCGTCAGTTTCGCGCTATAGACATTCATCGCGATGACCGGCAGGAAGGCGAGAATCGTGACGCCCACCACCGCGCTTCCCATACCGGGCATCAGGTCGTTACCCACCTGATTCAGTGCGACCAGCACATCGCTCGCATGCAAATGGTCCGCCAGCCAGCCCCCAATCGCGATCATCCACGCCCCTGACAACGACGCGCCGAGGAACACCGCCGCGATCAGCCTGCCGCTCGGCGTATTTTTCGGCAGGTAGCGCGAGTAATCGGAAACATACGGTGCGTAGGCAATGTTGTAGCTGGCCGCCGCTGCAAATTGCGCGATGAAAGCCACCCAGTTGAAGCCGAGCGGCGCGACCGGTGCGGCGCCCGGTGCAGCGGGGGCGGCTGCAATGTCGGGCACCCAGTGCATCAGGACGGCGAGCGTAACGAGCCCATACAGGGGAAGCGACAGATATAGCGCCCATTTGAAGCTGCGGTGCATCCAGTCATGGCCGAGAATCGCCAGAATCGAAGCGGGCACGGTCACAGCCAGTGCGACTTTCACCGGGTCCCAGTTGAACAGTTCCTTGAGACCCTGCATCATCAGCACCAGGTTGACGATGTTGAAACCGGCAAACACGAAAAGTGTCGCCATCAACACCACGATGACCCCGCGATAGCCGAACTGAGCTCTCGACTGAATCATCTGCGGCAAGCCGAGATGCGGGCCTTGCGATCCATGAAATGCCATGAACAGGGTGCCGAACATGATGCCCAGCGTGCCGGCTATCGTCGTCCACAGCGCATTCAGGCCGATGCTGGGACCGACAAAGCCGATGGTCATGGTAAAGAAGGTGAAATTGCCCAGAAACCAGAACGGTCCTTGCCTCGACAACCTGTCGGTTCGTTCGTTATCCGGAATGAAGTCGATCGAGTGACCTTCAATAGCCCCATGCTCGATCGCCGCTTCGGTGCTGCTAACCGATTCGTCTGTTGCTTGCATCATGTACCCCTTGCCTGCAATGAGAGGTGAATGGGATAAGGCTTGACCCGGCACGCTTTCTGGCTGCAACGCTCGCCCGTCACGCGGCCACAGGCTCACGTTCGCCTGCGGGCGTCGTCGGACGTATTGGCGTCGTTCAGCGCAGCGTGATCCAGACGGCCTTGCTCTCCATCAGGTGATCGAGCTGCTCCGGGCCGAGGTCCTTGCCAAAGCCGGACTCCTTGAACCCGCCAAACGGCATCGAGGGGTCGATGGTGCTGTGCGCATTGACGTACACCATGCCGGCGCGCAATTGCGGGATCAATCTGTTCACCAGGTTCAGGTCATTGGAGTAGATCGCTGCGGCAAGACCATACCGGGAGTCGTTCGCCAGCGACAACGCGTCGTCTACGTTGTCAAATGGCGCTGTCACCAGCACCGGGCCAAAGATTTCTTCACGGACTATCTTCATGTCGCTGCGGCAATGCGTAAAGATCGTCGGCTCGACGAAATACCCTGCCCGGTCAAGCGCGTGACCGCCATAAACAACTTCCGCTCCTTCGCGGCGTCCGTCCTCGATATAGGACGCGACGCGATCCCTCTGAAGCGCGGAAACGAGTGGGCTGATGAAGCAATCCCGATCGAGGCCGGGCGCGATCTTGAGGGTGCGCGTGTACTCGATCAGCGCGCCGATAAACTTGTCGTGAATCCTGCGCTGGACATAGACCCGTGCACCCGCATCGCAGACCTGTCCCGCGTTGAAGAAAATGCCGTTTGCCACTGCCTGCGCTGCCGATTCAATGTCAGCGTCCTCCAGGACCAGCACGGGCGACTTGCCGCCCAGTTCGAGTGTGAGACGTTTGATGCCACCCACTGCGGTGTGCCCTACAGTGCGCCCCACCTCGGTGGAACCCGTAAACGTGATCTTGTCGATGCCCGGATGCGAAGCCATGGCCGCACCTATTTCACGGCCGCGACCGGTCAGAACATTGACGACGCCATCCGGAATCCCTGCCTCCTGCACCAACTCCACGAAGCGAAGCGTTGACAGCGACGTCAGTTCGGCCGGCTTGATCACGACAGTGCAACCGACGGCGAGCGCGGCGGCTACTTTCCATGCCATGGTTTGCAGAGGGAAATTCCACGGAACGATCACGCCGACCACGCCGATGGGCTCCTTGCGAGTATAGGCAACGTAGTCACCAGGCAACGAGGTTTCAACCGTGCGGCCATGGAGCTTTGACGCCCAACCGGCGAAATAGCGGAACGTGTCGATCGTGCCTTGAATGTCGACGTCACGCGCCTGGGCGACGGACTTGCCGACGTCGATCGATTCGATCTCGGCCAACTCCGTCGCGTTCCATTCGAGCAGATCGGCGAGCCGGTGCAACAGACGTTCGCGCTCGAGGGGCTTGAGCTTGCGCCACGGTCCGCCGTCGAATTGCCTGCGGGCCGCTTCGACCGCGCGATCCAGATCGGCGGTGGTGGCCATGGGAATATCGGTGATCACGCCCGTGGTGGACGGCTCGATCACCGCACACGATTGCCTGTCGCCTTGCGGCACCCAGGCACCGCCGATAAACATCTTCTTCGGCTTGGTGAGGAAGCGTTGCGTCTCTTCGCGGACGCCAAACTTCTCAAGGTAGTTTTGTACGACTGCATCCATCATTGTCTCCTGTCTTGCAGATTGCCTGGCATTTGGCCTCTCGCGGGCCGGTTTTGTACGTGTTCCAGATTCCATCGATACAAACGCGGCTTGTGACAGCACGGCGTTTTGAGAGAATATGGACCAGGTGCTCACGGGTAAAAATCACGTGCATCAGATGTTCATATCGGAAATATCGAAGCAAGCTGCGCAATAGGAGCGACGACGGTGATCCAGTTGCAGGACGTGGACCTCAAACTGCTGAGGGTCTTCATGACGGTTGTGCGGTGCGGCGGATTTTCCGCCGCGCAGGCAACCTTGAACGTAAGCCAGTCGACGATCAGCGAGCAAATGACGACGCTGGAAACGCGCTTGGGCCTGAAGCTTTGCGAACGAGGACGCAGTGGCTTTCGCCTTACCGAGCACGGCATGGCGACTTATGAGGCGGCGCAGCGGTTGCAGGTCGCGGTAGAAAGCTTTTGCGCGGATACCGGCGCGCTCAAGAAGCAGATTTCGGGGAAGCTGTACCTCGGCATCATCGACAACACCGTGACCGATGCGGCCTCGCCGCTGCCGCAGACGCTGCAGGATTTCGTGTCGAGGGGGCACGATGTGCATCTGGACGTCTATATCGGCACGCCCGCCGAACTGGAAGAACGAGTACTGGATGGCCGGCTGCACATCGCAGTCGGGCACTTTCCGCTCCATGTGCCGGGGCTGACCTATACAGAGCTCTACGACGAACCGGATGGTCTATATTGCGGAAAGAATCACCCGCTCGCTGGCCGATCGGCTGACGAAGGCTCGCTCGACGAGGGCGTGGCGTCTAGCCGTGTGGTGGCGCGCGGATATCTGCAACAGCATGACCTGCGAATGCTCAAAGCAAGTAAGGCTGCGGCAACTGTCGACAATATCGAGGCGCAGGCTATCCTTATCCTGTCGGGAGCGTACATCGGATTTCTGCCGATTCACTACGCGGCCCGCTGGGTCGCACGCGGTGAGATGTATCAGATAGGCCCAGACCAGTTCGGCTCCAGGTGGCCATTTTGCGCAATCATTCGGCGGGCCGCTGTGCCTCCTACTATCTTGCAAGTATTCGTGATCGACTTGATGGAAAACTTTCACTACAAATGTGCGGATTGAACTTTCGCAGCGGTTGTTACTGATCGACCAGAGTCCATTTTCAAGATATCGGACGAGCTTCGGCCACTGGCCGCTAAGATAGTAAAGCGCCTTGCGCAGCAAGCTGTTCGGTGCGACGAGCGACAATGGCGCTGTCACATTGCTGATGACGTGACGAAACATCGGCAGGCGTATCCTCCGCTCAGAACGTAGTGGACGGACCTTGGGATATGCCGGTGAAAAGGCGCCACGCTTCAAATCGTGCGGCGAGTTGCTCGCGATGGAGCGAGGCGCGCAGCAGATGACGTTTGAGTGCGAAGTGTTTCCGGATATCGGACCGAAGCACGACAGGAAGGATTGCGTGCGTTCGGGCAAACGAAAGCCGCGCATGCGCCTTTCGCGTTCACGTGTTGGCTGGTGGCTGTTTTCCGCACGGTTGTTGACGCGGGCACGGGCCTTGACGAACACGTGCTTTACGTTCGCCAGTTCCGGGATTTCCGCTTTCGCGGCCGTGTAACTGCGCAACTGGTCGGTGACGATCTTCTTCGGCACTTCCGGGCAGCCGGCCCAGCACGCGTTTGAAGAAGCGTGTGGCCGCAGCCTTGTCGCACCACTTCTGTAGCAGGATGTCGAGTTCAATGCCGTGCTGGTCGACCGCGCGCCACAGCAGCCAGGGATCACCGCTCAGCGACACGAACATGATCGACGCCGGGAATCGATGACCGTGGTGGAGCGATTTCGTCTTTTGCATCACGCCATATTAGCCGACGACTCTGCGAACGTGACAACGCCGTTCAATCTTTTCAAAAGCCGCCATTCGCGAAAGGCGATTTCCGTGACAGCCCGAATGGCGGCTTTGGCCGATTCGCTTCCATCGGGCATCCTGCAGGTCCTGAAGTGAACCGGTCATTGGAATGACGGCTTTCTAAGTCGCGCGAACGACAACTCGCGACTGGGCCCCGTCCTCTGACGTCCGTTGGCAAGCGCCTGCCGCATCCCGGGTATCGGTCGTTCAACCGTGGGTCTACGAGTCAGCGAGTATGTGCCGCAAGGTCGACATGTTCAATGCCGACCGCATGTGCGGGTCAGGTTTTCCGGCGCAACGCCCCGATCCACTCGAATGTCCGCAGCGTTTCAAATAGAGAAATTATTAGCTTTTGAGCGGCTGCCAGTCTGACCGTTAGGTGTCCAAAACGGAAAGTGCGTTGAGTCTACGACCTTCTGGGACACAGAACGCGACTTCAAGCGAGGGAGGTCATGCCGGCGCCCGGCCGGCCGGGCCCCCAAAGAATACGAAGTTTGTCGCCAATGTCGGGAATATTGTTGCCGCCCACGCTGGACTCGGTGACAAGTCGATGTGCGGTCGCACCGCACTGGGAAAGCGTCTCGTGCAATCGCGGTTCAGCCTGCACGGCGGCGACGACCTTTTCGAGCTCAGAGGGGGACTCGCTCAACAGGGCAGGAACTACCTCTTCTGGCGGTATCAAAGAGCCGTTACTCAGAAGCTGAGCGGTCCAGTCGCATCCGTAAAGCAGCGCGCGGCGCTCACTCCTTTGTGCTTCTTCCTGGTCCAGCGCGGCAAGACTGTGCCGGTTCTTGTGAAGCGAAGTGCGCCAGGTCGTGAGGATGTCATTGCGCAGTCTTGCAATTGCTTCACCAAGTGCCGCATTCTGCCCGCCCGCCGCGAGGCACCGTTCTTCGAGTCTGTCGACATAGTCCCGATAGCCCTCGAGGAACGATTGCCAGTTCAACGGGAGCTCTGCCGTCTGGAAGAACGAGTCGCTGAGATCGCCAAGCTCGTTGCTGATTTCATGCAGTGCTCGGGCATCCGCAAGCCGTGACTCATAGACGTCGTGAGCCGTCACCATTTGGCGATGCAGGGGAAAGAGCGGGTTGCTGTGGCGGCGTTGCAGGTGTCGCTCGGCAGCGCCGGGATGGGTGCTCCATTTCCAGTTGGGCAGCGATTTCGCATCGAACTCGACCGCGTCTATCATCGGTCGGAACATCGCCAGTGCCTCTTCAGTCGCATGACGAAAGCAATCAGCGAGCTTGTAGTCATTGCCCTGCAGACTGCCGCTCTCATCTCCAGCGTAAGGCGATTCGGGCGAGAGGCGCAGGAAGCCAGTGGCCAGAAAAAATTCCATCGGTAGCTCCACCGGGAGACCCTCCAGCCGGAACCTGCGTTCCTCGGAGGAAATTCCCTCGACAGAATGCGCGAGGCGGTTTTCGAGGTCGAGGAGCGCATCGATTTTGTCGCCGGACGACGGCTGCGCTGCCTCAGCGAGCAGGCCGAAGGACTCACGGGCCATTCGTGCCGCAATAGTGCCGTGCTTCTCGGCAAAGAGCCAAAACCAGAGGGCAAGCTGATATCCTCGAACGCCGTTTCGGAGGACTGGTTCGACGTCGGGCATGAATGTGATGCCAGGGGCGGCCCACCCTGCGAACGGTGCTGAACCGCCGCCCAGGTACATGCCCAGAAGTTGCTTTATCGACTGATGTGTCTCGCTGGGCCAGCTCCGCGTCTCATCTTGCCGCTTCTCGGTTTTCCACAGTCTCCAGGCCATCCTGAACCTCGCAAGATGTGCGGTATGCACGCTGCAACGATACTTGCACACTCGGCCGGGGCCGTAAACCGGCGGCGGCCCGTGTTCTTCCGGGACAGTTCGACGCGATCCTTACGGCGTGAGCGGACTTGCAGAATATGCGAACGCTGACGCGGTATCGCGCTGGGGCTTCGGCCCGTGCGTACATTTCCGCCCAGCAGAGCTGACGCAGCAAATACCAATGTGGCCTCGTCTATAATTCAAAAATCAGAACACCAATGATCGCATGGAGCCCTACTTTATGAGTCAACCCCGCGGACGATATGCGGGATCTCGGGACAGCGGCCAGCGCCAACCTCGTCACGTCAAGAAATCTCAGTCCAACCGGCAGAGACAACCGTACGTGAATGCACCTGCGCGAGACTCCGCCCAGACTGCCTCCATTTTCAAAACCCGATCGTTCCAGTTCCTGGTCGATACGGTGGGTGCAGAGAATATCGCCCTGGGACTTGGATCGAACATGGCGCGAGTGGCCGAACTGACGAAGGGCGAGAGGTTCACGCCCGAGACCGCCTTTCACATGGAAACCACGCTTGGGTTGCCTCACGGTTTCTTTGACCAGCCCAATCCTGCGCTCGCGGCCGAAACCATCGCCCGCCTGAAAGCACCGCTCGACTTCGTTCAAACAGACGACGAACCAGAAGCAGTGTCGGAAACACCCATGCCGGCTTCCGCCCTGAACGGCGGCCAGCAACCATTTCTTAAAGATAGTTTGTCCGAGGAAGCGCAAATGCCGAAGAAAGCAACTGGCGGGTCGCCCAGAGCCGTCAGGAATAGTCGAAGCCAGATGGCCGAACCGCCTACCCCTCATGCGCAGCGAAAAGGTTCACCCTCGACACACAGGACATCGCCTGGAACAACCCAACAGCAAGCGCTGGCATTAGACGACAGCGCCGCGGTAGAGAACATTCGACGCGCTAACCTCCACATTCTCACGGGTCGCAACGGATCGAAAGCAAGGCTTGGTGTAGTCATGGCGATGAGCGGATCCAACATGGCCCATCGGCTATATGGCAAGAAACGCATGGACGGTGTCGAAGCAAACCGTTTCACGGAGCGACTTGGTTTGCCAACTGGCTGGCTGGACACGCCGCGCTCCGAAGCCGAAATTCCGGAGTCGGTGTCGCGTTTGCTCACGCCTGCTTCGCGCGGTCGTGCATCCGATCAACAACACGAGCCGCTCGCGGCCCCAACGAAGGATGGCGCGCCGGAGAAAGCCGCCGATACGAAGGCGCACACGGGACGTGCGCGGGCGGGCGGGCGGACAGAGCGGGAAAGCGCCCTACCCGTTTCGGCGCATGTCGTAGAAGAAACGCCAACGGCCGTCGTCAGCCAGCAGGGTCATGTCAATGACGTTCCTGACGAGCCTGCGGGTCGCTCACCGGAAGAGCGTGATGGCGAACTCCCGGCAGCCGCACCAGCAACCCCGGAGTCGCTCACCGTCACTGCAACAGCGCAGCGCAATCCGGTGCCGCTTCCCTTCGCTTCCGTGACGAGCCTGGACAATCTTCACGGTATCGAACCGATCGCGGAAGCCTTGATCAAGACGCTGGCAGGTAAGGCACGCACCGGTCGACTGGACGAATTGAAGGCGCTGGAACTTTTGCAGCAGGCAGTCCTGTTGTGAGTCGGTGGTAGCGTGCCACGACCTGTTCTGCAATGACGCATGAAGCGCATCAAGGTGGCCTGGCCCCGGTGCGCCCGAAGAATCGCCAGGTTCCTGTTCGACGGTGGACTGCGGTTCCCGCCCTCCCGGACAACGCAACACCCCGATGCCCGGGTCTGTGGCTCAATGGTCGAGAAATTGCCGTAGCTTGTCGGCACGACCCGGGTGCATCAGTTTTCGTATCGCCTTGCTTTCGATCTGCCGGATCCGTTCGCGCGTCACGTCGAACTGTTTGCCGAGCTCCTCGAGCGTATGGTCGGACGCGGTATCGATCCCGAAACGCATCCGTAGCACTTTCGCCTCACGCGGCGACAGCGCATCGAGCGCCTCATCGATCGCAGCGCGCAGGTTTGCCTGCACGGCCGCGTCCGCAGGCGATGCCGCCATCGGATCTTCGATCATATCGCCAAGCGTTGCGTCGGCGTCTTCGCCCACCGGCGTCTCGAGCGACACGGGCTGTCGGGCGACCTTTAACATGCCGCGAACCTTCTCTTCCGGCAGTTCCATGCGCTGCGCCAGCGCCGCAGGATGAGCCTCGTGTCCCGTCTGCTGCAGGATCTCGCGTGAAAATCGGTTGAGCTTGTTGATCGATTCGATCATATGCACTGGCACGCGAATCGTGCGCGCCTGATCCGCAAGCGAACGCGTGACGGCTTGCCGCACCCACCACGTTGCGTAAGTCGAAAACTTCCAGCCGCGTCGATATTCGAATTTGTCGACGGCTTTCATCAGGCCGATATTGCCTTCCTGAATCAGATCCAGAAAATGCATGCCGCGGTTCACGTACTTCTTCGCAATGGAGATCACGAGGCGCAGGTTAGCCTCAATCATCTCGCGCTTCGCCTGCCGCATTTTCGACTCCGCCGCCATCATCTGCCGGTTGATCTTCTTCAACTGTTGCAGCGGCAGTCCGGCGTTCGCTTCGATATCGATCAGCTTCTGCTGTTCAGCCTGAATCGCAGGCAGACTGCGTTCGAGCGCGGCGCCATACTCGCGCGACGCCGCGGCCGTGCGTTCAGTCCATCCAGGATCGGTTTCATGCCCCGGAAACGACGCGACGAACTTCTCGCGTGGCATCCCGCACCGGTCAACGGCAATGTGTAAAACACGCCGCTCCACCGTGCGCACCTGCGCGACCTGTTGCTGCACGTCGGCACACAGTCGATCGATGGTTCGCGCCGTGAAGCGGATGGGCGCCAGTTCATGCCGGACCGCTTCGCATATGCGTGCGAAGGCAGCGTGGCCCTTACCTTGCGCAGCATCGGCACGCGGAATCTGATCGAACAGCTCGCGCACTCGCGCAAATATCGCGAGGCTGTCGCTCGTGAGCTGTTTCAGACGCGCTTCGTTCGCCTTCGCCGGATCGTCCTCTCCAGGCTCGCTGTCTTCATCGCAGTCTTCATCGCCTTCCTCGTCGTCATCGACGGTGTCGGCGTCGATATCCGGTATGTCAGTGGAGTCTTCATTGAGACCGTCAACCAGTTCGTCGATGCACAGTTCACCGGCCTCGATCTGCTCTACGCTCGCAAGGATCGCGGAGACAGTCGCCGGGCACGCCGCAATTGCCTGGATCATTGCGTGAAGGCCGTCTTCGATGCGCTTTGCAATCTCAACCTCGCCCGCGCGAGTCAGCAATTCGGTCGCGCCCATTTCACGCATGTACATCCGCACGGGATCGGTCGTGCGCCCGAATTCAGAGTCGACCGTGGAAAGCGCGACTTCCGCTTCCTCGTCAGCCTGGTCGTCCGACACCGCCGCCGGCGCAGCGCCGCTCAGCAACAGCGTCTCGGCGTCGGGCCTCTGCTCGTAGACCGCTACGCCCATGTCATTGAAGGTGCTGACAATGGTTTCGATGGCAGCGGTGTGCGCGAAGTTGTCCGGCAAGTGATCGTTGATTTCGGCGTGAGTCAGGTAGCCGCGCTCCTTCCCCAATTGGATGAGTGCGCGCATCTGGCGCTGCCGCTCTTCGTCCTGCAACACCGTGGACACTGCGTCCATCGAGAGCAAGGCTACGGTAGCCTTATCCCTCGATGCGCGGCGGCCCGCAACCTTCGGCGCAGATGCGACGGAGTCTGACGCTGAATCTTCGCGATCAATACGTGCCATACATTCTCCTGGACAGGGTTTGCCCGGCGATAGCGAGACCAGCGGCTACCCGCACCGGGGCGGGCGCGCCCCGACATTCACGGCTGCAGGCGGGCATGAGTTGCAGATCGCAACGAGCAACGGACGCGGCCTGGTTGTATGAGCGGGCCGGTTGGAACAGCGCGAGAAAACAGCGCGTTGAAACCTCAGACTGGAATTCTAACAGAAATTGCTGCACCGCACCAATCAAGCGATTGGCCCGATTGGAGAGCCTTGCCGCAGCCTCAACAGGCTTGTCGGGCATTCGTCGCGGTACTGCGCCTGGTCGGTCCGGCGCAACCTCGGCGTTAATCGTGGTACCCCGCCCGAGCTTCCTGATCACGCGAGAAAACGGCGACCTTGTTGCGAGGCCGGTCAAAAGCCGAACGCGCCAGTCCCACCTTTTCAACGCGTCCCGACCACCGCGGCCGGCAAGCACGTCCACGCATCCATTGCTACCACCGTACGGACGGAGAGCACCTCACGGGCCCGAGGGGGTGCAAATATCTGTTGCCCCTGAAAGTGTTCGCCGATCGGGGATCCTGACCTGGCGTGCGGCAGACCTAAATGATCGGTTATCCTGCCTGAATCTCCGCAATCTTTTCGCGACTGCCTATAAAGGCAGCTACGACATTCCACCCTGATCTACGTCTGGAACAGGCGAACTCGCGGTTCCGGCGAGAAATTGCCTCAGCCGACGTTCTGCGCTGATTATTTTGTGCAGCGGTACGGTGGCGAGCTGCACATCGTGCAACGCTAACAGGCTCTCAAAAGCGGGAACAGCATCTTTCGCAAGCACCCACTCGTTTGCCTCATGGGCCAGTTCGAGCGCCGCTTCCACGGCATATTCTGCCGCCTTGAACCGTCCAACCGGTTCGCTTCCGTAACCGTCCTGCTGGAGAAACCATGCGAGGTACACGGTTCGCATCAGCTCGTTAAACAGATGCCCGTTGCCATGACCGTCGCGGCACGCAACGAGGGCAAGATGGGAGGTCAACGATTGCTCCCGCGCCGACGCTTGGTCCATCGGCAATAACATCGCTTTTGTGAGGTGCTTTCGCGGCCGCGAAACACCTGTCCCGCCTCGCCTGGAACTCATGTTGTCTGAAAAAGTACTGTAACAATTCGACTATTCTAGCGAGGTCTTCCCCGCGATCGGCGATTCTGGCGTCGCAGGCTGCTCACTTCCGTCGTCTTCCCGCGATAGTCCGTCCGACTGGAACACTCCTTATCCGGCACGATGACGCTGGCGTGTTGCTGTCAATGAGAGTGAACCAAACCGTGGGAGGCAATTTCCGTCGACTTGACCAATGTCATCGACGGCGTGACGGCGTGACGGCGTCGCACCGGATCGGATGTGGCGCCTGGAATCTGAAGTTCCGGAGAAAAGAGCTCAGCGAGCCCGCGCGCGGCACGCTTGCCGTTTCAGCTACGCTGGCGACGTTGCCAACCGATTGGAGTTGCTATGCGCCTGATCATCGAGGCCCGCCTGGAGGGTGGGGAAGAAAGCGCGACTGATACAACGATTGTCGCTGTGGTGGAACGAAAAGACCGCAGCCTCGCCGACCTGGGACTGACCCTTGCCGAAGGTCGTGCCTTGCTCGCCGAGATTCAATCGATTCTTGTGCCGGAGCAGACTGCCGGGTGGATGAAGAGCCAAATGGCTTGCCACCTTTGTGGCTCGATGCTTGCGCACAAGGACGCCCGATCGATCGTGCTGCGAACCGTGTTTGGCAAGGTCGACGTGCCGAGTCCAAGGCTCTGGGCATGCAGCTGTGCGGCGAAGCAAGGACAACCGCGCCGCTCTTTAAGCCCGCTGTGCAAGGCTCTTCACCAGCGTGTGACGCCGGAATTGGAGTACCTGCAGGCCAAGTGGGCCGCCCATCTACCGTACCGCCAGGCCACTGAGCTGCTTCGAGAGGTCCTTCCACTGGACAAAGGGATTTCCTTCGGTAGTACCCGCCGTCGAATCCTCGCCGTAGGCAGCGCGCTCGACGCGCAGATCAACCGCGATATCGCGTCTGGACCAAAACCGGTCACCGGAGAGCAGGTTCGCGAATCGACGACCGTCGGCTGCGTGAGCGTCGACTCGGCGTGGCTGAGCTTCAGCAGCAGCCCTAAGAGCCGCAAAGCGGCGCGCGATCTTGCGGAGCTGAAATCGCCTTGGGCGCAGAAGTTGACGAGGGATCGCCATGTCAACATCGTTGCGGGTCGTGCAACTCTCGCTGATCGCAACCCGCGTCTCTACGCGTACGTGCATAAGCTGGTGCCATCGGCGCCCGCCCGCCTGGACCAATTTCTCTTTTCAAGCGGCGTGGCTCCAGACGAGCGAGTCACCGTGATCAGCGATGACGCTGGCGAATTCGGCAAGGCTGTGGACGGCAGCCAGATCGCCAGGGGAAGGATCCTGGACTGGTTTCACATCGCGATGAAGTTCAAGGCTGCCAAGAACTCGGTGTTCGGAAGCCAGACGATAGAGCCTCACGAGCGAATCGCTGTAGAGACAGAGATCGATCACGCCAAGTGGCTGGTCTGGCATGGAAAGGGCCGGCAATCGGTGTCCCGCATCATGAGAATGTCATCGACGGCGTGACGGCGTGACGGCGTCGCACCGGATCGGATGTGGCGCCTGGAATCTGAAGTTCCGGAGAAAAGAGCTCAGCGAGCCCGCGCGCGGCACGCTTGCCGTTTCAGCTACGCTGGCGACGTTGCCAACCGATTGGAGTTGCTATGCGCCTGATCATCGAGGCCCGCCTGGAGGGTGGGGAAGAAAGCGCGACTGATACAACGATTGTCGCTGTGGTGGAACGAAAAGACCGCAGCCTCGCCGACCTGGGACTGACCCTTGCCGAAGGTCGTGCCTTGCTCGCCGAGATTCAATCGATTCTTGTGCCGGAGCAGACTGCCGGGTGGATGAAGAGCCAAATGGCTTGCCACCTTTGTGGCTCGATGCTTGCGCACAAGGACGCCCGATCGATCGTGCTGCGAACCGTGTTTGGCAAGGTCGACGTGCCGAGTCCAAGGCTCTGGGCATGCAGCTGTGCGGCGAAGCAAGGACAACCGCGCCGCTCTTTAAGCCCGCTGTGCAAGGCTCTTCACCAGCGTGTGACGCCGGAATTGGAGTACCTGCAGGCCAAGTGGGCCGCCCATCTACCGTACCGCCAGGCCACTGAGCTGCTTCGAGAGGTCCTTCCACTGGACAAAGGGATTTCCTTCGGTAGTACCCGCCGTCGAATCCTCGCCGTAGGCAGCGCGCTCGACGCGCAGATCAACCGCGATATCGCGTCTGGACCAAAACCGGTCACCGGAGAGCAGGTTCGCGAATCGACGACCGTCGGCTGCGTGAGCGTCGACTCGGCGTGGCTGAGCTTCAGCAGCAGCCCTAAGAGCCGCAAAGCGGCGCGCGATCTTGCGGAGCTGAAATCGCCTTGGGCGCAGAAGTTGACGAGGGATCGCCATGTCAACATCGTTGCGGGTCGTGCAACTCTCGCTGATCGCAACCCGCGTCTCTACGCGTACGTGCATAAGCTGGTGCCATCGGCGCCCGCCCGCCTGGACCAATTTCTCTTTTCAAGCGGCGTGGCTCCAGACGAGCGAGTCACCGTGATCAGCGATGACGCTGGCGAATTCGGCAAGGCTGTGGACGGCAGCCAGATCGCCAGGGGAAGGATCCTGGACTGGTTTCACATCGCGATGAAGTTCAAGGCTGCCAAGAACTCGGTGTTCGGAAGCCAGACGATAGAGCCTCACGAGCGAATCGCTGTAGAGACAGAGATCGATCACGCCAAGTGGCTGGTCTGGCATGGAAAGGGCCGGCAATCGGTGTCCCGCATCAAGGCCATGGATGCCACGCTGTCGGCGAAGGAAGGCTACGAGTACTCGACGTTGTACTGGAACCTGCGCCGCCTGTACTTCTACATCGAGAATAACGCCGGTACGCTCGTGAACTATGGCATGCGTTATCACAAGGGACTACCGATCAGTAGCAGCATTGCCGAGTCTGCGGTGAACCTGGTGGTCAGCCATCGCATGGCGAAGAAGCAACAAATGCGATGGACGGACGAGGGAGCGCACTGCCTGGCACAGGTCAGAGTAGCTGTTCTCAACAAAGAATTGTCGGTTGAGAAACTCGCCGTGTTGACCACGACTTCTGCAGCTACAAACTCGCCGAGTGTGCGCCGAGCGGCGTGAACTGACCTCCCACGGTTTGGTTCACTCTCATCCAACGGTATATAAAAGTGTCACCGCGCTCACGCTTTGCCGCGCCGCATCTACACCCGGGTGTTGACAGATTTATTGCGGTCTACGGAGACCGATGAGAAGCACCGGATAGACTGGTAACGCAGGCGGCGCCCCGGGCGATGACGGCCCGGAGCCGGTTCCTGCGCCACTATCGGCCGGTGGGCGGCCGCCGGCGACTCAACGTTTGATCAGGAAATCGTCGGCGATGAGCCTGACCCGTTCGCCCGGATGCAGACGGACTTTTCTTTCGGCGACCGCGATAATGCGGCGCCGTCCGTCAGCAAAGGCCTTGAGCATGCGGACCTGGTCGGCCCCGGCGGGTAACCAGAATTGAGCTTCGAGCGCTTCCCGCGTGATGGCACAGGCAACCTCGCATTGACCTGACAGGCGAAATGAAATTTCGCGTCGGTCCGCTGCCACATCTGGCATCAACTCAATCACGTCCATGCTTATCTCCCGAATCCCGCGGCGAACTTTTAACCTGGTGTCGCTCATCCCAGAATGTAGCAGAACAGGCGGCAGACATGTGCCGGGCACATGAGCTGCCGTGTAGCGCTGCGAGCCGCGTTGAAGACCGGGTTTGCGGGGTGGCGGGCACATGGCGGCAAAAGACGGTTAGTTGCGTCTGCTCATTCAAGCGGGGGCCGGAAAGTGAGCCTTTGCGGGGGATTGCAGCGGGCGTCCTAAAGGCGACCGGCTGATCAAGGAGTTTTCAGTTAACGCCCTCGCACGATTCCCACGGACGCGAGAAACGGGGCCGCCTCTGGTTATTCGTTCATCCACTGCCGGTCGCGCAGTCGGAGTGGCAAGGCAAGCTATCTGAGTGGAACGGTCATTCCGTACCGCCACGCGAGGACAAGTCATCGGCCATTGCAGCCGTTGGCCCATCAACAATTGAACGGCTGGTATAGGCCGTTCAGCTGACAACATACGAGCAGTTCGGGCGAACGGCAGCTTTGCCCGTCACGCAACGGCAGTGAACGACCCACAAGCGCCATTAAGCTTGAGCCAATGGATGGCGGCTTTCGGCACAACATGAGACGCCGGTAGTCGACGCCGGGGTTTTCGATCGAGCCTATCCGCCCATGCCTCCGGTCGCAATCACGACGTTAGCCTGGATGCTCCAGAACCGGCGACTGGTGACGCCTGAGGCGATGTAGCAACTTGCCCCACGAAATGCGGAAGCGCCTCGACGGGACGTACAGTTTATGCGGGAAAGATGTTGTACTTCAGATTCCGGGCACCTACTATTGTCAGCCAAGCTGAGTTGTCGTTTACCCTCGTGAACGACCGTGCGACAAGCTGGCGAACCGTACGTCTGAAAATCTTCAAGCGCCTTTAATGACGGGGCGCAAGCCTACATGCGTGCAGGTGGCGGCCCACCCTTCGAATGCAATTGTAAGAAAAAAGTTAAATCCCACATATTGATCGTGTGGATGGGGACACATTAAGATGACCTCCCGGGCGCGCAGTCGGCATCCGGTTAGCGTGAGTCTTGCGCAAAGTCACATTTCGCGAGACGCGGTCACGGTCGTCACGCGAGAACGGTTGAGCTTTCCAGCAAATTGATACCTATCAACAGGAGACAAAAATGCTGAGCCCTCATGAGTTCGCAACCTTGATGCTGGTCAAGGACGCTCCCGATCAACTCGGGCTGGATCGTTCAGATCTGGATATCTTGCTCGAACACCAACTCGTCGCATTGGAAACACTCCCATCCGGCCAGCAACGTCCCCAGATAACCAGCGACGGCGTTTCCATACTCAAGGCTGTCACGCGGTTCGGCTGATGACTTTCGTCAGCGGATCATTGTCCGCGCCATAAAACGCAGCACTCGCGTCCGCCGGGCAAGCAATGCGGTTCCTTATCGTCGGAATAACTGAGTCAGGAACACAATTAGTAATACTATTAATCATCCTGGCGAGTGCAATGCACAGTCCGCATTGCACTCGTGCTTCCCGCCAGTCCATCCACACGACCGCAGCGCCCCCCCAGGAGTTTCGCGATGAATCTATCGACCCCAGAGCAGATTGCAGCATCCCAGAAGCCCAGCCTTGATACCGCTTACGGGCTGGCCACCAATGCAGTCGTGGGGATAGAAAGGCTGGCCGAACTGAATCTGAAAACGATCCAGTCGACGCTGGCGGAAACTCAGCAGAACGCGCTGAAAGCGTTCTCCGTGAAGGATCCGCAAGAGTGGCTCGGGCTGCAAGCTGCACCCGTTGCGCCGACGGCAGAAAAGGTGCAGTCGTACAGCCGTCAGCTGTTCGAGATAGTGTCGGCCACCCAGGGCGAATTCGCGCAGGTCGTGCAGACGCAATACGAAGCGTACAACCGCCGGGTGCAAACGCTAGTCGAGGGGGTTGCGAGAAGCGCACCGGCCGGTTCCGAAGCCGCCATCGCTGGATGGAAGTCGGCGATTGGCGCCGCCCATGCGCTGGTCGAAACCCTGCAGAAAACCAGTCGGCAAGCGGTGCAAGTCGCCGAAAGCACCTTTGACGCCGTCGCGACCGCTGCATCGAAGACTGCCCGGCGCACTGCCGAGCAGGCGTCGGCGGGCGCCAGGCGATAGCCGCCGAAGCGGGCCTGGCGCCCGCGTCAGTCAGTTGCGTCATGCAAAGGAACCCTTTGGACGTTGGCGCATCTGGACATCTGGACAGTCAGCAGGCGAGCATCGCCGTTTTGTATGGGCGAGGATCGCCTCCATTCACCGGAGACAAGTGAGATGACGAAGCAGGTTGCCCTGGTCACAGGCGGGATGGGCGGACTCGGCGAAGCGATCAGCATCAGACTGCGCGACGGTGGCTATACCGTGGTGGTCACCTGCGCGCCACAGAATACCGGTGCAGACCGGTGGCTGGCCCGCATGGAGGCCGGCGGGCAGCGGTTCCGCTCATATGCCGTCGATGTCGCCGACTACGACTCGTGCCAACTATGCGCGGAGCGGATCAAGGCGGAAGTTGGCCCGGTCGACATCCTGATCAATAACGCCGGCATTACACGGGATGCGGGCTTCAGGAAGCTCGACAAGGTCAATTGGGATGCGGTGATCCGCACCAACCTCGACTCGGTGTTCAACGAAGCCGTGGTGCGACAGCATGGTTGAACGAGGCTGTTGCCGCATCATCAACGTGTCGTCGATCATTGGCTGCAAGGGCGGATTCGGTCAGACGAACTACGCGGCCGCCAAAGCTGGCATGCATGGTTTCACGAAGTCACTGGCGCTCGAAGTGGCGAAGAAAGGCGTCACCGTCAACACGATCTCGCCCGGCTATATCGCCACGAAGATGGTCACCGCGGTGCCCCAGGACATTCTGGACAGCAAGATCATTCCGCAGATTCCGGTCGGCCGCCTCGGGCAGCCGGACGAAGTGGCCGCGCTTGTTCTGTACCTGTGCTCGCGTGAGGCGGCTTTCGTGACCGGAGCCAACATCGCGATCAATGGCGGCCAGCACCTGCAGTGAAACAACCAGGCTTGCAGCGGGACGACGGAGGTGAGCTGGCCTGCGGCCGGTTCACTGTACAACAGGGATGGCGATGGAAGCCTGCGGCCCGGATCGACGGGCTCCGGTGGATCGCCTGAGTCGGTAACGGCAACCGCGCAGGAGGGTGAAATGAGCGACTCGTGGGTAGGCATTGTGATGGGCTCGTTTGTGCTGATGATCGCATCAGTGCTCGTGGCCGGCCACTATCGGCGCGAGCACCGTCGACGACAGCTCCTCCGGAACCTGGACCACCACGACTGGTGCCACTGGACCCGGACCCGACATTGACAATGTGGCGGACGATGAAGCGATAAGGCGAGCCTTCTGGGCGAGGTGGCTATGTCTTGGCACGACCATGCGCAGCAGGAATTGGATCATATCGAGGCCGTGATTTCCCAGTTGGAACACCTAGGTGTCAGCCACCGGACAGAACATTCAAGTGCCGTGATGCACGTGGAATATTGGCGAACGCGCATTCGCACGGTACTGGCGCTTCCTGATGTGCCTCGTCGCGTTGTGGAACGGGGTTCGGCACTACTGGCAAGACTGGATCGGCTTCACCCTGCGCCGCCTGATACCACCATGCATGACCGAAAGTAAGCGGTACCCCAACCCACCGCCGACGTTGCCTTCGTCCAACGTTCAATCATCGCGATGAAGTACGTTCACGGGGCAAGCGTGTCGTCTACGACCCGCTGTCCGGCGCTGAACCCTGCCATGAGCGCCTCGGCTTCCGTCGCGAAGGGCCGATGAATGTCTGCCATCAGGCGTATCGGCGCAACCGTCGGTCGAGTAGCGCCAATCATTTTGATCTGCACGACGGTGATAAAACCACGCGGTGGCAGCAATGTAACGTTGCCAGACGCTTCCCACACTGGTTCAAGCTCCACCGCGATCTCGAAGCCCCTGTACGTATAGATTCTTTTCATCTGTCTATTTGAATTGCGCCCCCGCTGTCTCGCACTCTACGAGATCAATTCTTATTCCATTTCTAATTCAACAGTGAATCAATGATCCACGGCCACGCGACGATGGAACGAACGCGTTGATGGTCGAGCTCAAGGTTACGAAGCGAGTCGGACAGATGGCATTCGAGCGCATCGATACTGTCGAAGACACGGTTGTGAAAGGACTTTTCTCGCAGGTCGTCCCAAAGATGTTCAACGGGATTGAGCTCGGGTGAATACGGCGGGAGCGTGAGCAGGCGCAGGTTGTGGGCCAGCCTGAGGGAGGTACTCTGATGCCACCCGGCACCGTCAAGGACCATCACGATCCGTTCGTCTGGATGGCGCGCGCAGACCTCATCGAGAAACAGTTGCATGCACGCGGCGTTGACGTGCGGCAGGATCAGCGAGTCGAGCGCGCCATCAGTCACGCAGACGGCGGCATAAGCGTAGGTATATTCCTGCGTCACCATTGCCTGGCATAATGGGCGAACCGGTTTGGGGCACCAGCAACGCCGTGTGTCAGAGATACGACCGAAGCGCGCTTCGTCCTGAAACATCAAGCGGATCGGCCCCTGGCCTGGCCACGCGTGGTCGATTTCGAGGAGGACGTCGGGGAGTTTTTTTTCCAGGCTTCCTGGGCGGCCACATCGGCCTGCGGGTGTCGCTTGTCGGGTGCCAGCTTGCGCCAGCCATGACGGTGTAGCAGGTTGTAGGCCGAAGCGAGGGCGACCTTGCGTCCCAGCCGTTCATCCAGCGCCTGCTTGATCTCGCCGACCACCAGGATGCCGCCCACCCTGGCCTTCTCGAAGAAAGGCGCAAGAAAGGCCGCTTCTTCTTTCCTCGTCATATTCTCCCGGCGGCGACCACCAGGCATGGGGCGGTCGGCCTCGGGCAGCCCGCCGGCCAGGATGAAGCGCCGGCGCAACTGACAGGCCCAGCCAACCGACACACCAATCGCTTGCGCCGTCTGCGCCAGTGTCAGCCCGAATTCGAGCGGCAACAGTACCGCTTGTGCCTGCCGCAACTCATCCATCGTCCTGGCCTCGACCACGAGCCGCTTAGCTTGTTCGAGAACTTCGCCGCCACTCGCTCGACGAACCATCGCACATCCTTCGATATGGTGAAGGTGCACTTATTATTACATTATTGAATTAGAAATGGAATTAGACGTGGGTCCCTTCTCCCGTTCCGTAACGGAGGGTTCGCGGAAAGTGTTGGGCAATTTTTTCAGAGGCCGCCATATTGACCTTTCTTTCAAAGTCGGAGCTGGTGGGCCGCACGGATGACATTATGCCCTCAATACCGTTACGGTAAATGATCGGCGTCACTGGCGAGCGTCGTCGAGGCGTCGAAAGCTCATCGACCGCTTCCAGGTGCAGCTATCGATCGAGGCATCGCCGCGTCGAAGGGCCGCTCGCCCCTCATGAGTTGACGTTCGCGAACAGATCGTGACGGGCCGTTCCTGGCCGGCAGTACGCGTTCACACAAACCGCCGGAAAGCTGCCGTTGAGGATTCCAACGTCGGCTCTGTAAAGCGTTCATCGAACTGGTGCAATCGGCCATGAACCGCCGTTCGCCCGCGCGGTCATCCCGGCATTCAGGTGGCGGCTCCGCCCCTGACAACGGTCGTTCGATCGCCGACGATGCAAGTCGCACCAAACGCAAATATCAGCCAGCGTTTCCGGCGTCTACAATGACCTGAACAACAACATGCTTGGAGCTACACCATGCTTTTTGAACAGATCGAAACGGCCTGCGTCCAGGATGCAGACATCCCTTGGGTTCCCTTCAGCCCCTACAGCGACCAAGTCTTCGTGAAATATTTCAAACTCGATCCGATCCGCGGCGAGACGATCGCGTTGCTGAAGGCGCCCGCCACCGGCCAGATGCCGCAACACCATCACACTGGCACAGTGATTGTCTACACGGTCCAGGGCAGGTGGAAGTATCGTGAGCACGAGTGGATCGCTAGCACGGGCAGCGTGGTATATGAAGTGGCGGGGTCGAGCCACACGCCGCAGGCGCTCCCGGGCGACGAGGACATCGTTACGCTTAACATTATTCAAGGAGAGTTACTGTTCTTGGACGAACGGAAACAGGTGATCGCGATTGAGAACTGGCGCAGTGGTTGGGATCGCTACGCCGCGTATTGCGCGGCGAATGGCATCCGGCCGCGCGACCTAACAGCCTTTAAGTAAGGCTGTCTGCCAGCGCGCTGGCAATGACAAAATCTCCAATGACACGAACTATCCACGTCCGCGTCTTAAATGAGTCTCCACCGCTGACTTTTGTTACGCTACCTGTCTGTTTCTGAGTTGGGGGGTGTCTTAGTGATTCATGACGGACCACCTCAAAGTCACTGCATTGAACCGCGCCGGGAATTCCGGAGACCTCTTTTGCTTGGGTCACGCCCGGATGGCGGACCCAGCGAGTTACTGATATGCCACAGGTTACCGCCCTGGTTACGCTGTGCCTCGCGCCACACGGTTAATCCGTAGCCGCTTGCTTGTCGCAGCCATGCTCGCAACCGCTCTGCTCAAGCGGCATCTGTTGCGCGGCCTCGGCGCGAATGCCGAGACGCTCGAGCAGCTTGCGGTCGGCTTCCGCTTGCGGATTGCTCGTGGTCAGCAGTTGATCGCCGTAGAAAATCGAATTCGCGCCGGCGAGGAAGCACAGCGCCTGCAACGCTTCGTTCATCTGCTCGCGGCCCGCCGACAGACGCACCATTGCGCGCGGCATGGTGATGCGCGCTACCGCGATCGTACGCACGAATTCGAACGGATCGATTGCTTCGGTGCCGGTCAGCGGGGTGCCTTCCACCTGTACCAGATTGTTGATAGGCACCGATTCCGGATACGGCTCCATGTTTGCCAGTTGCGTGATCAGGCCGGCGCGTTCGCGGCGCGATTCACCCAGGCCGACGATCCCGCCGCAGCACACGTTGATGCCCGCGTCACGCACGCGTTCGAGCGTGTCGAGACGGTCCTGATACGTGCGCGTCGAAATGATCTGGCCGTAGAACTCCGGCGACGTATCGAGGTTGTGGTTGTAATAGTCCAGACCAGCTTCGCGCAGCCCTTGCGCCTGATGCGTTTCGAGCATGCCGAGCGTCACACAGGTTTCGAGGCCCATGGCTTTCACGCCGCGGATCATGTCCTTGATCGGTTCGAGGTGGCGGTCCTTCGGATTGCGCCATGCGGCACCCATGCAGAAACGCGTCGCGCCGTTTTCCTTGGCGACCTTCGCGGCCGCGAGCACTTCATCGACCGGCATCAGCTTGTCGGCTTGCAGGCCGGTGTCGTGATGCACCGACTGCGGACAGTACGCGCAATCTTCTTCGCAGCCGCCGGTCTTGATCGACAGCAGCGTCGACAGTTGCACGGTGTTCGCGTCGAAGTGCTCGCGATGCGTTTGCTGCGCGCGAAACATCAGGTCGTTGAATGGCAGTTCGTACAGCTCGACGATGTCTGCGACACGCCAGCGCGCGACCTGCTTCGCGCCGGCTGCGGCGGGGGTGACGGGGGTTGCGTTATGGCTGGTGGCGGCCGCGTCGGCGGAAGTCGGAGCGATGTTCAGTTGCGTCACGGGGGCAATCCTCATGGATGGATGTGATGATGGATCAGCGCTGCGTACGCGTTTGCGTATGCCGCAGCGTCTGCAAAAGCCGCTTGATGTCGAGCTGATCGGCCGCGAGCTCGGGCGAAGCCGGGCTCAGATGCGGCACGATGCCGAGCAGCGGCGCATCGTATTCGCGCGCGAGGTGCTCGCGGATCGACGCGATGTTTTCATCGGGGAACGTCATGTCCGGATCGACGCGATTCGCGACCCAGCCGGCGAGCGTGAGCCCGCGAGCGGCGATCGCTTCGGCGGTCAGCAGTGCATGGCTGATGCAGCCGAGGCGCATGCCGACTACCAGCACGACCGGCAGCTTCAGCGCGACGACCAGGTCGGCGGTGTCCTGCGTCGCGGTCAACGGCACGCGAAAGCCGCCGACGCCTTCCACGACGACGATCTCCGCGCGCTGTACAGCCTGTGCATGACAGGCGACGATGTGATCGAGATCGAGCGTGACGTTTTCCAGCGCGGCCGCGATGTGCGGCGCGGCCGGTTCCTTCAGCAGATACGGCGTGCGCATGTCGGGTGGCAGCAAGACGTTCGACGCGGCGTCGAGTTGATCCGCGTCGCCGTTATGCAGCACGCCGTTCAGTTCGAATGCGCCTGCGGCGATCGGCTTCATCGCGGCGGCTTGCAGGCCTTCGCGCACGAAGCCGCGCAACAGCGCTGAGGAGACGAACGTCTTGCCGATTTCCGTATCGGTGCCGGTGACGAACAGGGACAGTGCGGGTTGACTCGAACCACTCATGCCGCTTTCGCTCCGAGCTGTTGCAAGCCGGCTTCGAGCCGGTCGAGATCCGCTTGCGAGTGCGCGGCGGATAGCGAAATGCGCAAACGCGAGGTGCCGGCAGGCACGGTCGGCGGACGGATCGCCGGCACCCACAGACCCGCGCGATCGAGCGTGGCTGCGATGTCGAGCGTGGCGTCGTTCGCGCCGATGATCAGCGGCTGCACGGCGGTGTGCGAATCGACCGGAAGCCACGGTGTCGCCTTCAGCATCGCGCGGGTGCGTTCGATCAACTGCTGAAGATGCGCACGGCGCACGTCGCCTTCGTCACCGCCGATGATACGCAGGCTCGCCGACACCGCATGCGCGGCGGCCGGCACCGACGCCGTCGTGAAGATGTACGGACGCGCGCGCTGCACGAGCCATTCGATCACGGTCGCATGCGCCGCGACGAACGCGCCCGAGACGCCCGCCGCCTTGCCGAGCGTGCCGATCGAAATCAGATTCGGCGAGCGCAGCGCGGCCGCTGCGATGGCGCCGCGGCCTTGCGGACCGAGCACGCCGAAACCATGCGCGTCGTCGACGATCAGCCATGCGCCATGCCGTTCCGCGAGTTCGAGCAGACGCGGCAGCGGGGCGATGTCGCCGTCCATGCTGAACACGGTATCGGAGACGATCACCTTCACGTCCGCATCCGACGCGTCGAGCATCGCGCTCAGCGCTTCCGTATCGCAGTGCGGATAGATCTGCACGTCGGCACGGGACAGGCGCGCGCCGTCGATCAGCGACGCGTGATTCAGCGCGTCGGAGAAGAGCGTCGTGCCGCGGCCCGCGAGCGCGGTGAGCGTCGCGAGATTGGCCATGTAGCCGGTGCTGAAGTAGAGCGCGCGCGGCGCGTCCACGAAGCCGCCGGTGAACTCCGCGAGATCGTCCTCGAGTTGCGCGTGCGCGCGCGAGTGGCCGCCGAGCAGATGCGAACCGCCGCTGCCCGCGCCATACAGGCGCGCGCCTTCGGCGATCGCTTCGATGAGCTGCGGATGCGCGGCGAGGCCGAGATAGTCGTTGCTCGCAAAGCCGATCATCGCGCGGCCGTCGACCGTCATGTGTGCGGCGCACGGCGTGTCGGCGATACGGCGGCGACGGCGCAGGCCGCGTTCGTCGATTTCTTTGAGACCTTCAGTGAGTGTGTCGAGCAGATGCATTAGCGGGCCTCCGCGAGCGTGGCTTCGAAGGTTTCGCGAGTGCGCGACGCAAGCAGCGCGAGTTCTTCGTCATCGAGAATGTAAGGGGGCATCAGATACACCGTGGTTCCGATCGGGCGCAGCAGCAGTTCGCGCTGCAACGCGTTTTCGAAGAAGCGGCGCGAGAAAGTTTTGGCATGCTGAGCATCGTCGATCACTGCGTCGAACGCGAAGATCGTGCCGCACTGACGCAGATTGCGCACCTGCTTGTGCTCGGCGAGCGGCGCGAGCGCGGCCTTCAGTTTCGTAGACTTCCGCGCGTTGCCGGCGAGGACGTTGTCGCTCGCGAACAGATCGAGCGTGGCGAGCGCCGCGCGGCAGGCGAGCGGATTGCCGGTGTACGAATGCGAGTGCAGGAAGCCGCGCGCGGTGTCGTCGTGATAGAAGGCGGCGAAGATTTCATCGCGCGAAAGCACGATCGAGAGCGGCAGGTAACCGCCGCTAATGCCTTTCGACAGACACAGGAAGTCCGGCCAGATGCCAGCCTGCTCGCATGCGAAGAAGGTGCCGGTGCGGCCGCAACCGACGGCGATTTCATCGGCGATCAGATGCACGCCGTGCTGATCGCATAGTGCGCGCAAGCCGGCTAGATACGACGCATCGTGCATCGCCATGCCGGCCGCGCATTGCACCAGTGGCTCGACGATCAGCGCGGCGATTTTCGTGGCGCGCGCTTCGAATAGCGAGCGAACGTGATCGAGCGCGCGGCGCGCGACGTCGGCGGCGGTTTCACCGGGTTGCGCGAGGCGCGCATCGGGCGACGCCACGACGTGCGCGTGGCGGATCAACGGATCGTAGGCGTCCTTGAACAGCGCGACATCGGTGACGCCGAGCGCGCCGATGGTTTCGCCGTGATAGCTGTTGGCGACGCAGACGAATTCCTGTTTGTCGGCGAAGCCGCGATTGCGCCACGAGTGGAAGCTCATCTTTAATGCGATCTCGACCGCCGATGCGCCATCGGACGCGAAGAACGCGTGGCCGAGCGTGTTGCCGGTGAGCGCTCCGAGGCGCTCCGCGAGTTCGATGGCGGGCTCATGTGTGCAGCCCGCGAGCATCGCGTGTTCGAGCGTGTCGAGCTGGTCTTTCAGCGCCGCGTTGATGCGCGGGTTGGCGTGGCCGAACAGGTTGACCCACCATGAGCTGATCGCGTCGACATACCGATGGCCGGCGCGGTCGTAGAGCCATGCGCCTTGACCGCGCGCAACGGGCACGAGCGGCAGGCGCTCGTGGTGCTTCATCTGGGTGCAGGGGTGCCACACGGCACGCAGGCTGCGTGAGACCCAGTCTTCGGTTGCTAGCGTTTCCAAAACAACTCCTTGGCATGCGAACACGGAGGCAGTGCGGCAGTGGCGCTGCGCGCGGCCTGCCCTGCCGGGGCATGCGAATACTTTCAGGCAAAACGAAACAGAATGAGGCATCGCGTGATGACGATGCCGGGTGCCATTGGTGTGCTGAATGCGGGGCGTTGCCGCACGGTTGCGTGGCCCGCCATGAAACAGCGGGATCGAGATCGGCGCTTTACACGACGCACTTATCGGGAAATGCGCAGCTATGGGCGACTTCGAAAAATAGTGAACGCCATACGGTCTGTAGACGCCACGAATCGCTTAATTAACCCTTCCGAGACAGGCGAGTTGCAAGCCTTGAACGCGGCGTGCTGCCAGAGCAAAGAACAACGACGCCGAGATGGCCAGCATGTCGGTGGTCAGCAATACCTTGGTGAACGGGGCGACGGTGCCGTTCGCGGCCAGATAATCCCTGATTGCGCCAACCGCCAGGCTGGCGATGGCAACCGCAAAGATGTTAAGCAGCAACATGCTGAAACCGATAATGGATGAGCGCATGGACGGCTGCACCAGGCCCTGTATCAGGGTAGTGGCCGGACCGTACACCGCCAGCGGCATAAAAAACCCGGCGCACATGCCGAGATAGAACAGCAGTGAACCCGCCGGCGCAAAACGGTAAGCGATCATCAACGGGGCGCACACGGCAATCAACAGCGCCATGAAACCGCCATGGCCACTTTTGAACTTGCGCGCAAAGCGATCGCCCAGGCCACCCCCGATCAACGCGCCGAGCGTGCCGAACACCAGTTGCAAGGCCCCGATACGCGTCGCCATGCCTGCGGCATCGAGGCCGCGTTCGTTGACCAGCCAGATCTGCGTGAAAGCGAGGCTCGGGAACATCATATTCACCATCACGAAGCCAACGATGGTCATGCGCAAGGCCGGCACGCTGCGCACCGCAGACCAGACGGCCTGCATTTGTGGCAGGAACGGAGCGCCCTTCTCGTGCGCAGCGAGCTTGCTGCGGTCTTCCGTCAGGAATGACAGGGGTACTGCGATCAGGAGGCCGACGATGCCGAGCCAGTGGAAGGTCTCGCGCCAGCCATGCGATGCGCCAACCGTGCCGGCCAGCAGGAAGCTGACACCGATGCCGAGAGGAATCCCCATGAAGAAGATACTAATGGCAGTGCCGCGCCGGTGGGGCGGAAAGAGGTCGGCCAGCAGCGCCACCGCAGCCGGCACCAAAGCGGCTTCACCGCTGGCAACCAGGAAGCGCGCGGCCACCATCTGTTCAAAATTCTGGGCATAACCGGACGCCACGGTGCAGACGCTCCAGATCATCACACCCGCCGCGATCACGCGCGTGCGTGAAAAGCGATCGGCCAACGTACCCATGAACATCGCCATGAAGCCGTAACTCAAGACCCACACGGGGCCCACGAGGAAACCGTATTGGGCGTTGCCAATCGCCAGCTCCCTGGTGACTTGTGGCGAGAAGCCGAGCAGCACGTTGCGGTCGACCTGTGCCAGTATGTGCATCGCCAGCAGTACTAACAGCACGGCGGCCGGGTATTTTTTCCAGTTCATCGAAGTCTCCGGACTATGTCTATGAAACTACTCCGGGACGCAATACAGTCTTTGCCGTATTTTTTTCATCCCGAAGGCCCTTGGTAAGAGCCCGTATTGATTCAGTCTGCCTAGCGCGGCGGCGGAACGGGGCACCCAGGCATGCGGCTCCTCGTCATGTCCAACTGCTCCGACACGCCGTTGATGCTCCTGCATTGCCTGCCGGTCTGGTCCAGACTCTTATCCAGTCTCTCACCGCATGGTTCGCGCTTTCGGTCCGAGCCGTTGGCGCGCGACGTGATAGGCATCTTCGACCCAGTTGCACAGCAGGGGCCGTGTCGTGGCGGGTTCGATAATGTCGATAACGCCAAATCGCTCGGCCGTTCGAAATGGCGAGGCGATCGCGTGGTAATGGGCTTCGATTTCCTGGCGCCTGGCGAGCGGGTCAGGCGCCTGTTCAATTTCGGTCTTGTAGGCGGCGGCGACACCCCCCTCGATAGGGATCGAACCCCAGCGCGCCGACGGCCATGCATAGCGGTGCGGCAGGGCGGTCCCGCTCGGTCCATGCCAGGGGCTGATCATGGCGCCGGCAAGGCCTACGCAGCGGCGCAGCACGATAGCGAGCCAGGGCACGCTCGATTGTTCAATTGCATTCACGGCCTGCATGCCGGCCGTGATCGTTCCCATACGCTCGGCGTCGGGTCCGGTCATGAGACCTGGCTGATCAACCAGGTTGACGATCGGCAGGTGGAAGGTGTCGCACAGATCAACAAAGCGCGCCAGTTTCAATGCTGCACTACGCGTGAGGGCGCCACCAGCGACTGACGGATTGTTGGTGATGACCCCGACCGCGTATCCGTTCAAGCGTGCGAAGCACGTGATGGTTGAGCCGCCAAAATCCGGGGAAATTTCAAACAGGGATCCATGATCGAATATCGACTTCAGAATTTTTCGTGGATTGAAAATCTTCCGCGAATTCCTCGGAATCGCGTCATTGAGCCAGGGATCGCAACGCTGCGGATCGTCCGCACAGGCGGCGACCTGCGGCTGTTCCCAAACATTGACCGGCAGATAGGAAAGAAATCGCTGCGCGGCGGCTAGTGCCTCTTCTTCGCTGTCCACGGCAAGATTCACCGCACCGCTGTGGCGATGGACCGCGTCGTATCCGCCGAGCTCGTCCTTGTCGATGTCGATGCCGAACGCCTGCTTCACTACCGGCGGACCGCCGGCAAAGACCTGGCTTTGCCCGCGCACCATGATCGAAAGGTGGGACGACGCGACACGAACAGCGCCTAATCCAGCACAGGCCCCAAGCGCAATGCCGACGACAGGCACTGCGCCAAGCAACTGCGTCATGGGTAGCAACGGATAGCCGGGAATCTTTGTGTGGCCCAGCTTATCCAGTAGCTTGACGCTGCCGCCCGCGCTGTCGATCATGCGGACGATCGGCAACTTGTATTCCCAGGCGTAGCGATCCGTGTAGATCCATTTTTCGGCGACTGCCCCCTCGGAAGAGCCGCCGCGGATCGTGAAATCGTCCGCTGCGACGACGGTCTTGCGCCCGTTGATCCGACCGACGCCGGAAATTGCGGTGCTCGGCGTCATCGACTGCCGGACGCCGTCCGGGCCGTACTTCACCGTCCCGGCAAGTATTCCGAATTCGCTAAAGCTGCCGGCGTCGAGCAATTTCTCGATGCGCTCGCGGGCCGTGAGCTTACCCTTGGCATGTTGTCTGGCAATAGCTTCGTCGCCTCCCAGTTGCAAGGCAACAGTTCGCCGGGCGGAAATCTCTTCGATTTCAGGTGCCCATTCCATCGATGCCGTAATCGTTGCTTCATCCATTTGAAACCTCTTTCCCAATCAGCTATAGACAGCTGTGATTCCTTCCTGCGTGATGCCATGCCTCGCCATGTAGCTTGCGCGCAGCTCGTTCTTCAAAACTTTGCCGGAACCGTTGCGCGGGAGTTCATCGACGAACTCAGTCACGCGCGGCTTCTTGTAACCGGCAATCAATTCGCCGCAGTACTGCCCAAATGCGTCGGCTGTCAGGGTCTGACCGGGGCGAAGCACGACGAACGCTGCCACCAGTTCGCCCCATTCGCGATCCGGAATGCCAACCACGGCCGCATCAAGCACGGACGGATGTCTGCACAGTGCATCTTCCACTTCGCGCGAATAGACGTTGAACCCGCCACTGATGATCATGTCCTTGTTACGACCCACGATGTACAGGTAGCCGGCATCGTCGAACTTGCCGAGATCCCCGGTGTAGTACCAGCCGTTGCGAATGCTCTGCTCTTCAAGGTCCGGCCGGCGCCAGAAAGCGACCTCACCAATACCCCAATGGGCGACAGCGATCTCGCCGACTTCCCCCGTCGCCACAGGCTTGCCGTCTGCATCGTGAATGGCGATATCGACATTGATGGTGGGACGCCCGCACGAGAGCGTGCGCGCAGTCTCGTCAGCCGGGCCGTCCACGACGTGATCATGCGGATAGAGAACGGAAAGAGGTTGCACCACTTCTGTCATCCCATACTGCTGGCGAAGAATCGGACCGAACCTCGTGATGGCACGCTTGACCGTATCGAGCGGAGTCGGCGCAGTGCCGTAATGGATGCGCCGCAGTGACGACAGATCGGCGGCAGCACCGGCGTCGAGTTCTTCGAGCAGACGCTTGAGCATTGTCGGCACCAGCATCAACTGGGTCACCCGATGGCGCTCGACCAGCGCAATTACCTGCGCGGCATCGAATTTTTCCGCGATCACGTTGCGCGCGCCGCGCAAATAGCACGGCAACAGATAAACCCCCGCAGCATGCGTCAACGGACCAACATGGAGCATTGCGTCCTCGACGCCAAGCTCGAACTCCATTGCGTAGAAATGGTTCGTCAGGCGCGTGTACCAGCGCTCGACCGAGTAGGCGACGCCCTTCGGCTTGCCGGTCGTTCCCGACGTGTAGGCTATGCGCACCAGCAGCTCGGGCGCAATCGGGAGTGCCGGGAAGCGATCGCTCGCGCCTTCCAGCAAGGCGTCATAGTCAAGCACGTCGCCATCAGCGACCTTGACACCGATAATGTGCCTCAGCGAGGGAACCCGGGCGCGCATTGCACAAGCGAGCCCGGTGAATTCAGGGCCGACGATGAGCGTCGTGGCCTCCGCGTCGTTCAGGATATCCACGTGCTCGGCCAATGTGTGGCGCGCATTGAGCGCGACATAAGTTTGCGCCGCTTTTTCCGCACCGAACACGCTGTCGAGACTCTCGATACAGTTGCCGAGCAAGGTTGCCAGACGGTCGCCTGGACGCAAGCCCAAACCGGTCAAAGCGTTGGCCAGCTGGTTACTTCTTCGTTCGACTTCGGTGAACGAGTAGGTACGGTCGTGGATGATCACCGCCGGACGGTTACCATGCTGCGCCGACGCCCACGAAATGGCGTGGCCGGCGATTTTAGGTTGATGCATTGGTTTTCTCGGAGAAGCGATTTGGTAATTGCTCAGGTTGCAGTTTTTGGCTTGTCCGACATGGCGTTCGTTGCCTCCAGCTGCTTCACGGCCTCATGGCGCGAATCCTCGATGAGCTGGTCGCTGGCTGCGCCGGCTTCATCGAAATCACCCGCTTTCAGGGCATTGGCAACCCTGCGCCAGTTTTTGGCCGATTCGAGCCGGCGTGTCGGATCAGCGAGCCCGAGTTGCGTGTAACGCATGGTCTGCCGTGCCAGCGAGCGAATCATCTCGGCGAGCTTGGTGTTATCCGATCTGGCCGCGATGCTCATGCTGAGCCGCGCGCTGATCCGGACGTACTCGGTCACCTTTTCCGGCATTTCGGAAAGGCGCTCGAGCTCACTAACGTCACGGTCCATAGCGGCAATCAGGGCTTCGTCAACAGAAATGAATTTCCTGACCATCAGGCCATGGAGAGCCTTGCGTATTTCAAAGATGTCATTCACTTCCTTGACCGCCAACCGCGTCACATGCGCGCCGCGATTGGGAATCATGCTGATGACGCCATCTTTCTCGAGAATACGCAAGGCTTCCCGAACCGGACCGCGGCTCACGTCAAACCGCGCGGACATGTCTTCTTCGCGGATGCGATCCCCCGGTTTGAATTCGCCACTGGCGATCAGGCGATAGATCCGCTCGGCGAGTTGGTCCGGTATCGTCTGCGGGCGAAGACTGTCGCGCGGCCGCAATTCCGCGGCTACCGAAGGCGCCTCGGGCGAATCGAGATCCATCCAGTCTGATGAGGTATTCATGCTGTGATTTGAGTGATGAAGTTAATCGGCGTCGAAGCTTGCGAGATCCTGTCCTTCGCGCACTGCGTCCCCTTCATTGATCAGGAGCCTGACCAGCTTGCCGCCGTCGGGCGCCGCGACCCGGGATCTCCATTTTCATGGATTCCAGGACCATGATCACATCATCTTCGGCGAGCACGTCGCCTTCGGCGGCACTGATCTTCCAAACCGTTCCGGTGATTTCCGAGCGAATGGTGCGTAACGTCATGGGTCGATTCTCTTTCTGTATCCCGAAATTAAATGTAAGTGGGGCCAGGCACGCATTTCATGGTGGGCCATGCCGGCATCACGCGCACGCCTTTGACAATCGAGCGTATCGATAAGATGACTACGGGTATCGCGCGGATCGATAATGGTTTTTGTGCGCCGAACGCCCCCGCCAGCGCATAGGCTGATGTGTCGCGCGAGAACTCGGCTTTCAGCTCTTCGAAGCGCTCTGGCGCGTCGCTCTGCTTGACACCGTGGATCACGCTGACCGCCACCCCGGCATCCATGAAGCTGGCCTCGGCACCAGGCCATGCCGCCACGTTATCGCTATTGCGCC